>NZ_VIUG01000085.1:0-1051 GCF_007828255.1 Pseudomonas sp. SJZ078 | reverse complement strand
TGAGCGCCAACACCTGCTGGAAGCCTTCAATGCGACGGCCGTCGACTATCCGCAAGGCCTGACCCTGCATGGCCTGTTCGAGGCACGGGTCACGACCTGTCCGGATGCCGTCGCCGTGGTGTTCGAAGCGCAGCAACTGAGCTACGCCCAACTGAACCAGCGAGCCAACCAGATCGCCCATCGACTGCTCGCCCTGGGCATTCGCCCGGATGACCGCGTGGCGATCTGCATGGACCGCAGCACGGACATGGTCGCGGCGCTGCTGGGCATTCTGAAAGCGGGTGCTGCCTACGTGCCGCTCGACCCGGACTACCCGGCCGACCGTCTGGCCTACATGCTGGACAACAGCGCCCCGGCCGTGGTGCTGACCCAACGGGCCTTGCAGGCGAGCCTGCCGGCGACCGCTGCCAGGGTGATGGTGCTCGAAGACGAAGACTTCGCCACGCAGCCGACCGGCAATCCGCAGGTCTCGGGCCTGCATGCCAGCCATTTGGCCTATGTGATCTACACCTCGGGTTCCACCGGTCTGCCCAAGGGTGTGATGAACGAGCATGGCGCGGTGGTCAACCGCCTGCTGTGGATGCAGGACGCCTACACGCTGGGCGCCGCGGACGCGGTGCTGCAGAAGACCCCGTTCAGCTTCGACGTGTCGGTGTGGGAGTTCTTCTGGCCGCTGTTCACCGGTGCGCGGCTGGTGATGGCGCGTCCGGGTGGCCATCGTGATCCGGCGTACCTGCGCGAAGCGATCCAGCGACACGGCATCACCACGCTGCACTTCGTCCCGTCGATGCTGGACGTGTTCCTGGCCCATGGCGAGGCCGGCGAGTGCACGGGGCTGCGCCAGGTGATGTGCAGCGGCGAAGCCTTGCCGGGCCATCTGGTGCGGCGCTTCAAGGCGCAATTGCCAGGAACTGCGTTGCACAACCTGTACGGCCCGACCGAAGCGGCGGTGGAGGTCACCGCATGGGATTGCACGGGGGCCGAGACACCGGACAGCACGCCGATCGGCAAGCCGATCGCCAACACCCGGATCTACCTGCTCGACGCCCAG
>NZ_VIUG01000084.1:0-1156 GCF_007828255.1 Pseudomonas sp. SJZ078 | reverse complement strand
GAGGGACAAGGCTCGATTCTGACTGTTAGCCGCAGTACAGACCGTGGGAGATTTCATCCCTCCTCCTTTCACCCAAGCGCCGATAAAGAATGCATCTGGCCTAGACCGACGATAGGAACAAGCCTGCGCCTCTGGGTGAACCCTTCAAGTGTTCAAACCTTAGCCCGGAGGATTTTCAATGGCAATGCCCGTCGCCACCGCTCAGCCGATCGTAGGTGTGGATGTCGCCAAAGATGAGTTGGTGATTTATCACGCCCAATCCGATCGACTCGAAACGATCCCCAATACCAAAGCTGAGATTAAGAAGTGGCTCAAGGCATTGTCTGCGCCAGTGGATGTCGCCATCGAAGCCACCAATATCTATCACCAGGAATTCGCCGACCTGGCTTATGCGCAAGGCTGTGTGATCTACATGATCGGCGGTTACGAACTCAGTCATTACCGCAAAGGTGTGAAAGTTCGCGCTAAAACCGATGCGCTGGACGCTCGATTGTTGGCTCGCTACTTGAACAACGAAGGCCACCAGTTGCACCCTTGGTCCCCGCCATCGCCCCTGTATTGCCGGCTTATAAGCCTTTTCCGGCGACGGGCAGCCTTGGTTCAGGCGCGTGTCAGCCTCAAGCAAAGCTGGTCAAACGAGCCGTTGCTCAAAACGGCCTTTGAGAACCAGATAAAGGCCATGCAAAGACTCGAAATTTTGCTTGAGAAAACAATCCAGACGCAGTTGGATGCAGCCGGTTTGGGCAGTCAGCTCAAGCGCTGCATGAAAGTCGAAGGCATCGGTCTGTTAAGCGGTGCCCGTTTGCTCACGTCGTTCCAGCGTGGAGATTTCAGAAATGCCGATGCCTTCATCGCCTTTCTGGGGCTGGACCTGCGCATATCGGACTCGGGAAAAAAGAAGGGACGCCGCTGCCTGTCTAAGCGAGGTGACCCGGAGGCACGCCGATTGATGCACAACGCCGCGATGTCGGCGAGTCGCACAGCGGCGTGGAAGGGATTTTACGAGGGGCTGAGGTCCCGAGGGCTCAGCACAACCGAGGCATTAGTAGCGCTGGCCCGCAAGCTTGCCCGAGTGGTATTCGCTCTGTTGAAGAACCAGAGCGAATATTTACCAAAAGGCATTTAGGGGCTAGCCCTGCACCATAGAATCTCCCAC
>NZ_VIUG01000083.1:0-1175 GCF_007828255.1 Pseudomonas sp. SJZ078 | reverse complement strand
AACTCGGTTTTCTCCAGCAAATGCCCATTGAGGTCGTAGGCATAGGCGGTGCGTTGGCCGTCGAAGCCGATTTGCTGTCGGATCAGGCCGCTGGGGGTGTAGTCCAGCTGATAGGTTTCGCCGGATTCGTTCTCGATTTCCGTCAGCAGCAGCCGCGCCGAGTCGTAGCGGTACTTCAGCGTGCTGCCGTCGGGATTGACGCGACGGCTGACCAGGTGCAGGTCGTCGGCGTATTCGTAGCGGGTGACGCGGCCCTGTTCGTCGCGTTCGGCGGTGATCTTGCCGTAGGCGTTGTAGGTCCAGGCTCGGGTAGCACCAGAGGGCAAGGTGGTCTGCAGCAGCCGGCCCACGGCGTCCCATTGGTAGTGCGTCACCCCGCCGTGTTCGTCCTGGCGGCTCAGCAAGCGTCCCAGGACGTCGTAGGCAAAAACCCGCTGGCTGCCGTCAGGCAGGGTTTCTTCCGTCAGTTGGCCGAGCCGGTTCCAGGCGAAGCGGTGTTCGCTGGCGTCCGGGTAGTGGATCGACAGCAACTGCCCGTGGGCATCGTAGGCATAGCGGGTGCGCTGTTGATCCGGGTCGATGACCTCGATCACCTCGCCCCGGGCGTTGCGCCGGTAGGTCCACACGGCCTTGCCACGGGCGCGGGCGTGCAGGAAACCGTTGCGGTACTCGTAGGACGTGGGCGCGTCTTCGGGCGGAATCAGCGCCACCAGGCGTCCGACTTCGTCGTAGTGGTATTCGGTGACGGCGCCCAGCGGGTCCTGTTCGGCAATCAGCCGGCCCTGTGCGTCGTAGGCCTTGAGGTGTTCGCCACCGTCGGGCTCGACCTTGCGCACCAGCCGCGCCCGGTCGTCGTGAACATAGGTCTCTTCGCTGCCGTCGAGGTGCCGGACCGTGACGCTGCCGTCCTCGCCCCAGCTGTAATGCGTGTCCATCTGCGCGAACGAGGCCCAGTGCCGCACGCAGCGGGCCGCCTGCCCGGTGCCCTGCCATTCCCAGAAAAAGCTTGCGCCGCCGGCCAGTTGCCGCTGGAGGATGACGTGCCCGTCGTCGTAGTCGTAGCGCTCGCTTTCGCCGGCGGCGTTGGTCGCTTCGATCAGCCGCGAGCGCGCGTCGTAGCGATAGGTCGCCAGGGTCTGTTCGGTGCGCCAGGCCTCGTCCAGGGTGGGCGCCGG
>NZ_VIUG01000082.1:0-1215 GCF_007828255.1 Pseudomonas sp. SJZ078 | reverse complement strand
CGGCCGCCAGCGGTGAAGCAGGCAGCGGTCATCGCGCTGTGCACGCGAAAAGAAAGTGCGAAAGCCCTGGCTCAAAAGCTGGGCGTGTGCAGGCCGACCTTGTACAACTGGAAAAACCAGCTACTCGGCCCAGAGGTATCCCCATCCATGAAGTGTCGGCTTGAACCCTCATCGTCACCGGAACGAGAGGAGTTGCAGCGGCAACTCGAATCTCTCCAGCTCGATGTTCGCCGTTTGCAGCTTGAACATGACCTGTTGATGAGGGCGAATGAACTCATAAAAAAAGAGACGGGCATCAACCGGCAAGTCCTGACCAATCGGGAGAAGACATTGCTGGCTGATGCCCTAAGGCAGAGGTACTCCTTGCTAGAGCTGCTTGACGCGTTGGGCTTGGCCCGAAGCTCCTATTTCTATCATCGAGCCCGAATGCAGGTCGCGGAAAAGTACACCGAAGTGCGTCGTGCCATGGCGGACATATTCGAGCGCAATCATCGTTGCTATGGCTACCGTCGGATGCGAGCTTCGTTGAGCAGGCAGCGTGTGCGCCTTTCAGAGAAGGTGGTGCAGCGCTTGATGAAGCAGGAGTGCCTAGTCGTCGCCAAGCCGAAACGGCGTCGATACGGTTCCTACCTCGGGGAGATCAGTCCGGCGCCGGAAAACCTCCTCAACCGCGACTTCACGGCCCTAGCTCCGAATGAGAAATGGCTGACCGACATCTCGGAGTTCCAGATCCCGGCCGGCAAGGTGTACCTGTCCCCCATGATCGACTGCTTCGATGGGAAGGTAATCAGTTGGTCGATCGGCACGCGTCCCGACGCCGAGCTTGTGAACACGATGCTGGATGCCGCTGTCGAAACGGTGGCCAGCAACGATAAACGGCCTGTTGTTCACTCCGATCGTGGCGCTCACTACCGCTGGCCCGGCTGGCTATCGCGCATCGCTGATGCGAAGCTGATTCGTTCGATGTCGCGCAAAGGCTGCTCACCTGACAACGCGGCTTGTGAAGGTTTCTTCGGCCGACTGAAAACGGAGCTGTTCTATCCTCGCAACTGGCAGTCAACGAGCATCGAGCAGTTCATTCAGGCCTTGGATTCATACATTCGCTGGTACAACGAAAAACGTATAAAGATTTCCCTCGGCGCTCTCAGTCCCGTTGAGTATCGTGAGAGCCTGGGCTTCGCGGCATAACCAGTCCAAGTTTTTGTCCGCATCCCC
>NZ_VIUG01000081.1:0-1251 GCF_007828255.1 Pseudomonas sp. SJZ078 | reverse complement strand
TGTTCTGGTCAAGTTTTTCCGGACACCGATTACGGTGATCAAGCTGCCTGCTGCTCCATGGCTATTGGCGGCAGGTAGTTGTTATGGCTGTGGAGCCTGATTCGGTTGTATCGCATGAAGAAGCTGGTCATATCCTGCTTGGCTTCTTCAACTGTCGTGTAGCCCTTGATGGGCACCCACTCTGATTTGAGCGTCCCGAAAAAACGCTCTGTTGGCGCGTTGTCCCAGCATTGTCCTCGACGACTCATGCTTTGCGTTATCCCACGCTCAAGCAGCTCAGATTGAAAGCGCTGGCTGGTGTATTGGCAGCCTTGATCCGAATGAAACATCAAGCCTGCATGTCTGCCTCGAACCTCCACCGCCATTCTCAGCGCCTTGCTAACCAGGTGGGCGTCATTGATTAGAGAAAACGCCCAGCCAACGATTCGGCGGGCGAATAGATCAATGACCACTGCCAAGTGATACCAGCGTTTCCCAACCATCAGGCTGGTAACGTCGCCACACCAGACCTGATTGATTGCGGTTGGCTCAAAGTTACGTTCGAGCAGGTTCTTGGCGACAAACGCTTCGACACCTCTGGAGCGGGACTGATGCCGGCGGCGCTGTCTGCTGGCCACATTTGCCTCCGCCATGAGTTTTCCCGCCAAATGCCTTCCCACCTTTATCTGCTGGGCCTTTAAGTGCTGAGAAATCATCCGCGCGCCTGCACTTCCTCGGCTTTCGACATGCAGTTCCACGACTTTTGCCCTGAGCGCATCACGCTCGACATTGGGCACTGAACGTCGCCTAAGCCAGTCATAAAACGCGCTGCGGGAAACATCCAGCGCACTGCAAAGCAGTCTGGTCGGATATGTGCTCGACTCCCTCAGCTCCTCGATCAGGAAAAACGATCGGGATCCGACATCAAGAGAGCCGTAGCCTTTTTTAAGATTTCAGCCTCAGTCTCCAGGCGTTTAATCTTGGCTCGCAGTTGTTGAAGCTCTCGCTGTTCGTCGCTGATTGCCTTGGTGCCTGCCACTGGCTGCCGTTTTTCACGCTCTTTGCGAACCTGATCTACCCAGCGGCGCAGAGCCGTAGGGCCAACGTCCATTGACGCACAGACGTCAGGAACTGAGCAGTTATCATCAAGAACCATGCTTGCAGCACGTTGCTTGAACTCGCGGGTGTAGGTCTTTCGCTCTTGCATGGATCCTCCTGATGGGGCGAATCATATCGCCCTTAAGAGGTGTCCGGGATCATTAAGCCAGTTCA
>NZ_VIUG01000080.1:0-1322 GCF_007828255.1 Pseudomonas sp. SJZ078 | reverse complement strand
CTGAGGGATCCCCACAAATCTATTCCAATGCCTGCGCCTCTTGATGTACCTCTGCTCGCAACGCGTGCTCAAGTCTCTCCAAAGTTTTTCGAGAGTTTGAGCCGCGTCCACTACGCCAGTATTCCAGGCCCAGCCGCCATAGCGATAACACTCGTCGGCGTTTAAGGCTATTGCTTTGAAAACGGCGCTCATGCCCCGCCTCGCGGGCCTGCAATCCCGTTAAACAAATGATGTAATTAGCCAGAGCCGAGATCAGCAAAAGTACTTCGATTCGGCGTGGGCAGTGACTCCGATGGCGAGTGACGCCTACGCCAAAATACTCACTTTTTACATCTCTGAAGCCTTCTTCTATCTGCATGCGCTGTTTGTAAACGGCCACGATTTTCGATGGATTCCATTGATCCTCCGGCAGGTTGCTAGCCAATAACCAGGGCTCTCGTTCACGATTGGCCGATTGCCTGCTGAGTTTGTTTTTGGCGATTGATCCGGTGACACGCTGGTGTTTGCGACCTTTTGCCGAATGCCTAACGCAGTACAGATGAATGATGTGCGGAGCGCTTTGGGTCATCTCGATCCGCCCCAATGACTTCGGTGAGGACGATGCCAGAGCGTAGAGGTTTTTAACGGGTAGCCAAGTGTCTGCGTCGGCTCGGTAGAGATCCCGGTTACGCACGCGTCCCACGTAATACCAGCCTTGCGCCTCGACGGCTTTGATCCATGGTCGGCGAAAACCTGCGTCAGCCACAAGGATCGGAACGCACTCTTCGGGAAGCATTTCGGCCAGCGCTTGTAGCAATCGTTTTTGATATTTCGGACAACCCTCACGTTCATGAACGCTCTCGTAGATCGGGAATGAGCGTCCCGCCAAAGGGATGGCTGCGCGCAACAAAAAGAACTCTCCAGCCGCATCAATGGGTGACCAATCAACCAGGATCAATGGATGCTTGAGCGAGCCCAACAGGGCTCGCAGCATGACCCAGTAAAACAGCGGGCGCTCGGTTTGCAGATGCCGATTACCCAACAGCCGATCCACTCGTTTGATGGTGTGTTTGGGATAGGCTTTGCTTGGTAAAAATCGACCAAGCCCCGTCAGCGTGAGCCGACGTCCTCGTAGCAATGCGCTGACACAACACATCAACGTTTTCAGGCGACGAGAGTGAACACCAGGGAGTGCTTGAGCGAGCGCGCTGTGTAAGAATCGGATGGCCTGCATGGGGCGGGATCTTGTTTTGTGTGGTGCAACACAAGCTGCCGACTCATGCAGGTCTCTTCAATATTCCAACTTCTTGATTTTTCGTAAGAAAATTCGGGGATTCCTCAGG
>NZ_VIUG01000079.1:0-1423 GCF_007828255.1 Pseudomonas sp. SJZ078 | reverse complement strand
GTAATGCTGTTCACTTAAGCATTTGAGTCCAAGCCGGGCTTTCTAGAAAATCCGATACCAGTCCTCTGGTATCGGATTTTTTATGCCCATTCAGCAGCAATTGCTCGACCTCGGCGATCTCTTCAATTTCTCCGACCTCAGCACCTTCACCCAGAACATCCCTGTTGAATGGGTCGCCAGTGCGCTCAACCTCTCTGCACAAGCCACCATTCGGCGTCGCCGCCTGCCAAGTGATCAGGTGCTTTGGCTAGTGCTGGGCATGGCGTTGTTTCGGGATGAGCCTGTGCACGAAGTGGCCAGACGCCTGAATATTTGCGCTCAAGGCTTGGCATCCGACCAGCTGTTGGCGCGTAGCGGGGTAACTGAAGCGCGTAAGCGACTGGGAGCCGACCCGGTCGAATCTTTGTTCCGCCAGACAGGTAAACAATGGGGCTGCGAGCGGTACGAAGGCGATGACTGGAACGGGTTACAAGTGTTCGCGGTGGATGGCGCGTTGCTGCGAACCCCTGATTCACCTGAGCTCAGAGAGCATTTTGGCTCCGGTAACACGGGTACCGAGCGCCAAACGCCTTTTCCCATGCTGCGGCTCGTTGCCTTGATGAATGTCCGTTCTCACGTGATCCTTGATGCCCAGCTCAGCCCCTATCGCGGCAGCGAGATGCGATTAGCCGAAACGTTCCTGGGGCGGATTCCGGACAATTCCATCACGTTGTTCGACAAAGGCTTCTGGGGCGCGGACCTGCTACTGAGCGTGATCGAAGGTGGCAGTAATCGCCACTGGTTGACGCCGGCTCGCAAGAATCTGGTGATGGAGGAAATCGAGCGTTACGGTGAGCACGATCGCCGTGTCCGGATGAAGGTCTCGCCCCAGGCGCGCAAACGGAACCCGAATCTGCCCACCCACTGGGACGTGCGTGAGGTCAGCTATGAAAGCCAAGGGCGCGTCAGGTCGCTGCTCACTTCGCTGCCGGTCGAGAGCTACAGCGCAGGAGCTGTCGCCGAGCTGTACCTGGAGCGCTGGGAGATTGAGTTGGGTTTCCGAGACATCAAAAGCTCGATGCAACAGAACGCGGTAACGCTGCGTAGCAAGAAGGTCGACCTGATTTACCAGGAGGTCTGGGGACTTTTGCTTGCTTACAACATCATCCGTCGGGAGGCCAGCCAAGCCGCAATAGCCTTTGGCCGAACGCCTTCGGACATACGCTTTAAACCAGCCTGCCAATACATTGCCGTGCAACTGATCGTCATGGCAGCGGCCAATCCGGTATCAGCAACGGGCAGAAGGTTGGCTGAACTGCGAGGAGGTATCGGAGGGATGTTTCTGGATCACCGTCCAAGGCCAGGGCGGCCGAGGACAGTGAAGATTTCCAAAACTCGGTATCCGGTAGATCGTAAGGCCGCTCCGCTTAAGTGAACAGCATTA
>NZ_VIUG01000078.1:0-1841 GCF_007828255.1 Pseudomonas sp. SJZ078 | reverse complement strand
CCGAGTTCGAAGAAGTGATCGTGACGACCGACGCGCTCGATCTTGAGCAGGTCTTGCCAGATCTGCGCCAGGGTGGTTTCAACTTCGCCTTGCGGGGCTTCGTAACCACGGCAGATGACCGAATCCAGATCCGGCGCCGGCAGGGCTTTGCGGTCGAGTTTGCCGTTGGGAGTCAGCGGCAGTGCGTCGAGGTGCACGTAGGCCACCGGGACCATGTAGGCCGGCAGTTGCGCTTGCAGGTAACTGCGCAGGGTTTCGATGTCCACCGCTTCGGATTGGGTGAAATAAGCCACCAGGCGTTTGTCGCCGGGTACGTCTTCGCGGGCCAGTACCACCGCTTCTTTTACCGATTCATGCCGGGCAAGCCG
The DNA here is from genome assembly GCF_007828255.1 of Pseudomonas sp. SJZ078. Classification (NCBI taxonomy): domain Bacteria; kingdom Pseudomonadati; phylum Pseudomonadota; class Gammaproteobacteria; order Pseudomonadales; family Pseudomonadaceae; genus Pseudomonas; species Pseudomonas sp. SJZ078. The sequence continues at coordinate 1,473 of NZ_VIUG01000078.1, read as the reverse complement.
GGCTTCGATCTCGCCCAGCTCGATGCGGAAACCGCGAATCTTCACTTGATCGTCGTTGCGGCCCAGGTATTCGATATTGCCGTCCGGCAGGTAGCGGCCGAGGTCGCCGGTCTTGTACATCCGGGCGTTGGGCGTGGCGCTGAACGGATCCTTGAGGAAGCGCTCGGCGGTCAGGTCATCGCGGTTCAGGTAACCCCGCGCGACACCGGCACCACCGATGTAGATTTCCCCTGGCACGCCCAGCGGTACGGGCTGTTTATGCTCATCCAATAGGTAGAACTGGGTGTTCGCCACCGGTTTGCCGATGTGGGCGGCAAAGCCGTCCTCGCGGGCCATGGAGACCCAACTGGAGTAAGTCGTGGTTTCCGAAGGACCGTAGAGGTTGCAAAGACGCTTGACTGAGGTTTGCTCGAACAGCGCCTCCACCAGGCTGCGCTTCAAAGCTTCACCGGCCACGTTCACCGTGTCCACGCCCTCGCCCAGACCACCGGATTCCAGCAACGCCTTGAGCGCCGACGGCACGGTGTTGATCAGGCTGATGTCGTGCTCGCCCTGTTGCAGTTCCAGCACATTAGTGACCACCTCGATGCTGCCGCCGCTGGTCAACGGTGCAAAGCACTCATAGACCGCCAGGTCGAAGTTCAACGAGGTCGAGAACAGGGTTTTCGACAAGGTGTTCGAGTCAAACGAACGATGGGCCCAAGTGAGGAAGTTCACCGTGTTGCGATGCTCGATCATCACGCCCTTAGGCAGCCCGGTGGAACCTGACGTGTAGATCACGTAGGCCAGATGCGCCGAAGTCAGCTCGGCAACCTGTGGATTCGAGACGGATTCATCCTGCCAGAGCCCGCTGCCGAGATCGATCACTGGCATCGAAGCATCGGCCAACAAACCAATCGTCGCCGCCTGAGCCAGCACCACAGCCGGCGCACTGTCCTCCAGCATGTAGGCAATCCGATCCGCCGGGTACGCCGGATCCAGTGGCACGTAACCACCGCCCGCCTTGAGGATCGCCAGCAATCCGACCACCATGTCGAGCCCACGCTCGACACAGATCGCCACCCGAGAGTCCGGCCTCACACCCTGCCCGCGCAGGTAGTGCGCCAACTGGTTGGCCCGCTCGTTCAGTTCGCCATAGTTCAGACGCTGATCGCCATGCAGCACTGCCAGCGCATCCGGCGTACGCTGCACCTGTTCCTCGAACAACCCGTGAATGGTCTGATCCAGCGGATACTCAGCGTCGGTGGCGTTGAACGCCACCAGCAGTTGCTCACGTTCCGCTTCCGGCAGAATCGACAGATCGGCCAGCAACGACTCAGGTGCATACTCCAACGCTTGCGCCAGACTCGCCAGCGCCGCGTCCATATAAGCACAGATCCGCGGCGCGCCAATCCCGCTCACCGCCTGGACGGTGAGGCTGAAATCTTCGCCAAGATCGTCCACCGAGAGCATCAGCGGGTAGTTGGTCCGCTC
>NZ_VIUG01000077.1:0-2031 GCF_007828255.1 Pseudomonas sp. SJZ078 | reverse complement strand
ACCAGTGCCGGGGCGTTGGGGCTGAGGGCGGCTTGCTGGCTGAGGGCGGTGTGCAGGTTGGTCGGGCCGCTGTAGTGACGCTCGGTGGCGTTCCAACGGTCCAGCTGCTGTTGGTCCTGCTGCTGCGGGAACAGCTCGATCAGCGTTCGCCCAGGCGCCGCCACCAACGCATCCAGCAGTGCACACCATTGTGCGCTCCAGCGTTGCATCGTCGACTCGTCGAACAGCGCCGCTTGATATTCCAGCGCCAGGGTCATGTCGCTGCCGTCGTCCTGGACTTCCCAGCTCTGTTCGAACTTGGCGTCGATCACCGGCAGCACCTGCTCTTCGACCTCCAGTCCCGGCCATTGGCTGCTGTCCACGCGGCCGTAGTTAAGAGAGAACAGCACCTGGAACAGTGGCGTGCGGTTCAGGTCGCGGTGTTGTGCGACAGCGCCGACCAGGGTGGCGAAGGGCAGGTCGGCGTGGGCCTGGGCCGCACGCAGATCGGCTTCGAGACTGGCGAGCAATTGCTCGGCCGGGGCCCGTTGGTCGACTTCGCTGCGGATCACCAGGGTGTTGACCAGGCAGGCCAGCAGCGTCTGGGCTTGCGGCTGATCGCGCTGGTCCGCCGGGGTGCCGAGACGAATCTCGCGCTGACCGCTGTAACGCGCCAGCAGTGCGCTCAGGGCCGAGGCCAGCACCACGTAAGTGGTCGTGCCGCGCTGACGGGCGAACTGGCGGGTCGATTCGGCGCGCTGGGCGCCGAGGTTGACGATCAGTTGCCGAGCCCGACGATCGGCTTCGGCGCCCCGTGGATGGTCGATGGGCAGATCGAGCTGGTAATCGTCCTGGTCCAGGTGGTTTTTCCAGTAAGTCAGGCTGGCATTGCGTCGGGCCTGGGTGTCCGGATGCTGTTGCCACAGGGCGAAGTCGACATAGTCGATTTCCAGCGGCGTCCAGGCCGGCGACTGTCCATCGAGGCCGGCGGCGTAGGCCTGGGTCAGCTCGTCGATGAGCAATTGCATGGCCCAACCGTCGGTGGCGCTGTGGTGCAGGCACACCAGCAACAGGTTTTCGTCGCTGTCCTGGCGTTGTAGCAGGTGCGCCCGCCAAGGCGCGGCGGCGGCCAGGTCGAATGGCGCCATCAACTCGGCTTGGGCCGTGGCGCAGGTCGCGCGCCAATCCTGTGTGGCAACGGCAGTGACCGCGAGCGCCGGCCCGTGGTCGTCGATCAGCAGTTGCGGCTCGCCCTGGACTTCGACAATCCGGCTGCGCAGCACCAGGTGACGTTGGCTGACCTGTTCGAAGGCTTCGCGCAAGACGCGGACTTGCAGCTCGCCGCGCAACGTCAGGGCGAACGGCATGTGGTATTCGCGAGAATCCGGAACCAGGCGGCTGAGCATCCAGAAGCGCTTCTGTGCCAGCCCCAAGGGCAGTGCCGCCGGACGCGGCTGCGAGGTGATCGATTCATCCGCTGTCGCCACGCCCAGGTAATCGGCCAGGGCCGCAACTGTCGGTTGTTCGAACACCACTGCCAACGGCAGGGAAACCCCCAGGCGTTCACGGACCCGGCTGACCAGGCGGGTCGCCAATAGGGAGTGGCCGCCGAGCTGGAAGAAGTGCGCTTCGATGCCGACTGACGCGCATTCCAGCACTTCGCTGAACAACTCGCAGAGCGCGCTTTGCATGGCGGTGCGCGGCGCGATGTACGGCCGGTCGCTGTGGTGTTCCGGCAGCGGGGTGGCGGCCAGGGCCTTGCGGTCGAGCTTGCCGTTGCTGTTCAGGGGCAGGCTGTCGAGCTGGACGAAGAAGCTCGGCAGCATGTGCGCGGGCAGGTTGTCGCTCAATGCGCTACGAATGGCAGCCTCGTCGGCGTCACCGCACCAGAAACTCACCAAGCGTTGCTCCAGCAGCAGGGTCGCGGCGTCGCGAACGCCGCTCTGGGCCAGCAGATCGGCGTCGATCTCACCAAGCTCGATGCGCTGGCCGCGCAGCTTCACCTGATGATCCAGGCGCCCGAGGTATTCGATGTTGCCATCGGCCAGGAAG
>NZ_VIUG01000076.1:0-2391 GCF_007828255.1 Pseudomonas sp. SJZ078 | reverse complement strand
GTAAGCGGCTGGGGAAGTCACCTTCCGAACTCCAGCATTAAGGGCGATGGTGTCCGCGTATTTTTAAGCGGACGCGATCGCCCTTAACGTCAGGATTTCCATGCGCCAACGAAGCTCTTACCCCAAACCCTTCAAGGCCCAGGTTGTTCAGGAATGCCTGCAACCGGGCGCAACCCTATCCAGCGTCGCCATCAGCCACGGCATCAACGCCAACGTGATCCGCAAGTGGCTACCGCTTTACCGAGATCAGCCGCCAGCGGCGTTGCCGGCTTTCGTTCCGTTGAGAGCTACACCCAAACGGCAGGCAGAAGGGTCGGCGATTATTGAGCTGCCATTTGGCGAGCAGTCGATGTCCGTGAAATGGCCGACGTCTGATCCTGAAGGCTGCGCTCGTTTTGTCCGTGGACTCACGCAATGATTCGCATCGAAGCCATCTGGCTCGCCACCGAGCCCATGGATATGCGTGCTGGCACTGAAACTGCGCTGGCCAGGGTGATTGCGGTGTTCGGTGCGGCGAAGCCGCACTGCGCTTATTTGTTCGCCAACCGCCGCGCCACTCGCATGAAAGTTTTGGTGCATGACGGGTTTGGCGTCTGGCTGGCTGCTCGCCGATTGAACCAAGGAAAGTTTCACTGGCCCGGCATTCGACAAGGCTGCGAGATGGAGCTGGATATCGAGCAACTTCAAGCGTTGGTGCTCGGCCTACCTTGGCAGCGTGTTGGGGCTGGCGGTGTAATCACACTGCTTTAAAAAGCTGTAATTAGCTCCTTGGCCTGCTGCCGCAAGCGACCTGCTTTGGTAAAATCCAGGGCATGACTTCCTCGCCCAACCTCGATCAGATGACCCCCGACCAACTGCGTGCATTCGCTGCGCAGTTGCTGTCGCAGGTTGATTCTCTCGGGCAGCAAGTCGACAGGATGGGCAAGAAGAACGACCGCGACCAAACCATCATCGAGCAACTCACCCACGAAATCGCATGGTTCAAACGTAACAAGTTTGCCAAGCGCAGTGAGCAATTGAGTCCTGCTCAGGGCAGCCTGCTCGACGACCTGCTTGATACCGACATCGCGGCCATCGAAGCCGAGCTGAAAGCGTTGAATCCGCCGGCTGCGCAGGCCGAACCACGCAAGCAACCAAAGCGTGTTCCTTTGCCTGCGCAGTTTCCGCGCACCGTGATTTATCACGAACCCGACAACACCCAATGCCCCTGCGGCTGCCAGCTCCAGCGGATCGGCGAGGACGTCAGCGAGAAGCTGGATTACACGCCGGGCGTGTTCACCGTCGAGCAGCACTTGCGTGGGAAATGGGCCTGCCGTCAGTGCGAAACACTGATCCAGGCACCGGTGCCGGCCCAAGTAATCGACAAGGGCATCCCGACCGCAGGTCTGCTGGCTCACGTGATGGTGGCCAAATTCGCCGACCATTTGCCGCTGTACCGACAAGAGAAAATCTTTGGCCGCGCCGGCCTGGCTATCGCCCGCTCGACACTGGCGCAATGGGTCGGCCAAACCGGTGTGCAGCTCCAGCCCCTGGTTGATGCGCTGCGCGAAGCGGTACTTGCCCAAGGCGTGATTCACGCTGACGAAACCCCGGTGCAGATGCTCGCGCCGGGCGAAAAGAAAACCCATCGTGCTTATGTCTGGGCCTACTGCACTACGCCGTTTTCGACACTTAAAGCAGTGGTATACGACTTCAGCCCGAGCCGTGCGGGTGAGCATGCCCGCAACTTCCTTGGGCAATGGAGCGGCAAGCTGGTTTGCGATGATTTCGCCGGCTACAAAGCAAGCTTTCAGCAAGGCATCACCGAAATCGGCTGCATGGCCCATGCCCGCCGCAAGTTCTTCGATCTGCATGCGACGAACAAAAGCCAACTGGCCGAACAGGCGCTGCACTCAATTGGCGGGTTGTACGAAATCGAACGGCAAGCGCGGGAAATGACCGACGAGGATCGCTGGCGAATACGTCAGGAAAAAGCGGCGCCCCTTATCGACGCACTGCATACCTGGATGCTGGCCCAGCGCGACCTTGTGCCCGAAGGCTCGGCTATCGCCAAAGCTCTGGATTACAGCCTCAAGCGCTGGGGCGCACTGGCTCGATATATCGAGGACGGTGCTGTACCCATAGATAATAATCCAGTGGAAAATCAGATACGGCCGTGGGCACTCGGCCGCTCCAACTGGTTGTTCGCCGGTTCACTGCGCAGCGGCAAACGAGCAGCGGCAATCATGAGTTTGATCCAGTCGGCGCGCATGAATGGGCATGATCCATATGCCTATCTCAAAGATGTGCTGACGCGGCTGCCAACACAGCGTGCCAGTGAGATTGATCAACTGCTACCGCATCAGTGGGTGCCGGCCTGAGTCACGCAAGGTGACTTCGGCAGACGCTTAC
>NZ_VIUG01000075.1:0-2394 GCF_007828255.1 Pseudomonas sp. SJZ078 | reverse complement strand
CCCACACGTGCTTTAAGCACTCCGGGCATTCAGCTTGCCACTCACCGCTCTCACCATCAGTTTAATCGCAGAGCAAGACACAAGCGGGCTTGCTCCGGGCGGCGATCCGACGAATGCGGTGTGTCAGGCAATAAATTCACTTCTGACACGCCACTTTCGCGAGCAAGCCCGCTCCCACGAGGTCCCCAGTGCACTTCAAATTCATGGCTGGTCAAGCAGCTACCGTGCCGGAACGGCGCCATCAAAACGCCGCCATTTGGTCGGCGTTTTCGCCCTGAATGTAAAAAGAGGCTTCGGTCTGGTTATTTCATTCTGTAAACTCCCCCCGCTGCGACAATCGGGCAAGGCCATGCCAGCCCCGATCAAGTGGTCTGTGTGGCTGATTCGAGTACAGGCCACCAGACGTTTTGCAGTGTCCCTCACCCAGCTGAAGCCAAGACCTACAAGAAGTCAGTGCCGGAGAGACATAAACCGAGGCCGCTGTATTGCGCGGCCTCTGTAGGTCCATCCTCCAGTCCATTCGAACCAGACACGCTGGCGTTGCCGGCCATGGGCGTGGTCTATCCTTGAACAGACCGGAGGGCGGAATGGCGTTCCATCCTAGGGATACACACATGTTGAAGAAAACACACACGGCGCTGCTGGGCCTGGCGATGGCGATGGGTCTTGCGACCACGCACGCCGCCGAGGCAAAAAAAGTGGACGTCCTGCTCATTGGTGGAGGCATCATGAGCTCGACGCTCGGCGTTTGGCTCAATGAGCTGGAGCCGGGCTGGACCATGGAAATGGTCGAGCGCCTGGACGGTGTTGCCGAAGAGAGTTCCAACGGCTGGAACAACGCCGGTACCGGTCACTCCGCGCTGGCGGAGCTGAACTACACGCCGGAAGACAAGAACGGCAAGGTCGATATCTCCAAGGCCATCGAAATCAACGAAGCCTTCCAGATCTCCCGTCAGTTCTGGTCCTGGCAGGTGAAGAACGGCGTGCTGAAGAACCCGCGCTCGTTCATCAACTCCACGCCGCACATGAGCTTCCTGTGGGGTGACGACAACATTGCATTCCTGAAGAAGCGCTACGAAGCCCTTCAGGCCAGCCCGTTGTTCGCCGGCATGCAGTACTCCGAAGACCCTGCGCAGATCAGCAAATGGGTTCCGCTGATGATGCAAGGACGTGATCCGAGCCAGAAAGTCGCGGCTACCTGGAGTCCACTGGGTACCGACGTGAACTTCGGCGAAATCACTCGCCAGTTTGCCGCTTACCTGCAAACCAAGCCGAACTTCTCGCTGAAACTGTCCAGCGAAGTGGAAGACATCACCCGCAATGAAGACGGCACTTGGCGCGTTTCCTATAAGAACCTGAAGGACGGTACCGAAACCGAGACCGACGCCAAGTTCGTGTTCATCGGCGCCGGCGGCGGTGCTTTGCACCTGCTGCAGAAATCCGACATTCCAGAAGCCCGTGAATACGCTGGCTTCCCGGTGGGTGGTTCGTTCCTGGTGACCGAAAATCCGACCGTTGCCCAACTGCACCTGGCAAAGGCCTACGGCAAGGCTTCGGTTGGCGCGCCACCGATGTCGGTTCCGCACCTGGACACCCGCGTGCTCGATGGCAAGCGTGTGATCCTGTTTGGCCCGTTTGCGACGTTCTCCACCAAGTTCCTGAAGAACGGTTCGTACTTCGATCTGCTGACCAGTACCACGACCCACAACGTCTGGCCGATGACCAAGGTCGGTATAGAGCAGTACCCACTGGTCGAATACCTGGCCGGCCAGTTGATGCTGTCGGATGAAGATCGTTTCAACGCGCTGAAGGAATACTTCCCGGAGGCCAAGCAGGAAGACTGGCGCCTGTGGCAGGCTGGCCAGCGCGTGCAGATCATCAAGCGTGACGAAGAGAAGGGCGGCGTCCTGAAACTCGGTACCGAAGTGGTTGCCGCACAGGACGGCAGCATCGCTGGCCTGTTGGGTGCCTCGCCAGGCGCTTCGACCGCCGCACCGATCATGCTGACTGTGCTGGAGAAGGTCTTCAAGGACAAGGTCGCGAGTCCGGCCTGGCAGGAAAAGTTGCACCAGATCGTGCCGAGCTACGGCACCAAGCTCAACGACAGCCCTGAGCGCGTGGCGCAGGAATGGGCTTACACCAGCGAGGTCCTGCAACTGGATCCTCCACCGGTGATCGGCAAGCCAGGCGCCACCACGGCCCCGACCAAGCCAGAAACGACCCGAGAAGGCAACCCAGCGGCTGACATGGCGCTGTAAAAACCGGACGCTGTCTGGTGAGGTATGAAAACGCCGCTCATTGAGCGTAATGCTGTTCACTTAAGCATTTGAGTCCAAGCCGGGCTTTCTAGAAAATCCGATACCAGTCCTCTGGTATCGGATTTTTTATGCCCAT
>NZ_VIUG01000074.1:0-2611 GCF_007828255.1 Pseudomonas sp. SJZ078 | reverse complement strand
CGGTGTTGTCCAGAGTGGTGCCGGTGAAGCTCAGGGCATGCTGGGCGTTGACGGTGCCGCCGGCGTTGCCGAGGGTCATGGCGTTGATGACCAGGGTGTTGCCGCTGTCGATCAAGCCGCCTTGGGCGTTGTTCAGCAAACCGCCGACGGTCAGGGTCTGGTCGCCACCGCTGGAGAGAATGCCGCCGCCGTTGTCCAGGCTGGCTGCGCTGACGGTCAGTTGTTTCTTACCGACCAGTGCGCCGGCATTGCCGTTGAGTAGCGTCCCGCTGAGGGTGGCACTGACGCTTTCGTCGCGGCTCGACAGGGTGCCGCTGTTGCGGTTGTCCAGGCTCGTGGCGGTCAGATCCAGACCCTTGAAGCCGGACAGCAAACCACCTTGGTTGATGACGTTGCGGGCGCCCAGGGTCAGCACGCCGTTGCTGATGAGTTGGCCGGCGCTGTTGTCCAGGTCGCGGGCGCTCAGGTTCAGGTCCTGGCTGCTGGAGATTTCGCCATGCTGGTTGTTCAGGTCCCGCAGGTGCTTGAGGCTGAGTACACCGGCGGTGGTGATCAGGCCGGCGCTGTTGTTCAGGTCGCCGGTGGCGGCGCCGAAATCGATGGCGATGGCACTGCCCAGTAGCGAACCTTGTTGGTTGTTCAGGTCGCTGGTGGTAATGCTCAGGTTGTCGGTGGCGTTGATCAGCCCCTGGCTCTGGTTTTCCAGCGCGCCGCTGAGCTTCAGGTCGAGGTCAGCGCGGCTGGTCAGGGTGCCGCCGTTGTTGTTCAGGCTTGCGGCTTCGACGTCCAGTGCCGCGGCGGCGATCAGGCCCTTGAGGTTGGTCAGGGCGTTATCGATGCGCAGGGTCAGGGCCTGGTTGCTGAGCAGTTTGCCGTTGTCGTTGTTCAGGCTTTGCGCGGCCAGGGTGAACGCCTGGGCGCTGGAGATCTCGCCGCCGTCGTTGTTGACGCCCGCAAGATTCTTGAGCATCAGCAGCGGTGCATTGATCAGGCCGCCCTGGTTGTTCAGTTGGCCCTGGTTGAGGTCCAGGGTCAGCGCCGTGTTGCTGAAGAGTTGGCCGCCCTGTTGGTCGAGGTCGGTGACGCTGGCGGTGAGTGCGCCGTTACTGGCGATGCGGCCGCCGTCCTGGTTGGTCAGTTTTTGCGTGGTCAGGTCGAGGTTGGCCCCGCTGCTCAGGCGGCCGGACTGGCTGTTGTCGAACGCGCCGGTCTCGACCAGTACGCCTTGCTTGCCGCTGATGGTGCCGTTATTGCGGTTGTCGAGGCTGGCGCTTTTGACGGTGAGGCCGGCGTCGGTGACGATTTCGCCGCCCTGGTTGAGCAAGGCATTGTCGAGAGTAAGACTCAGTGCGCCGCCGCTGGAGACGCTGCCTTGTGTGTTGTCGAGACTGCCGGCATTCGCGGTCAGGGTACCTTCGCTGCTGATCAGGCCAGCGACGTTGGTCAACGCGTTGTCGAGGCGAATATCCAGGCCTTGGCGGGCGACGAGACTGCCGCTGCTGTTGTCCAGGCGTTGTCCGGTGACAGTGCTGGCGCCAGTGCTGAACAGAAGGCCCTGGGTCTGGTTGATGATCTCCGCGACTTTCAGGCCCAGGTCGGTGCCGGCCAGGACCTTGCCGTTGTCGCTGTTGTTCAGGCGCTGACCGTCGATGTCGATCCCCAGCGAACTGGAAATCTCCCCGCCACGGTTATCCACGGCGTCGACGTTGAGTGTCAGCGCGTTCGTCGCACCGACCAGGCCGCCGTTGCGGTTATCCAGGCTCTGACCGCTGACAGTCAGCAAACCCTGGGCAACCAATTCGCCGCCCTGATTAGTCAGTTCGGCGACGTTTGCGGTGAGGTTGGCCTTGCTGGAGATCCGTCCGCCGCTGTTATCGACGCCGGTGGTTTCCAGGTGCACCGGGCCGACGGCACTGAGCAAGCCGTCGTGGTTATTCAACTGCCCGACAGTGGCCGTGAGGTTGCCATTGCTGCTGACGGTGCCCTGGGTGTTGAGCAGTGTGTCGGCGCTGACGCTCAGCGTATTGCTGCTCAGTACCCGGCCGCTGCTCCGGTTATCCAGGGTCCCGGCCTTGACCGTGCCGGCCTGTCCGGCACTCAAGGTCCCGCCCTGGTTGTTCAGGGTCTGCGCCACGTTGGCCGTCAGGGTGCGGCTGGCAATCACGCTCTTGCCGCTGTTGTTGAGGTTTTGTGCGGTGAGGCTCACATCCCCCGTGGCGTTACGGCTGCTGTCGGCGTTGACCCCGGCTTCAATGACGCCGTTGTTGGTCAACTGCCCGCCGCTGCTCAAGCTGATCTGGTCACGGGCGGCGATGTTCTGCTGCACGTCCAGCGCGCCGCTGGTTTGCACGTTGACGCTGGCAGCGTACACCGCGCCTTGCACGTTGGCGCTGGCGGCCTTGGCGGTGACCGCGCCGCTGGCCGAAGTGTCGGCCAGGCTCAGATGGCCGTTGGCGTCGAGCTGGATATCACCACCGCTGGCGATCAGCTTGCCGTCCAGCTTCACCCCGACACCGGCCTCGGTGCCCACCAGTTTGATGGCGCCGGCGTACATGCCGCCCAAGGCCGAGGAGTCGATAGCGAGTTGCGGCTTGGCGCTGCCGTCATCGGC
>NZ_VIUG01000073.1:0-3932 GCF_007828255.1 Pseudomonas sp. SJZ078 | reverse complement strand
TATAAAGATTTCCCTCGGCGCTCTCAGTCCCGTTGAGTATCGTGAGAGCCTGGGCTTCGCGGCATAACCAGTCCAAGTTTTTGTCCGCATCCCCATATGAGAAATCAGTTTATAGTTGCACTTTGTATAAATTACACAGCATCGCCGCGTGCGCTCTAGGATGGAAGTTCATGCTTCTCAGCAGCTACAACAGTATATTCGTCACATTTTCTGTGATTGTCGCCATTCTCGCCTCGTATACGGCCCTTAACATGGCCAGTCGGGTATCCAGCTCGACCGGAAGAGCATCAGCGTTATGGCTGATAGGTGGCTCGTTTGCCATGGGGTTCGGCATCTGGTCGATGCACTTTATCGGCATGCTCGCCTTCAACCTACCTATCTCTCTGGGCTATGACGTACCGCTCACTATTCTGTCGTTATTGATCGCAATCACTGCTTCGGCTTTTGCCCTCTGGTTGGTCTGCCAAAAAGAGTTGCCTTGGCCGCGTCTGGCCCTAGGCGGCCTGTTGATGGGTGCGGGTGTTGCCGCCATGCACTACACCGGCATGAGCGCCATGTTGATGACTCCGAGCGTCATCTACATTCCCTGGATCTTTGCCCTGTCGATTGTCATCGCGGTGCTTGCCTCGGGAGCCGCGCTGTGGATCGCTTTCCGCCTGCGTCGGGACTCAAAAAGAGCGACGTATGCCCGTATCGGTGCGTCGCTGGTAATGGGGTGTGCCATCGTCGGCATGCATTACACCGGAATGGCGGCGGCGCAGTTTCCCGTTGGAAGTTTCTGCGGCGCGGCCAACAGCGGTATCGATACCAAGTGGCTGGCCGTATTGGTGATCGTGGTGAGCCTTGCGGTATTCGCCATTGCCTTGATCATTTCCATGCTCGACGTACGTACTAACCTTCTGGCGGCATCACTCGACGAGGCCACAAGCGAACTGGTGCAGTTGGCGCTGCATGACAATCTGACCAAACTGCCAAACCGCGCTCTGCTGAATGATCGTCTTGACCAGGCCATTCAGAAAGCTAAGCGGGAAAAACGCCATTTTGCATTATTGTTCATGGACTTGGACGGATTCAAGGCCATCAACGATGCCTATGGGCACCACGCAGGCGATCTTTTGTTGATTGAGGTCTCGCGACGAATTCTCGACACAAAACGCTGCGAGGACACCGCCGCGCGTCTGGGTGGCGACGAGTTCGTTCTGCTGATCGATCCGGGCGAGCCCGAAGATGCCGCAGCACTAGCTCAACGGCTGATCGAAAGCATTGGAAATGTCTACAACATCACCCGCAATACCCTATACGTGTCGGCCAGCATCGGCATTGCCTTGTTTCCCAACGATGGCCTTACTGCGGATGAACTCATGGTCAACGCAGATGCCGCGATGTACCACGCCAAGGAACTGGGGCGCAACGGTTACTGTTTCTTTGAAAGTGCAATGAATGCCAATGCCCATCAACAGATGCAATTGCAACAGGACCTACGTCAGGCGCTGGCTCGAAGCGAATTTCTCCTGCACTACCAGCCTAAACTGCTTGCCCCCAATGGCCCGATGATCGGAGTCGAGGCCCTGATTCGCTGGGAAAATCCGCAGCTGGGCCTGGTCCCGCCTGATCGTTTTCTACCACTGGCCGAAAGGACCGGTCTTATCATTCCGATTGGTAACTGGGTGATCGACGAAGCGTGCCGGCAAATGAGCCAATGGCACGCTGAAGGACACCGGGACTGGAGCATTGCGGTCAATCTGTCCACCGTTCAACTAGGGCATGCCAGCTTGGTCAATGTCGTACGCTCGGCATTGGAGCGTCATGCGCTGGAAGCGCGCTTTCTGGTTCTGGAAGTCACTGAATCCACGGCCATGCGCGATGCCGAAGCCAGCCTGGTGATTCTTGAGCAACTGGCGGGACTGGGAGTCAGCATCTCCATTGACGACTTTGGGACGGGCTACTCCAGTCTGCTCTACCTGAAACGCCTACCCGCCAATGAACTGAAGATTGACCGTGGCTTTATCACCGAGTTGGCACAAGGCAATGATGATGCGGCGATCGTTTCGGCGATCGTTGCACTGGGTCAAACCCTGGGGCTCAAAATTGTTGCCGAGGGCGTGGAGACCGCCGAACAGCAAAACCTGCTCACGCAACTAGGCTGTCACACCTTGCAGGGCTTTTTACTTGGCAGCCCTATGACGGCAGAGCAATTGGTAAAAAGCCTGACGGCAACCGCGATTGACGAGGCGCCAGCGTCTGCTTGATGCATTCTAACCCTACCGATAGATACCGGCGGAGCTGTGTATAAACTTTTGGAGTCAATTTCTTGGTCTGAACCGGAATAAAAAACTCGCTGTGCGGCAAGTTTTAGGTCTGCTGATCGCTAATGTAAATAGGTTTGATTGCTGACCGTAATCAATCAAAGTGGAAGTTTTCGAGCTAGCGGCAATACTCCAGTTCGCATCAAAAACCATTTGATTGAATGTGGGGCGACAAATGACTTCTACCGATTATGGGCCAGATCAACCGCGATTACCGTTCATCAAGCGCTGCTTGCGTGAACCGTTACTGCACTTTCTCATCGCCAGTTTCGTACTCTTTGGGATTTAGGGTGGTTTGCACAGCTCCACCGTCAACCAAGATCCCCCAACAGATAGTGATTACCCCGAACGCCATTCAGCGCATCGAGCTATCCTGCCCCCCCTTTGGATTACCTGTAAGTGCCTGAGGTGTAGCACATCGATGATGCCGTGCGTTCATCGAACTCAGACCAGATGAAGTTACTGCTTTGCTCTGCGATCAAGTCTTCGTAGCAAACCAAACCAGGCACCTCAATCGCCGGCATTTGCTCCCGGTTACACAGCGCAATGAAAGCTTTGACGGTTTTCAACTTATGCGCCAACTGTTCGACCAGTGCGTCGAACGACAAGTCGAAAAACAGATATAGATCCTCGGCGTGATTGGCGATGAGCTCGATTTACTCGGCGAATAGCCGGGGGTTGATCGTGTGCAACACCGCGCCGATAAGCGGATGGCGTCAGAAAGGCGTGTTTGCCGGACGCTTACGGATGGCGCAGCGCCGATAGATAAACAATAGAGGTCGCCATACCGGACGCTAAACTGATTGTCGACGTTAACAAAAAGAGCCCACGCAGGGCTCTTTCTACTCAAAACGATCTTATTGAGTGCGCCATGACTCGACAACATCTGCGCCAAACTCAGTTTTCCATTCTTTCAATTGGCGATGATTAGCACCCTAATGAGATGGTCAGTTTCCCATAGACTTGTCGGATTTTTCATTCGATTTCTAATGTTTCCACCACCTAATGTGCGATAGGTCATCCGAGATCAAAGCTTTTAAGGAAGATCTGAAGCACCTATAATTTTTTATACCCTCGTGTTTGAAGCTCAAAGATTCATGAGTTGGTCAAAAAAACGACGCTTCCTGCTCTTAATTCATGATAAATACAGCCGAGCCAGCGTCATCTATTTGGGTAGCTTTTATTCGCCAGGATAACGATGCCAATGTCCTCGGAGGGGACAAAAGCCACATAGCTACCAAAGCCCTCGGAGGGGACAAAAGCCACATAGCTACCAAAGCCCTCGGAGGGGACAAAAGCCACATAGCTACCAAAGCCCTCGGTCGAACCGGTTTTGTTGACCCAGCATCTTATCTTGAGGTGCTTGCGGCGGGTCGAGCCAGCTGACTTTATGGGGCTTAAAGGCCATAGGCGTTGAGTTGCCCTCAATCCTCTCGCCGTTGATGCATGGGCACATGCCATACCAGGAATGTCGTACTCCTGCATGAGCGGTCGGATTTTTGCCTTTATCGCAGCTTCTATTCCGCCATTTGTAAGCGGCTGGGGAAGTCACCTTCCGAACTCCAGCATTAAGGGCGATGGTGTCCGCGTATTTTTAAGCGGACGCGATCGCCCTTAACGTCAGGA
>NZ_VIUG01000072.1:0-4115 GCF_007828255.1 Pseudomonas sp. SJZ078 | reverse complement strand
CCCAGTTTGATGTAGAGCTTGACCGCTCGGATACGGTCTTCGTATGAATACATGAACTACCTCCAGGTAGTCCAAGATTTCCGCCGCATCCCCCAACAGCTAGGCGTTCTGCTTTGAAATGGAATTGGATGCCGCAACGTCAAGCCTTGGTACTGGGCCTGCCATAGAAATGAGTGGGTTCTGGCAACACAATCACACTACTTGAACGGCTACCATTACCCACACAGAGGATGAGCGAGACATTGCAATTGCTGCCGCATAGCTGGCAGCCTGCCTAATCACGCAAGGTGTGATGCGAACGCATACGCTCATCCCAATTCATGTTCACAGGGCGCTCCTTTACCGGATTAATCGTGGGTTTGAAAATCCAGTGTAAGCGTTATTTGAGGAGCGGTAAGACAAAGGACAATTTTGGTAATGCGGGGCAGGAGGAGGGTTGGAGCTAGCTTCGCTGCTACCTTTTGGCAGAATGATTTGCCGAGTAACAAGGAGCAGCAGTGCTGACGCATTCGAGGTCGTTTCGCAGATCGGGGAGCTGTAGTAAAGTTTCTGACTTATGAAGGATGTAGAGAACCAGTGGCGGCGTACGCTGGAAAAGACAGCATCGACTCGGTCGGTGGGTGCTCGTAGGTTGAGGAAAGAACGGCACTGAGTCGATCGCCCAACAGGTTCCAGGCACACTTCTTCTCTTCGGCATAGTCGTGATGCAGGTAGTGGCGCCTCACCCGAGAGCCGGCCAGTACATGATTTTGGCAGCGATCGATGACGTCCAGGCTGACACCCAAAGCCTGCATCATGGTCGCGCCCGTGCGGCGCAGGTCATGCGGCGTCCAGTCGCCGTTTTGGCCGTCGGCAAGGACCAGGGTATCGTCATGGCACCGTCTGGAGAGGGCCTTGCGGTTTTTGAACCGGGCCTGGCGATCGCCGACCTGTTTGCTCACCACTTTCACGTCCACATGCCCATCATCCTGCTTGTTCGGAAAGCACCATTGGGAGTCTCCCGTCAGGGTTTTGAGTTCCTGAAAGAAATGCAGGGCAAAGGGGGAGAGGAAGACATGGTGGTCCTGCTTCTTGCCCCGGGTGCCCTTGACGTTTTCACTGGGGAGGAACCAGGTCTGCTGGTCCAGATCGACATTTTTCCATTCGGCCTGCAGCAACTCGCCAATCCGGCACAAGGTGCCCAGGCTGATCCAGAGCGCGAGTTGAGTTTCTTTCTTTAACGGCCGAATGCCTTCGTACTTTTGTCCGACGGGGAGGGCGTTGTAATCGACGGTCATTTGCTGGAAGCGGTTGTGCAATTCCAACAACTCCGCCGGGGAAAGGATGCGGCTTCTTTCCGCTTCGTAGTCGGCAGGGATCAATGGGGAGATGTCGACCAGTTCAGTCGGATCACCCTCAACCAGTAACGCCCGCCAAGGTTGGCGCTTTCTGGCCCAACTGAACATCTGAGTGAGGTCCGCGAAGAAGCTGATGGCTTGCCGGTGAGCGCCGCGGTTGACCACGGAACGGATCAGCGCCCGAACATCGTGTTCGGAGACGCTGCTCACTGCGGTCTTACCGAGTGCCGGAAAAAGGTCCTTGTTAAAGCGTCGTTGCAACTCGGCATTGCCGTCTTTACGCGCGACGCCATCCAACAGCCAGGCCTTGGCCAGATCCTGGACGGTCAGCGTTTGCACCTTTGTCGTTTTTACTTGTTCGGTCTCTACGTTAGCCGCGGCGTATGCCTGTGCCTTGGCGGTTTTCTTGTGTTCGTTGGGATTGATCTGCTCGTCAATGAGCGCTCTGGCCTGATTACGCGCCTTGCGGATGTCTGTCAGGGATTTGCGCGGCCAGGTTCCGCAGGCGTACTCTTTGTTCTGGTCGCCCCACCGGTAACGATAGAAAAAGCTGACCGACACACCGTCCTTGCGGACTGAGATTCGACCGGCGAGATTGCCATCCTCCCTGAGGATTCGGCCTGCATCATTGGCGGTCAGCGACTCGAGTTCTTTGATGGTAATTTTAGCCATGAAATAGACTCCCCCTACTTTTCCCCCCACAAAAACGTCGGCTCTTGATGGACGTTACTGGACTCTCGTAGAGCAGAACACCGCTGGAGCTCAAGTAAATACTAGCTTAGAAAAATCCAGAGTAAAATTTTGGAAGCTTTCAAGAAGTATGAAAAAGGAGATGGGGTGCTAGGGGTCGAGTGTTCGAATCACTCCGTCCCGACCATTATTCCTGAGTAAAATCAGACACTTGAGCCGATCAGCTAGATCGGCTTTTTTGTGCCCGCGCAAAACTACCCGATGATTTCACTGATATTCAGGTCCGGAATCACTTCTGACCAGACGATATAGGCGTGGTCTTTTTGGGTAGATTTTGGTCATGTACCCGTTTAAAGCTCAGCTCACCTGTGCCGCCTCATCAAACTTCAACCGTGCCGCCTCCACCTCAGGCAATTTATCAAGCGTCCACTTATGCAACTCGCGAAACGGCTGTTGCAGGGTTTGCCCCAGTGGAGTGATCTCATACTGCACTGCAACGGGCGAGAACGAAATGATCTTGCGCGAGACGAGGCCATTGCGTTCCAGCCGCCGCAGGCACTGGGTAAGCGCCTTCTGAGTGACACCTTCCAAGCGGCGCTTGATGGCATTGAAGCGATGCGGCCCGTCATCGAGCACCGCCAGAACCATCATGGACCACTTATCTGCAATTTGGTCGAACAGCGCCCGGCTCGGGCACTCCGACGAGAAACATTGTGGCTTCAATTCCAGCATCGAAGTTTCCTCAAGGATACCTAGGCGACTCTAGGTGCCTAATTGACATTTGGTTTACAAAATATACTTATACGACTTCCAAAAGCAAACCGAGTCCATCCAATGTCAAACCTTGATACCAGCGTTTTATTCCGTCCTTTTTCCATCCGATCGCTTGAACTGAAAAACCGGATTGTCATGGCGCCGATGACCAGGCAGTTTTCGCCGGCAGGGGTTCCCGGCGAGGGGAGCGCGGCGTATTACCAGCGGCGGGCTGAGGGCCGGGTCGGGTTGATCCTGTCGGAGGGGACCGTCATTGATCGGCCCGCTTCGCGTAACGCTTCCAACATTCCTTTTTTCCACGGCGAGGCCGCGCTGGCTGGATGGAAGAACGTGATCGATGCCGTTCACCATGCCGGTGGTCGTATGGGGCCGCAGATCTGGCACACCGGCGCGGTGCGTGACGCCAATGGTTGGGAGCCGGATGCGCCCGTCGAAAGCCCATCGGGTCTCAATTCGCCAAACGAGCCGCGCGGTGTGGCAATGAGCGAAGAGGATATTGCAGACACGGTGGCTGCATTCGCCAGGGCTGCGGCGGATGCCAAACGCCTGGGCTTCGATACGGTCGAGATCCATGGGGCTCATGGTTATTTGATCGATCAGTTCTTCTGGTCGGGCACCAATCAGCGCACCGATCGTTACGGCGGACCGACGATCAAGGAGCGCTCCCGCTTTGCCGCTGAGATCGTGTCGGCCGTTCGTCATGCGGTCGGGCCCGAATTTCCGATCATCATGCGCGTTAGCCAGTGGAAGCAGCAGGACTTTGGCGTACGTCTGGCTGGGACCCCTGCATTGATGGAGGACTGGCTGCTGCCGTTGGTCGAGGCGGGTGTCGATGTTCTGCATTGCTCGCAGCGGCGCTTCTGGGAACCCGAGTTTCCCGAGGTCGACGGTGAGGATGGGCTGAACTGCGCGGGCTGGGCTAAGAAGGTCACTGGCGCCACAACCATCAGCGTCGGTTCGGTTGGGCTGGATAATGATGTGACTAACGCTTTCGCCGGCATGGGATCAACCCCTGCGAGTCTGGATCGGCTCGTCGAGCGCATGGAGCGTGAAGAATTTGATCTGATCGCTGTGGGGCGTGTTCTGCTGAGTGACAAGGATTGGGTCGCCAAAGTGGAGAATGGCGCTTACACCGATCTTAAGGGCTTCAACCCGGCTTCTTTGGCCGAATTGGTTTAAGTCCTAGCGGAACGTGGAGGTAACAAAAAGCCCGGACTTTGCCGTAATGCTGTTCACTTAAGCGGAGCGGCCTTACGATCTACCGGATACCGAGTTTTGGAAATCTTCACTGTCCTCGGCCGCCCTGGCCTTGGA
>NZ_VIUG01000071.1:0-4871 GCF_007828255.1 Pseudomonas sp. SJZ078 | reverse complement strand
GGCCTCACAGTTATAACGATTACCGGTCGCCGGTCGTCAGGGAAAGACTGGCGGCGTGAACCTTAAATGGTGTCCAAGAATACTTGACCAGTTCAGCTTGCTCGCGAATGGGGCGTGTCAGCTGACATCAATGTCGCCTGACGCAGCGCCTTCGCGAGCAAGCCCGCTCCCACAAGGGGCCACATTCACCCAAGGAATTGATTCATGTCCTGGACGCCTCCCCAACACATTCTGTTGTCAGCCATCACCGGTGACGACGGATCGCAGATCCACCAACTGCAACTCAAACCCCTGTTCTACGCCGCGCAGAAAGACGCCCTGGCCCGTGCCGGCGACGACGAGGACGACCAGTTCTTCGAGCTGGCCAAATTGGCCACCGGCCTGTCGGTCAAAGAGCTGGATCAGCTCAAGCGACCGGATTACGTGAGCATCGCCCAGTACGTGCACGACATGTCGACCCGTCCGGCGTCGTACTTTCTCGAGCCTGCCACCGAGGCCGATCCCGACCAGGTGCAACTGCTGCAACCGCTCAGCGTGGCGGGCCGTAGCGTGACCTCGTTGACCCTGGAAATGCCAGCGCTGCGGGCCACCAAGGCGATGAAGAAACTGAAGACGGCAAAGGAACGCGCGGAGTTCATCACCGCCCATTGCACCGGCCTGATGCTGCCCGATCTGGACCTGCTGACCGTGCCCGACTGGACACAACTGCAGGTGCGTATCGACGATTTTTTAAACAAACCGGCGGACTTCTTTCGGAGCGCGACATCGAAGTGATCCTCGATGTCGTGCCGCTCATTTACCCGGTAAGTGAAGCGGAGATTCTGGAGTGGGACGCCGGCAAGGCATTGCGCCGTTACGACATCGCGATCACTCGCCTTGGCGTGAAACAGGAGTAGAGCGGGATGGCAGAGAGTAAGTATTCGCTGTCCGGTGCGGCCAGCATCGAGTTGCCGTCACTGGGCAGTGTGTCTGAAACGTCTGGGCTGAACCTGGCCCTGAGCACGGCCAGTCTCGACATCCGCCTGCTGGTGTCGGAGCAGGTCAAGTTGCGCGAAGCGCTGGCTTCGTTGAACGTCGCTCTGTCGACGCAGCAGTCGTTGCTCAAAGCCGGCGCATCGGTGTCGGCGTCAAATGAGTCGAAGTCCAAGCTCAAGGCCGAAGTTGACCAGCAGGCGCCACCGGGTCTGCTCAAGTCAGCGATGGCGACCGAGTTGGCGATGGTCGAGCTCAACCAGGTACTGAAGCTGGACACGGCCGCGTTGCAGCAGCTGTCGCAGGCCAACCTGAAAATGACCGCCGACAAACAGGTCGCGCCCAGCGGGGCCACGGCGGTCCAGTTG
Source organism: Pseudomonas sp. SJZ078 (assembly GCF_007828255.1). NCBI lineage: Bacteria > Pseudomonadati > Pseudomonadota > Gammaproteobacteria > Pseudomonadales > Pseudomonadaceae > Pseudomonas > Pseudomonas sp. SJZ078. The sequence continues at coordinate 3,531 of NZ_VIUG01000071.1, read as the reverse complement.
GTCCAGGTCGAACTGGCGGCAGCGAAGGCGGGCATCGGCGAGGGTTCCGATCCGGCCAAACGGCAGGACGAACTGCTGAACTTCACCCGTGACAGCGCAGTGATGGCGTCGGCGCTCAGCCTCGATGTCAAGGCCGCCAGCGAGATGTTGCTGGGGTGGCGCAGTGCGATGAACCTGGATCGGGGGCAACGTCAGACGCTGGCAGATGCCACCAACCACCTCGGCAACAGCGGCCTGAATGTCAAAGCGGCCGACATCGGCGCCGTGGTGCAGCGCAGTGGCGAGGCGGGCCTCGCCGCGGGGATGACCCCGGAACAGGTGGCGGCCCTCGCGGCGGCGTTCCTGAACAGCGGCGTGAGCAAGGCCGATGCTGGTGACGCGGCAAAAGGTTTCACCACGGCATTGGCCCAGGGCAACGCGGCAACGCCTGAGCAACGCAAGGCCTGGGCCGAGCTGGACCCCAGGCTTGATCCTGCTCTGATCGCCAACGGCTTGCGCAACGACGCGGCGGGCACGATCAGCCAGGTGCTGGAAGCGCTCAAGCAGAAGCCTGCGCAAGAACGGCAAGCGCTGAGCAAGACCCTGTTTGGTGACAACACCGCGATTCTGGAACTGCTGAAGAAGCCGGAGGGTGTTCAGAAAGCGTTCACGTTGGTGTCCGAACGCACCCCCGATGGGGCGCTGCCGAAGTTCAACGGCTCGCTGGCGGCCACCGCCGAGGCGCTGGGGAACACGTCTCAAGGGCGCTTCAATGCGCTGGATGCCAGCAAGAACCGGATGCTCGCTGAGGGCGGCAATGCCTTGGCGCCGTTGACCGACGGCGTCATGGTATCGCTTGGCGCCCTGGCCGATGGCCTGAGCGAAGTGGCCCAGGCGCAACCGAAAGCGACCGCCGGATTGCTGGTGCTCGCCGGGGCCCTGGCATTGGCACGCGGCGCCGAGATCAAGGTCGCGATGGTTTCTGCCGTCACGGCGGCCGCGACGAAACTCCTGGCGCTGGCCGGTGCCAGGCAGATTACCGAGGGGCAAGACCTGACGGTCGATGCGCCGGAACAGCGCCGCAAGGGCAAGAAAACGACCCGTCGCGCCAGGCAAGGCAATGCCGCTAAGTCCGCTTCCATCCCGGTACCTTCCATGACGAGTGAGAGTCGTTTGCTGGGCGCCGCCCGGATGGGCTCGGCGGTCACCCGCCGTGCCGCGCCGCTGATGTTGCTCAGCGCTGGCTACGATGTCGCCAAAGGCCTGCAAGACGGCGATGACAAAGCAGTCGGCAGGGCATTGGGTTCTGCCGGTGGCGGACTTGCAGGCACCTACGCCGGTGCCGCTGCTGGCGCGATGATCGGCAGCGTGGTGCCCATCCTGGGAACTGCGGTGGGAGGCGTCATCGGTGGTTTGCTGGGGAGCATGGCGGGCAGTTGGGGCGGTGAGTGGCTGGGTGAAAAACTGGCCATGCCCGCCGACAAGCTCGACGCCCCGGAACAGGTCAGCAAAGACCTCACCAGCAGCCAGACCAGCACTCAACAAAACACCATGACCGCCAATATTTACATCAACGGTCAGGACCAGGCCAGCGCCAGCCAGTTGGCCAATCTGGTGGTGCAGCAGATTACCGGCCAGTTCGGCCTGACAACCATGCCCAACTCACTGGCCATGCGCAGTGACGCGGCCCTGACCGACGGAGGTACGTGATGCGTCAGCAAATGGCACTCGGCAGTTTCATTTTCGGGCTGTCGAGAAACTTCGCGTACCACTCGCTGGTACGCACCTCGGATGGCGGCTGGAAGAGCATCGACATTCTCACCAGCAAACCCAAGTCCAGCCAGGTCGGCCAAGGTCTGCAAGGGCTGACCATCACCGGCAAATCGATGTACGCGACCGCCATGGATCGGCTCGATGAGCTGCGGGCATTGCAAGCCCTGCGCGTGCCTGTGCCGTTGGTGGATGGTATCGGGCGCAACTGGGGGCTATGGCAGATCAACAAGGTGTCGGAAACCCAGACCGAGGTTATTGATGACGGCACGGCGATGGTGGTCGGCTGGGTGATTGAATTGACGGAGTTCGCCAATGCGTAGGGTTCGAAGTATCGCCGGTGACTCGGTGAATCTGTTGCTGTACCGCGAGCTTGAGTGTTGTGACGATGCCACCGAGCAAGCGCTCTGGCTGCTCAACCCCGGGCTGGCCGAATGGGGGCCGGTGCTGCCGGCGGGGGTGTGGGTTGCCTTGCCGGAGGTGGATCTGAAACCCGTTGCACCCGCACCGGTATCGGCTTGGGATTAAGGAGGCAACATGTCACTGGGTTTCACGCCAGCAGTGGAAATCTATGGTGCGAACGCGGCACTGCTCAACGAGCGCCTGCTCAGTTGGACCCACGTCGACGCGGCGGGGATCGAATCCGATCAGTTGACCCTGGTCATCAGCCTGGAAGGGCTTGAAGGGCTGCCCAGCCTCGGCGGAAAAATCGGCCTGCGGGTGGGCTACCTGGAGTCCGGCCTGGTGGACAAGGGCGAGTTCGTCATTACCCGGCGCACGCCGACGCTGTTTCCCCTGCGCTTGACGCTGGTGGCCATGGCGGCGCCATTCAGTGCGGCGGACCAGACCGGATTCAAGCAGCGCCGCTCCGTCAGCCATGGCCCGACGACCCTGGGCGCGCTGTTTCGTGAACTGACCGCCAGGCATGGTTTTTCGCCGCGTGTGGCGCCGGAGCTGTCGCTGATAAAAATCGAGCACATCGACCAGTCCAACGAAACCGATATGGGCTTCCTGACACGGTTGGCCCACCGGTATGACGCCATCGCTAAGCCGGTCAACCAATTGTATGTGCTGGCTCGACGCGGCCAGGCGAAGTCGCTGTCGGGCAAGGTTTTGCCGCAGATCAAGCTGTCGGTGACGACCAACAATCGTCCCGGCGATCAAGCGTTTATCTCAGCCGTCCTTGATGAAACCGCCCGGGCGAAATACCAGGGCTGCAAGAGTCGCTGGTGGGATGCGGCGGCGGGCAAGGTGCAGGTGGAGGAGAGTGGCATCGCGCCGTTCAAGATCCTTCGACAGCATTTCCAGAGCGCAGAAGACGCCCGCGCCGCCGCTGAAGGCGAAGTGCGCAGGCTGATGCGCGAAGCCCTCAAGGTCGCCATCGAGTGTCCGGGCAACCCGGGGTTGTCCGCCGAAGGCATCGTCCTGCTGGACCCGACCTGGCCGGATTTCATGCGCGGCCGCTGGTCGATCGACAAAGTCACCGCCACCGGTGACCGGGAAAAAAGCTATCGCTGCAAGATCGACGCAACCTGCCTGGATGCCAAGGCCTGACTCCCACCCTGGATCGCTGGCGACCACCGAATTTGGGAATGACGCAGGACCTGTGGGAGCGGGCTTGCTCGCGAATACGCCAGCACATCCGGCATCTATTTCGACTGAGCCACCACCATCGCGAGCAGGCTCGCTCCCACCCTGGATCGTTGGCGACCACAGCATTCGTGAATGACGCAGGACCTCTGTGGGAGCGAGCCTGCTCGCGAAGACGTCGGCACATCCAAC
>NZ_VIUG01000070.1:3556-5000 GCF_007828255.1 Pseudomonas sp. SJZ078 | reverse complement strand
AGCAAATTGCTTGGGTGTTATATGGTCAAGCCTCACGGGCAATTAGTACAGGTTAGCTCAACGCCTCACAGCGCTTACACACCCTGCCTATCAACGTCGTAGTCTTCGACGGCCCTTCAGGGAGCTCAAGGCTCCAGTGAGATCTCATCTTGAGGCAAGTTTCCCGCTTAGATGCTTTCAGCGGTTATCTTTTCCGAACATAGCTACCCGGCAATGCCACTGGCGTGACAACCGGAACACCAGAGGTTCGTCCACTCCGGTCCTCTCGTACTAGGAGCAGCCCCTCTCAAATCTCAAACGTCCACGGCAGATAGGGACCGAACTGTCTCACGACGTTCTAAACCCAGCTCGCGTACCACTTTAAATGGCGAACAGCCATACCCTTGGGACCGGCTTCAGCCCCAGGATGTGATGAGCCGACATCGAGGTGCCAAACACCGCCGTCGATATGAACTCTTGGGCGGTATCAGCCTGTTATCCCCGGAGTACCTTTTATCCGTTGAGCGATGGCCCTTCCATACAGAACCACCGGATCACTAAGACCTACTTTCGTACCTGCTCGACGTGTCTGTCTCGCAGTCAAGCGCGCTTTTGCCTTTATACTCTACGACCGATTTCCGACCGGTCTGAGCGCACCTTCGTACTCCTCCGTTACTCTTTAGGAGGAGACCGCCCCAGTCAAACTACCCACCATACACTGTCCTCGATCCGGATAACGGACCTGAGTTAGAACCTCAAAGTTGCCAGGGTGGTATTTCAAGGATGGCTCCACGCAGACTGGCGTCCACGCTTCAAAGCCTCCCACCTATCCTACACAAGCAAATTCAAAGTCCAGTGCAAAGCTATAGTAAAGGTTCACGGGGTCTTTCCGTCTAGCCGCGGATACACTGCATCTTCACAGCGATTTCAATTTCACTGAGTCTCGGGTGGAGACAGCGCCGCCATCGTTACGCCATTCGTGCAGGTCGGAACTTACCCGACAAGGAATTTCGCTACCTTAGGACCGTTATAGTTACGGCCGCCGTTTACCGGGGCTTCGATCAAGAGCTTCGCGTTAGCTAACCCCATCAATTAACCTTCCGGCACCGGGCAGGCGTCACACCCTATACGTCCACTTTCGTGTTTGCAGAGTGCTGTGTTTTTAATAAACAGTCGCAGCGGCCTGGTATCTTCGACCGGCGTGGGCTTACGCAGCAAGTGCTTCACCCTCACCGGCGCACCTTCTCCCGAAGTTACGGTGCCATTTTGCCTAGTTCCTTCACCCGAGTTCTCTCAAGCGCCTTGGTATTCTCTACCCAACCACCTGTGTCGGTTTGGGGTACGGTTCCTGGTTATCTGAAGCTTAGAAGCTTTTCTTGGAAGCATGGCATCAACCACTTCGTCACCCAGAGGGTAACTCGTCATCAGCTCTCGGCCTTGAGATCCCGGATTTACCTAAGATCTC
>NZ_VIUG01000070.1:1815-3460 GCF_007828255.1 Pseudomonas sp. SJZ078 | reverse complement strand
CTCAGCCTACCACCTTAAACTTGGACAACCAACGCCAAGCTGGCCTAGCCTTCTCCGTCCCTCCATCGCAATAACCAGAAGTACAGGAATATTAACCTGTTTTCCATCGACTACGCTTTTCAGCCTCGCCTTAGGGACCGACTAACCCTGCGTCGATTAACGTTGCGCAGGAAACCTTGGTCTTTCGGCGTGGGTGTTTTTCACACCCATTGTCGTTACTCATGTCAGCATTCGCACTTCTGATACCTCCAGCAAGCTTCTCAACTCACCTTCACAGGCTTACAGAACGCTCCTCTACCGCATCACTTACGTGATACCCGTAGCTTCGGTGTATGGTTTGAGCCCCGTTACATCTTCCGCGCAGGCCGACTCGACTAGTGAGCTATTACGCTTTCTTTAAAGGGTGGCTGCTTCTAAGCCAACCTCCTAGCTGTCTAAGCCTTCCCACATCGTTTCCCACTTAACCATAACTTTGGGACCTTAGCTGACGGTCTGGGTTGTTTCCCTTTTCACGACGGACGTTAGCACCCGCCGTGTGTCTCCCATGCTCGGCACTTGTAGGTATTCGGAGTTTGCATCGGTTTGGTAAGTCGGGATGACCCCCTAGCCGAAACAGTGCTCTACCCCCTACAGTGATACATGAGGCGCTACCTAAATAGCTTTCGAGGAGAACCAGCTATCTCCGAGCTTGATTAGCCTTTCACTCCGATCCACAGGTCATCCGCTAACTTTTCAACGGTAGTCGGTTCGGTCCTCCAGTCAGTGTTACCTAACCTTCAACCTGCCCATGGATAGATCGCCCGGTTTCGGGTCTATTCCCAGCGACTAGACGCCCTATTAAGACTCGCTTTCGCTACGCCTCCCCTATTCGGTTAAGCTCGCCACTGAAAATAAGTCGCTGACCCATTATACAAAAGGTACGCAGTCACAGAACGAAGTCTGCTCCCACTGCTTGTACGCATACGGTTTCAGGATCTATTTCACTCCCCTCTCCGGGGTTCTTTTCGCCTTTCCCTCACGGTACTGGTTCACTATCGGTCAGTCAGTAGTATTTAGCCTTGGAGGATGGTCCCCCCATATTCAGACAAAGTTTCTCGTGCTCCGTCCTACTCGATTTCACTTCTAAGATCCTTTCGCGTACAGGGCTATCACCCACTATGGCCGCACTTTCCAGAGCGTTCCGCTAAAATCAAAGAAGCTTAAGGGCTAGTCCCCGTTCGCTCGCCACTACTAAGGGAATCTCGGTTGATTTCTTTTCCTCAGGGTACTTAGATGTTTCAGTTCCCCTGGTTCGCCTCTTGCACCTATGTATTCAGTGCAAGATAACCAGCTTGTGCTGGTTGGGTTCCCCCATTCAGAGATCTCCGGATCAAAGTCTGTTTGCCGACTCCCCGAAGCTTTTCGCAGGCTACCACGTCTTTCATCGCCTCTGACTGCCAAGGCATCCACCGTATGCGCTTCTTCACTTGACCATATAACCCCAAGCAATCTGGTTATACTGTGAAGACGACATTCGCCGAAAATTCGTACGCTTGCTCAACGAGCAACTCACAAATTTTACCTTAGCCTGAACACCACCAGTGAAAGTGGCCTTCAGTCTATCTTTCTATCACATACCCAAATTTTTAAAGAACGATCTAATCGA
>NZ_VIUG01000069.1:0-5691 GCF_007828255.1 Pseudomonas sp. SJZ078 | reverse complement strand
CCAAGCTTGCCCAGCACGGGGCGATCAAGGAAGCCGTGGTGCTGGCTCGCGAAGACGTGCCGGGGGCCAAGCGGCTGGTGGCGTACTTCACCGTGTACGGTGACGAGCACCGCATCGAGATCGAAGCCCTGCGGACTCAGTTGCAAGCGCAACTGCCGGAACACATGGTGCCGGCGGCCTATGTGCAGCTTGAGGCATTGCCGCTGACCCCCAACGGCAAGCTGAATCGCAAGGCGTTGCCGGCACCGGACCAGGCGTCGGTGATTAGCCGTGAGTACGAAGCGCCGCAGGGTGAAGTCGAAGTCGCCATTGCCGGCATCTGGCAAGACTTGCTGGATCTGGAGCGGATCGGTCGCCACGACAATTTCTTCGAGCTGGGTGGGCACTCGCTGCTGGCGGTGAAAATGATCGAACGCATGCGCCAGGTCGAACTGTCCGCCGATGTGCGGGTGCTGTTCGGCCAGCCGACCCTGGCTGCGCTGGCTGCTGCTGTCGGTACCTGCACGGACGTCGTGGTGCCGGTCAACCGGATCCCGCACGACTGTTCACGGATTACCCCGGACATGCTGCCCCTGGCCGATCTGGACCAGGAGGCCATCGACCGGATCGTGGCCACTGTGCCCGGCGGCGTCGCCAATGTGCAGGACATCTACGCCCTGGCACCTTTGCAGGAGGGTATTCTGTATCACCACCTCGCGGCGGCCCAGGGTGATCCTTACCTGCAATACGTGATGTTTGGTTTCGACAGTTTTACCCGTCTGGAAGATTTTGCCCAAGCGTTGCAAGCGGTCGTTGCCCGCCACGACATCCTGCGTACGGGCGTGGTCTGGGAAGGCTTGGCCGAGCCGGTGCAGGTGGTCTGGCGTAACGCGCAGCTGGCTATGGAAGCGGTAGCACTGGACCCGACGGCAGGCGATATTGCCGCGCAACTGCACCAGCGCTTCGATCCGCGGCACTACCGCCTGGATGTACGCCAGGCGCCGATGATGCGCATCGCTTATGCGCAAGACCCGGCGAACCAGCGCTGGGTGGGCATCCTGCTGTTCCATCACCTGGTGGACGATGCCACTTCCCTGGCTGCGCTGGCGGCGGAAATCGAGGCGCACATGCTTGGCCAGGCCCAGCGTTTGCCAACATCGGTGCCATACCGCAACTACGTGGCCCAGGCGCGCCTGGGGGTGAGCCGCGAGGCCCACGAGGCGTTCTTCCGCGACATGCTGGGTGGCCTCGACGAACCGACGCTGCCGTTCGGCTTGCAGGATGTGCAAGGTGACGGCAGTGGTATCGAAGAGGTTCGCCAGGATGTCGACGGGGACCTGAGTCGCCGGGTGCGAACCCAGGCCCGTCAGTTGGGCGTCAGCGCCGCCAGCCTGTATCACCTGGTCTGGGCACAGGTGCTGGGCAAGGTGTCGGGCAAGGACGACGTGGTGTTCGGCACCGTGCTGGTGGGGCGGATGCAGGGCGGCGAGGGCGCCGACCGTGCGTTGGGCATGTTCATCAATACCTTGCCGTTGCGGGTGAGCCTGGGGCAAACCGCTGTCGGTGCCGGTGTGAAGGCGACCCATGCACGCTTGACCGCGTTGCTCGGCCATGAGCACGCCTCCCTGGCCCTGGCGCAACGGTGCAGCGACGTGGAGGCGCCGACGCCGTTGTTCAGCGCCTTGCTCAACTATCGTCATACCGGGGCAACGGCGTCGACCGAGGCGTTGTCGGCCTGGGAAGGTATCCAGATACTCAGCGGCGAGGAACGCACCAACTATCCGCTGACCTTGAATGTCGATGACCAGGGCGAGGCGTTCAGCTTCACGGTCATGACGCCGGCACGGATGGGCGCACAACGCATCTGCGGTTATGTGCAGCAGGCGTTGCAAGGGTTGGTCCGAATGCTCGAGCAGACACCGGACGCCCCCCTGCACGATCTGCCGATTCTGCCCGCAGCGGAGCGCGAGCAGTTGTTGGTGGCGTTCAATGCCACCGACGCTGAATATCCGTTGGAACAGACCATTCACGGGTTGTTCGAGGAACAGGTGCAGCGCACGCCGGATGCACTGGCGGTGCTGCATGGCGGGCAGCGCCTGAGCTATGCCGAGTTGAACGAGCGGGCCAATCAGTTGGCGCATTACCTGCGCGGGCAGGGTGTGCGGCCGGATTCGCGGGTGGCGATCTGTGTCGAGCGTGGCCTCGACATGGTGGTCGGGTTGCTGGCGATCCTGAAAGCGGGTGGCGGTTATGTGCCGCTGGATCCGGCGTATCCGGCGGATCGGATTGCCTACATGCTTCAGGACAGCGCCCCGGCGGCGGTGTTGGCGCAGACGGCGACTCTCGGGTTGTTGGCCGGAGCTTCGATGCCGGTGATTGATTTGGGTAGCGGGCTCTGGCAGGACGAGCCCGTCTCGAATCCGCAGGTGCCAGAACTGACCTCGGCGCATCTGGCCTATGTGATCTACACCTCGGGTTCCACCGGTTTGCCAAAAGGCGTGATGATCGAACACCGCAACACGGTGAACTTCCTGACCTGGGCGCACCGTTCGTTTGACTCGAAAACCCTGTCGAAAACCCTGTTCTCGACCTCGCTGAACTTCGACCTGGCCGTGTACGAGTGCTTTGCACCGTTGACCAGCGGCGGCAGCATCGAAGTCGTCACTAATGTGCTGGAACTGCAACACGGTGAGCACGACATCACCCTGATCAACACTGTGCCATCGGCGCTCAAGGCCCTGCTGGAGTCCGGTGGCTTGGGCGAGGGTGTGGACACGGTCAACGTGGCCGGCGAAGCCCTCAAGCGCAGTCTGGTGGAGGCGCTGTTCGAACAGACTTCGGTCAAGCGTCTGTGCAACCTCTATGGCCCTTCGGAAACCACGACCTATTCGAGTTGGGTGTCGATGGCCCGTGAGGACGGCTTTGCCGCGCACATCGGCAAACCGGTCGCCAACACTCAGTTCTACCTGCTGGATGAACACAAACAGCCAGTACCGCTGGGCGTCCCAGGGGAAATCTACATCGGTGGTGCCGGTGTCGCGCGGGGTTACCTGAACCGTGATGACCTCACTGCCGAACGCTTCCTCAAGGACCCGTTCAGCAGCGAACCGAACGCGCGGATGTACAAGACCGGCGACCTCGGCCGCTACCTGCCGGACGGCAATATCGAATACCTGGGCCGTAACGACGACCAGGTGAAGATCCGTGGTTTCCGCATCGAACTGGGCGAGATCGAAGCCAAGCTGGCCCAGCACGACGCCGTGAAGGAAGCGGTGGTGCTGGCCCGCGAGGACGTGCCCGGCGATAAACGTCTGGTGGCTTACTTCACTCAGTCCGAAGCGGTGGACATCGAGACCCTGCGCAGCCACCTGCAAGCACAGTTGCCGGCCCACATGGTCCCGGTGGCCTACGTACACCTCGACGCACTGCCGCTGACCCCCAACGGCAAACTCGACCGCAAGGCCTTGCCGGCACCCGACAGCAGCGCGTTTTCCCTGCGTCTTTATGAAGCCCCTATGGGTGACACCGAGATGAAACTTGCCGCGCTGTGGGCCGAGTTGCTGAAGGTCGAGCGCGTCGGCCGTCATGACCATTTCTTCGAATTGGGCGGACACTCGTTGTTGGCCGTGGCGCTGATCGAACGCATGCGCAAGGAAGGCATGGAGGCCGATGTGCGTGTGTTGTTCGGTCAGCCGACGCTGGCGTCGGTGGCCGCGGCGGTGGGGCAGGTGCAACGCATTGAAGTGCCCGAGACGAAGATTCCGGCGCTCACGCGTCAGCGACGTATCTGAACCCCTGGGAGCCTGTCTGCTGGTGGCGATGTTGGCTGGGCTGACGTCATCGCGAGCAGGCTCGCTCCCACAGGGTTCAGGGTGTTTCCCCGATGTTATGCACCTTCACGATCCAGGGTGGGGGCGAGCCTGCTCCGGGCGGCGATCCGACGATAGCGGTGGGCCTGCTCCCACAGGATTTACCTGCGCCTGCCCCCCGCCGGGACTTGTCCCTGCTTCCCATGACAGACATGCCCTACCGAATGCTCTATTTTTTTTTGGCCTGTAAGGAGACAGTCCCGGAGACGGACCTCCTTCGGTTGAACATGGCGATATTCATTGCTTTGGCCCGCACGCGGTGATCGGCCGGTCCACTGCCAACTCTCGCGTCCAGGCGAAACGTGTCTGCAAACCACATTGATCGTCAACCACTCCGAACCAGAAAAGCAGGTCCTTCGATGCAATTCAGCGAACTGATGGCAGCGCTTTCCAAGCACCCGATTCGTCTCCAGCAGGATGGCGAAAACCTTGTGATCGAGGGCGATGACGAAGGGCTGGAGAGCACGGTATGGGACAGTCTGGCCTTCCATAAGCATGAACTGCTCGCCCTGGTGGAGCGAAACGGTGGCAACTGGTTGAGTCCGGCGTTCCGCATCACACCGGACATGTTGCCGCTGGCCAGTCTGACTCAGGAGCAGATCGACCGGATCGTCGACGGCGTGCCCGGTGGCGCCGGCAATGTTCAGGACATCTACCCGCTGGCGCCCTTGCAGGAAGGCATTTTCTACCACCACCTTGCCGCAGAGCAGGGCGATCCCTATGTGTTGCAGACCTTGTTCGGAGCGGACCAGCGGGCCCGGCTGGATGATTTTCTCCAAGCCTTGCAAGGCGTGATCGATCGCCACGACATCTTGCGCACTTCGGTGGTGTGGGAGGGGTTGGAAGAGCCCATGCAAGTGGTCTGGCGCGAAGCCACTCTGGCGCTGGAGGAGCTGGTGCTCGATCCGGCCGAGGGCGATATCGAGCGGCAACTGCACCAGCGTTTCGATACCCGGCACCACCGTCTGGACCTGGGCCGGGCGCCGTTGATGCGTCTGGTCTTTGCTGAAGATCGGGCTAACAGCCGCTGGGTGGCGATCCTGTTGTTCCACCACATGGCGCTGGACCATGCAGCCCTGGAGTTGGTGCAGCATGAGATGCAGGCATTCCTGCTCGGCCGGGCCGATGCATTGCCCGAGCCGGTACCTTTTCGCAACTACGTGGCGCAAGTGCGCCTGGGCATAGGTGCTGAAGCCCATGAAGGGTTCTTCCGCGAGATGCTGGGCGATGTCGATGAGCCGACCCTGCCATTCGGCCTGCAAGAGGTGCAGGGCGCAAGCGCGGGCATTGAGGAGGCAACACTGACGCTCGCCAGCAGCCTGAGCCAGGGCTTGAGGAGCCAGGCGCGTCAGCTCGGCGTGAGTGCCGCGAGCCTGGTCCACCTGGCCTGGGCCCAGGTGTTGGGACGCGTGTCGGGACGCGATGATGTGGTGTTCGGCACCGTGTTGATGGGCCGGATGCAGGGCGGCGAGGGCGCCGACCGCGCGCTGGGTATGTTCATCAACACCCTGCCGTTGCGGGTGGAGGTAGGTGCGCAAGGTGTGCGCGCCGGGGTCAAGGCGACCCATGCACGCTTGACCGCGTTGCTCGGCCACGAGCACGCCTCCCTGGCCTTGGCCCAGCGTTGCAGCGGTGTGGTCGCACCCGCGCCGCTGTTCAGTGCCTTGCTCAACTACCGCCACACCGGCACGGCGACTTCGACCGACGCGGTGTCTGCCTGGGACGGTATCCAGGTGCTCGGTGGCGAAGAGCGGACCAACTACCCGCTGATGCTCTCGGTGGACGATCTTGGCGAAGATTTCAGCCTCACCGTCCAGGCGGTGAGCGGGATTGGCGCGCCGCG
>NZ_VIUG01000068.1:0-6035 GCF_007828255.1 Pseudomonas sp. SJZ078 | reverse complement strand
TCCTGACGTTAAGGGCGATCGCGTCCGCTTAAAAATACGCGGACACCATCGCCCTTAATGCTGGAGTTCGGAAGGTGACTTCCCCAGCCGCTTACGCTTATCTGCCGTCTCAGATGTATCTTCGTTTGAGTTATATAACGACAACAGGTGCGGGAAAGCCTTTCTTTCCTCTTCAGGCACACAAGTCAAAAGCAGATGCAGAAAGTAGTTCCGCAACTCGATGTCTGACATCGCAGGAGCCCTATCTCCAACAGGCCTCGTTCGTAATGGTACCTTGGATTTGAGTTTCGCCTCGCTCGGGCGTGTTTTGGACGTAAGGCGGCTGTGAGGGATTGCTACTTGGATCTCACTCAGCCATTTCCTGTTGTAAAAGCTAACCAGGCAGATGACCTGCTCCAGAATACGATGTTCGTCAGCTGTGCCTGGCACCTTTGCCAGGGGAGGCAAGGAAAGGATGTCACGAATGACTTTCCTGATGGTGCTGGTCTCAATGGCCATCTTGAGCTCTTGGCTCGGATTTTCTCGCTCAACGCGTTTGAACTCAGCGTTGAGCGCACGCTCGATAGCGTTGAACGTGCGACTCATCTACCCTCTCCTTAGGTGAACAACAGCGTGGGCTTAGTCCGGGCTTTCAGGTTGCGGCGAGTGCGCTGCATTACTCGCTCCCCCTCCTCGGTGCTGCGGTAAGCGGTGATGTTGGCGGCGGCCAGAACCATGCCTTCGGAGATGGTAACTACGCGCCCCACATCCTTGTAGACACGTGCTAGCTCACCGATCACTACCTCTTCAGGGTTCTCCTGCAGAGCGTTATGGAGATGCCAGAGCTGGTGCCCTTGGCGGATGAGGAGTTTCTTCTTGTCTAGATAGTCTTTCATTTCGCTAATACCTTTATGTATGGTTTTGTTAATGTCCTCTCATGAGGACAGTGACAAATTTCAACCATACTGAGCGAAAGGTGAACGGCGAATCTCCCGCGAAACTCTGAGCAGAGATTCGGGCACCCTGAAAGGCTATAGCCGCTGACCTATCTACACGACTCCGCCATGCTCAATAGCATGCAGCACTCGCTTGGCACTTTGATATCCAGCCGCAGTCCGACTCATACTCCTAGGGGTTGCTCCCCCCAAAGCGATGTTAGGCCGATCCATCCAGTCAAAGGCCTGCTTGTGGTCTACAAACACCTCTTGGGCTAGTCGTTCAAGCATGGCTTCTACCATTGCCTCGCTGGACTCTCTCATCGTCCCCCCTATGAGATGGGTTTGCCTCCTAGCCTCACCAACTGAGCCTTAATTGGTATCAGAGGACTAGCCGAGTATCAGGTTACCCTGATACTCGGCATCAAGAGCAGGGGCTACTGCAGGCTCTATGGCACTTGCCACAGGTGACCTGCTCCTCGGGTCTCAGTCCCGCGTTGGTCGTAGTAGAGGCCGTTCTCCGATCAGGAGACGGCTATGGCAAAGCGAGGTCCCCCTAAAAGGGCCTCCTCGTACCATGTTTCATCACCGTTATAAACGCCCGGGAGAGGAAGCTCATGGGCAGCACATCGAAGGTAGCATGATCCTATCCCCATCAAAACGCCCATCGGTCTGGACACTGGGCTATCCTTGGGTGGATCACCAACTGCGATAACTGAACTCATCTACACAAGGATGTTAATAGTGAAGTTTGATCTGAGGAGCGCAATTAATAGCATTTCTGATGTGGTCATGAATCGCCCCGCCCCGCTACGGGAGTTCGATCAGATCTACATGAAAGTGGCTGACATGGTCGTCCAGGCCGAGTACGTCGCTCGTGTTTTCAACAACAAGAAGGTCGTTTTCGTGGGCGACGGCGACGGCATCGCCCTTTCAGCCGCCCACCTCAAGGCACAAGGTGTGATCGATTATGGCCCCTCGTCGATTACGCTATTGGACTTCGATGAACGCATCGTCAACTCAGTTCTTCGGTTCGGCGAAAAGCTGGCTCCGAAGGTGGCTATCACTGCTCACCTCTACAACGTAGCCGACCCGCTTCCCACCGAGCATTTCGGAGCCTATGACGGCTTCCACATAAACCCTCCATGGGGTGCGAGCAATGCCGGACAGAGCGTCACCGCATTTCTGGAGCGCGGCAGCCAGGCCACCCATGACAAGGGCTTGGGGATAGTAGTGATCGCAGATGATCCCGATCTTGCTTGGACTCAAGAGGTGCTCCGCGACACTCAGAAACGGGCAATCGACCTTGGCTATGTTGTCTCCGAGCTGCTGCCCCAACTGCATCTTTATCACCTGGATGATGCCCCTGACTTGCGCTCGTGCTCGTGCCTATTTCGCCGGGTACAACCAGACCTGATGGAGAAGTCCTCCGAAAAGCTTTCGAGCGATCGCCTGCGCAATTTCTATGGAAAGAACAATCCGCTGACCTACAAGTACGTGAGGGAGAAGCCAGACCTCAATGTCAACCGGGAGGCAGAACAGCGCTATTCACTTGAACATTACCTGGAGACTCCAGATGCCTAACCCGCTCACTGATGGACAGGGTGTGATCTTCATGAAGGTAGGCCTCCATGCCTCGGAGACTCTTGAAGACATCGTTAAGAGGAAGCAGCAAGAGTACGAGCAGGCCGGGTCAATCTTCTGGGGATATGGCGGAAGCTCCTGCCACCCCAAAACGATGGTGCAACCATTCGGCAGGACGATGCAGGAAGCAGGGAAGCACCTCCTAATCATCATGCACGAGATGAACTCGAAGCATACAGCCCCGCCAGTGGCCGCAGCTGAGTATTCGGAAGATGGCGTCGACTGGCTTGCGGTTCCAAAGGGTATTGAAGTCCGCGGCTCACGTTATGCCCTAGTCCTCGATGAGCTGTTGATTGATGAGTTTGAGATAAACCTCAACGAGTTTGAGGTCGGGCTCGGACAATCCCGAGGCAAAGCTGCCTCTGACTACCTGAAAGGTCAGAACGATAAGGGCTGTCTGATTTTCCATGAGCCCCATATTCCTCCCCCCCCAGAGCAGCGCATCACCAAGCAAATAGGGCTCATTGCCAGGGTGAAGCCACCGTATGCCGTCTTCTTAAGGAACTGACAGAGGGTCGAGCGTTGGGAAAAATCATCTACCTGACTGGGGCCCCGGCCACAGGGAAATCCACGCTAACTGCAGACCTGATTATGCGGGCTTCGCAGGTAACTGTTTTCACGTACAGCAAGGAGCTCGCCCGGGTTACCTCAACACGAGTCGGCCCGATAACCCAAAACGATATGAGGGAGCAGTCAGCCAAGCTGATAACTCGAGAAGACGTTGAAGTGGTGGATGTCGAGCTTATTCAGAAAGCAAGGCGTCTCAAACAAGCCGATGGCTACCTGGTCATCGATTCGCACCCCGTCACGATCGAATCCTTCGGCTTTAGGGTTACCCCCTTCACCAAAGAGATGCTCCAACAGCTGGCTCCTGATGTGATTGTTTGCCTTTATGCTGATGCCGAAACCCTGGCCTCACGCATCAAGGCTGACCCTGCTGGCCGCCCATTACCACGGAAATCAGAGCTTGAACGGCACGTTGATCTACAGAGTCAGGTCGCCTCGATCTACGCCATTGAGACCGGAGCATCTCTGTACTTTCTGGATGCGTCAAAATCACGAGCAGAGGTGTTGAGCAACTTTCTGAAGGTCACTCGCATACCCGAGCTCAAATAGCAGCGCTTAAGCTTTGGTCAGCGCAGAAAAGATCGAAAGTAATAGGGCTTCGACTCTCCGAGCTACGCTTACTGCGCAGCTTGGTTACAAGCCTATTCCAATCCTCCACGGTTCCGCAGGATGAGACCTCAACGATGGCCTCAACATCGCATTGGGTAAGCAGGGCTGGATCAGAAAGCTGTACCGAATAGGGTGCAGCCATGTTGGCGGTAAAACTCACCGGATACTTCTTAGCAACGTTCCCGCTGACCGCATACTCAGCATTTCGCACTACCGCTGTCACCTGAGACGCCCCCAGCGGCTTGTCACTTGAGAAGTTCCTCAGGAATGCGGCCGTGACCTGCATTTCCGTCCCCCCGCCCAAACTGTCGACGGATCGGCACACCAGTGCGTAATGGCTGGATTTTCGCCGACCAGAAGGCAAATCAGCTCGACTGGTGATCAACACATGCTTCGGCAATGGCTGGGTATTACCTCGCTCATCGACCCAGCTATTCCAGACCAACACATCACCCGGCGTCACATCGATGGCCTTCGCCTTACTAGGCATGGGAGAAAACAAGACCTGAATCTCGCCATCCATAGACCCGGCTGCGTCGCGAGCATTGTCACCTAGCGATTGGCCTATACCCCAGAAAAACAGCCCATCGCCCAACTGACGCTCCCACTCCTTGCGGCGAATGATCAGGTCGAGAGCCTCGCCTGATTCGACACCCATTTTGGTCCAGCAAAAGGTAGAGGGAATCATCGCTGTGGTTTCCAAGATTGATAGCAGACAGTCTACCAAATTCTATTCATTTATGAAATAAAATAGCATATATTGAATATTATGAATAGAAATCATATCCACGAGTCTTATGCCCGTCTTGCCACAGCCTTACGGCAGGACTCCCGCAGCGATTCTGAAATAGCGCGGCTAAGCGGGGTTTCTCAGCCCACGATTTGGCGTCTCCGCAACCAAAACACCGCGAGGATAAGAGCTAGCGGCCAATTCATTAAGCTGTGCGCCTTCTACCAGCTTAATGAATTGCAGGAGCCGCTGCGTGAGGCTTCATTGGAGGGCGAACTAAAGGGTGCAATAATGAACATCTGGGACGGCTCGGAAGCCCATGCGCGGGCCTTGATCAAGGTTATTCGAAGCCTCAAAGGGCTCGCTCAACCTCAGCACACGCCCGAGACCACCACTGAAGGAGGTCGAAATGCCGAACACGCACATTGACCGTATTTTTGGGGTGCTTGAGTCAGCAGGCTATCCACGAGATTTCCAGCATTCGCTTCTTCCTCACTGGGTAACCAGCGAAGTGCTCCAGGATGAGGGAGCAACCCTTGAGGTGGCGGCTATTCTGGCGAAGCGGCTGGGCCTGAAAGTCGCCCCCCTCTTTGCTGATAACCCAGGCCTTGAAGAGCTTCGCAGACGAGATACGAAGTACAAGCGCTCGATCCCTAACAAATCCAAGAATCTCAATGCTGCGACATCACTTGCTATGTTCGTAGCTGAATCGGTTGCCTACGCGACCCCCTTCAAATATCAGCCATTCCCTACTGATCCGTTTGAGCTGCGAGCAGAAATCCTAGGTACCGAGGGCGGTAATTGGCTCGGCCTGCGTAACGCGCTGCAAGCATGCTGGCGGCATGGCGTACCAGTGATCTATTTGGATCATGTCGGGGAAGGCCTTCCCAAGATGGACGGCATGGTCACCGCCCTAGATGGCCGACCAGTCATCATCCTGTCCAAGAAGAGCACATCGTGGGCGTGGCAGTTGTTCATCATCGCTCACGAGATTGGTCACTGCGCTCTAGGACACATAGGGCCGGACGAGATACTCATTGATGAATCTCTCGGGGAGCAATCGTATGCTCTCGATGATCCGGATGAAGATGAGCAAGCAGCTGACCACTTCGCCATCACCCTGCTCAACGGCAGGGAAAACGCGACCTATGCTTCTGGAACAAGCAGCATGTCCGCGCGGGGCCTCGTGCAGGCCGCTATTGATTATGGCAAAGCGAATAAGGTGGACCCAGGCCACGTAGTCCTCAACTTCGCTAAGCACAACGATGCTTGGCCCTTGGGAATGGCAGCCACAAACATGCTGCAGGAGGGAAAGCCCCCGGCGGGTATAGTCATCAACGACTTGCTATGGAGATGCATTGAGCATAGAGCCCTCCCCGATGACACCCTAGGATTGCTAAGCCGTGTGGCACCGGCCAAATAGGGGCTCGTATGGCGCTCAATCTCTTCGTAGACAACGACGTGATTTTGAAGCTTGGGGGATGCGGACAAAAACTTGGACTGGTTATGCCGCGAAGCCCAGGCTCTCACGATACTCAACGGGACTGAGAGCGCCGAGGGAAATCTTTATA
>NZ_VIUG01000067.1:0-7090 GCF_007828255.1 Pseudomonas sp. SJZ078 | reverse complement strand
GCTTGCCCGAGTGGTATTCGCTCTGTTGAAGAACCAGAGCGAATATTTACCAAAAGGCATTTAGGGGCTAGCCCTGCACCATAGAATCTCCCACAAGGGATGTGTGGTGGATGGGGATTTGTGGGCATCCCGCTCCCACAGGGGGTCGGTGTCAGGCTCAGGATCTGGGTGGCACCGGGTTCGCGTCGAAGGTATGGGGCGGAGCGACTTGCAAGGTGGTGACGGTGCCTTGGGCGGACAGCGAGTAGGTCACCTTGGAAATCAGCATGTCGCCGTCGAACCCCAGCACCGGGTCGATCACCCGCACCAGCGTGTTATGCCGCCACAAGTCGCCATTGGCCTGGCGCCAGCCCTGCACGCGGTAGGTGGTGGTCAGGGCGCGACCGGTGCGGATGGCGCTTTCCCAGTCGGCCCGTTGCTGGGCCAGCTCGAAGGTCAACTGGGCGCTTTCACTGATCACCGTCACCCGCTTGCGTTTGAAACTCAAGTCGGTGGCGGTGCCCGACACTTCGCTCACCGCCGCTCCACTCTGCTGGTCATTTCCCTTGTGCTGGCCGATGACCCGGTATTCGGAGAACACCTGGCTGTAGTCCATCGGCGCGTTGCCCGAAAGAATGTTCTTGCCCAGCTCCAGCACATCACTGGCTCGCCCGGCGCCGCCGGGTTTGGCCAGCAGCACGCGGCCTTCGGCGTCGTCAGTGGAAAACACCCGGAATAACGTCAGCAAACGGTCGATGGATTGAAAGACGGTTTCTCCCGGCACGATGCTGTGTTCGCTCAACCGTGCAGTTTCCGGGATCTCGCTGACGACCCCCACGCCGTATTGCGATGCCAGGGCCTGAACGATGCTTAGCACCGTCTGCCCACGCCATTGGGTGGGGCGGTTGATCGCCGCGCAATCCACCAGGTCCTGGGTTCTGGACCCCCCTTCGATGCTCAGCGTGATCTGGCGCCCGTCATAGCTGACCGGAGCCTTGAACACGTAGCCACTGAGCACCAGGTCGGCACCGATGCGCACCTGGCATTCATCACCGGGACGGATCGGCACTGCCTGGATCTGCCCCGGCCATTGCCAGGTGATGTCGAGTTTGAACGTGCGGAACTGACGCTCCAGGTCCGCACTGATTTCCACACTTTTCCAACCGCCGTAGTCCAGCCCACCGACGGTGAGCGTGACGACGTTATCGAACTCGCTCATGGCTTACTCCCCCGAGACTTTCAGGTCGTTGGGCGGCAGGAAACCTGGGTGGGCCACACCGTTGCGCTGGATCACTTCGGTCACCCGGGTGGCATCGGCAAATTGTTGGTAAGCCACCACCAGCGCCGGCAGGCTTTGCTTGAACGACAGTTTGATCAATCGGACACCCGATGACGCCACCGCTGTCAGGTGCGCGGCCATTTGCTGACGCAGGTTGTTCAGTGCCTGGTA
The DNA here is from genome assembly GCF_007828255.1 of Pseudomonas sp. SJZ078. Classification (NCBI taxonomy): domain Bacteria; kingdom Pseudomonadati; phylum Pseudomonadota; class Gammaproteobacteria; order Pseudomonadales; family Pseudomonadaceae; genus Pseudomonas; species Pseudomonas sp. SJZ078. The sequence continues at coordinate 5,661 of NZ_VIUG01000067.1, read as the reverse complement.
GTGATCCGGGTCGGCCTTCAGAGAGGCCTGCCAGATGGCTTCGTTAAGGGCATCACGCAGAACCAGCACATCGTCGGCCACTGGCACGTCCCGGCGCTGGATCGGTTGCACGGCCTGCTGCGTCACTGAAGGCGTGGCGCCGAGCTTGACCACCGGCGCCGCCACGGGCATCGCCGCAACCCATTGCGCGGCCTGTACCAGCAGGATGTCCTGGAGCAGATCGGCCACGGCCTGGGCCGCCGCCATGGTGTCCTTGCCGGTAGTGAGTTTGGGGGCGTCCGTCTGGCGGATGGCTTCGACCTGTTGCGACACGCTGGCAATCACGCCGCGATAGCGGTCACGGGCAAAGTCCTTCAGCTCTCGGATATCCCCCAACAATCCCTTGAACTCCGCCACCACTTCCTTGGGCACCTCCTTCACCGCCTTGGCCAGATCGCTGAGCTGACCATAGACCTCGATCAACGGCTTCAGCTCCTGCTCGATAACGCCGTAGACTTCCTTGAGACTGTTGCGCAGGTCAGCGATGCCGATCCGTGCGACCTTGATCAAGGTCATCGCGTCTTCGAAACGCCGCACCGCCGAGCCCAGGAAACTGTCAGCCGACACCAACAGCAGCTTCTGGCTGTTGATCGTCGCCGAGGGGAATTGCAATGGCTGGTCGGGGTAGAACTTCAGGGCAAACGTGACCAGTCCGCCGTCCTGGCGGGTCTGGGTCATGTCGCATTCGCCGACCTTGACCTGCATCCGTCCCAGCCACGGGTGCACCAGTTCGCCGCTCCCCTGTTCCAGCGCCTTGAGCAATTTGTCGCGCTGCTCCAGACAATCGGGACCGACGATAAACGCAGTCAGTTCATGGATCTTCGCCTGCTGGCCCAGCCCTTCGAAAAACGGCTGGTCGCGCTGCGGGTATTCATGCAACTGGCCCTTGTGCCCCACCGGGGTTTTCGCCTGGTCGACCCAGAACCCGACGCCACGGAACGACGCCGGCAACAAACGATCACTCCAACTCATTGGAACCTCCTGCGGACAGCGAGCGATAGCCGATGCGCGAACTTACCGCCAGTCCCGGTTGATTGGTCTGTGCAGGCTCGGCGCGCAGACCGGCCGGCGCGTTTTCGAAGCGTACGGTCAGGCCACCTTCAAGCTGAGTCCGGCTGTTCGCGGCACTTTGCTGCACCAGCGCACTGGAGGTCTGCGGCAACGCACCGGCGCTACCAAACAGCGCCGGCGCCAGTTCACCTTTGCCTTCGGCGTTGGTCTTCTGTTGCGCTTCGGTCAGCCCTTGGACCTTGCCAGTGAACGTGGTGATGACCTCGCCAAAACCGCCATTGAAGAACGCCTTGATCGGTGCGATCACACCCTGCAGTTCATCCCACCACTGGCTGAACCACTCGCTTACCGGCCCCCACTGCTTGGTGAGACCGTCGATGGGCGACCAGTCGAACAGCCCGGCGAACACCGCCAACATGATCGACACCTGATTGTGCAGGCCTTCCCAGATCCCGGCGAAGACGTCCACAAGGGTGCCCCAGTTGGCCATGATCAGGCCCAACGGCGTCCAGTTGAAAAGCCCTTGGAGCGCGTCCATCACCGGCACCGTCAAGGCCCTGAGCAGATCCCAGATGGCCGAGAACAAACCGGTCAGCGGCGTCCAGTTACTTACGATCAAGCCCAGGGGCGACCAGGCGAACATCGTCTTGAAGAACTCGGCCATCGGCATAACGATGGGCGCAAGCCTCTGCCAGAGCCCGGCGAAGAACGCCGAGATCGGTTCCCAGTAGGCAATGATCATCCCTGCCGCCAAGGCGATGCCCATGGCGATCAGGCCAATGGGGTTCATCTTCAAGGCCAGGCTGACCACTTCGAGGGCCTGGCTCGCACCGCTGACCGCCGTCTGCATCGCGCTGAACGCCACGGCACCGGCGGCCAGTCCTTGCACCAGTTGCGGGTTGTCCTGCAGCACCTGGGTCATGCCGTTGACCATCGGCTGCAAACCGATCGCCACCGCGCTGACCGCCGGCCCTAGCGCCGAGCCGAACTGCACCGACACATTGCTGATGGAAGTCTTCAATCCATCCAGGCTCTGTGCCGCCACCCGAGGTGCTTCAGGGGCTTGCAGGGCACTGGTCACCCCGTTCACCTCGGCGACTTCGCTCTTGAGCGCAGTCGCCGACCTGAGCCCTTCCATGAACGGCTTGGCGATACCGCCGTCCGGCAGCAGCCCGGAAATGTCCAGGCTGCCGAGGCCGGTTGCATCGAGGTTCTGCTTGAAGCCCTGGACCTTCGCCCGAAGGCCCGCGAGCTTGGGCGACAGCTCGTCGATGCCGGTCAGCAGCACCGCCCTTTTCTCTACCTTTTGTGTGTCTGCCATCACTGCACCTGCTGCATCGCATTGATCCGTTGCGCGTGCTCCAGGGATTCGCGGAGCACATCCAGTGGCCTGGCCATCATCTGTTCGGGGTCAACCTTCCAGAACCAGGCCAGGTCATAGGCGGCGGCGATCAGGTCGCCGATGGCTGCGACGCCGCACTCATGAAAAAACTCGCGACGGCCCAGCTCAGCGCGTTGAGGTCGGCCAGGTCCAGCTGGTTGACCGACGACGGCGGGATGCCGGCGCAGACTGCGATGTATTTGGCCGCGACGTCCATGTCCAGGCTCACCTCCTCGCTCTTGTCGATCTTGTACGGCAGCGCCCTGATCGCCCGGACTTCCTGCACCGTCGGACGGCGCAGGGTCAGTTCGTTCAACGGTTCGCCGTGGGCCTCGATGGCCACGCGCAACGTCACCACATGGGTCATTGCCAGGTCCCCTTGATGCCTTCGAACTTCAGCTCGATGGTGGCGTCGTCGCCCTTGGACACCGGCTCTTCCACCAGGTAGGCGCCGGCCAGCACATAGACCTTGCCGTTGTTGAATTCGCAGGTGACGGTCATGTCAGTGCCGGCCACCAGTTGCTTGAGCGGGAAGTCCGCGGTGTGCAGCGCCGTCACCTTGAAAGACGGAGCAATGTCGGTTTCCTTGTAGAAACCCGGTACGACGGTTTCACGTTTGGTGAACATCAGCGGCGCTTCGCAGCCCCCGTTGATGGTCAGTTGAGCGCCGTCCACTTTGACGTAGCAGGTGCCCGCAATCAGTTGACCCATGGTGTTTCTCCTTCAAATAGAAAGCCCACGCGGGGGTGGGCTGAATTCATGTGTCCAAACACAACACTCAGGCAGCAGCGTCGTACTGCAGACGGAACTGGTTGAGCAGCGCGAACACCCGCAGGCCGTTGATGTAATCCGGCGGGAACAGCACGTTGACCCGGCTCGGATCCTGGCTGTCGCGCTCGACGATCAGGTGCTCGGCGAACAGCTCGGCGTTTTCCACATGACCTTCCAGCTCGAGCTTGGCGTACTGGGCGATCAGCTCGCCGCGAATCGTGCTTGGGGTCACAATCGGCTGACCGGCGCCGAAACGGGTGCCGTCGGAGGCCAGTTTGTGGCGGCCGTACTTGCTGGTGATCACGCCTTGCAGACGTCGCACGATGAACGCCGACTGGTGCATGGTTTCGCTGTCCAGGTAGGAATTGTCAGCTTGGCCAAAGGTATTTTTCTGATATGTGGTGATGGAACGCTGAATGCGTACGTAGCCGCCTTCGTAATAGGTGGTCGCGATACCGTAGTTGAGCAACGACTGGCGCTCGGTCAACGTGAAGCGTTCGCTGGCCGGCGCCGGATCCAGGCCCGGCAGGCTGCCGCTCTGGGTCGGACGGCTGGCGTCGGCCGAGATGAACACGGCAGTGCGAGCAGCCAGCGCAGCGGCCTGGACCCACGACGGTTGCGGCACGCCAGGTTCCAAGGCCTGGATAGTCATGTGCTGGTCGTTGCGCGCCTGGCCGGCCGCCACCAGCGCGCCGATGGTGCCGCGCTTGGCGCTGTAGACATGGCCGAACAACTGCTTGGCCCAGGACCAGCGGCCGGTGCTGTCGTCCATGACCGCTTGCCGGGTGTTCAGGCTCGACAGGTCGGACCACGGCATGGCGATGAATTCGAACGGCTCGTCACCCAGGGCCGCGACGGCGGCGGTCTGGTCCGGCACGCCAGCGCCACCGGTCATGGACGTGATGGCCGTGATCAGGCCCGCTGGAGTGTCTTCGCCATTACTCTTGCCCAGGCGATTGAACTGCAGGCTGATGTCGTTACCACTGTCGCCGGTCCATTTGGCGCTGAGGGTCACGACACCGTCGACGGCTGCAGCGGTCACTGGCAGGTCGGCTGTCGCGTTGACTTTCAAGGCCAGCGCCGTGGCGGCCTGGGCTGCGGTGGCACCGTTGACGACGGCCGCCTGGACGCGTACACCGCCGATGTACAGGTTGAGCACGCCGCTTTCGGTGGCGGTGCCGGTGAGGGTCAACATGCCCTTGGCGATGGCGCCTTCGACGTTGTGCAGCGGCAGGCACCAGATTTCACCGAGCGGATCGGTCTTGCGCCAGGTCTCGTACATCGAGGCGAGCATCGAGCCCTGCCCGCCGATGCTTTTGGCCAGGGCGACGCTAGAGACCAGCACCAGCTTGCCGACTTCCGCCGGGGCAATGTTGTCGTTGACCTGGGCCACGATCAACCGGCGCATGGCTGACGACGCGCTATTGGCGGCCGAGTTGTCCATCTCGGCGTAGAACAACGGAACACGAATGTCCGCGGGGATATTGCTGAATCCGATCGCCATTATTGGGCTCCCTGTGGTTTGGCCGCTTTCACGGCTTTGGTAGTGATGTCGCCATCGGCCAGACGTCGACGCCACCAGGCGTTGTCCGGCACGTCACGGCCTTCGAGGGGCAACAGGTCGCCCGCTTCCGGGTCCGGTACCACACGGCCCGGGGCCGGCAGTACGGTGATGCGTTTGCTCATGGGGTTACGTCTCCAGAGAAAGTCAGTTCCAGGCGCCCGTCGGGGCCAGGACGTTTGAGGTTGGGGTCCGCCGGGTCGATGGCATCGACCCGCACAGTGGCCCCGGTAAAGGACGACAAGCCGTCCAGTTCACGTTCGTGCCAGCTTTCGGCAGGCTGGCTTGCCAGATTGCGGCCCAGCTGGCACTCAGCGAAAAAACGCAGCCGGAACAACGCGCGGCCGCTGTAGACCGAGACCGGTTCGCTGCCGTCGTATTCGATGCCGGTATAAGAGGCACCGGGCTTGAACCCCACCAACGCCCGCCACAACTCGGAGCGCAGGTCATGCAGTAGATCCAGCGCTTTGGTCGGGTCGGTGGTGTCGAGCACCAGCACCGTGTCGAAACGGTCGCGTACCGTTTGCAGCGTGACGTTCTGCGCAGCATTCCTGCCCACCAGGTCGGCTGCCGGGAGGACATAGGCGCAAGGGGTTTGTAACGGGGTTTCGGCTTGTAGGGTGGCCAGGTCAAAACCGGCTGCCACCCGATTGGCAAGCGTCGGGCATTGCTCACGCAACTGCGTGAGGATCGGCGTGGTCTTCATGGAGGATGCTCCGGGGATAGGCAAGTGAAGTCAGAAGCCCTGTGGGAGCGGGCGTGGTCGCCAACAATCCAGGGTGGGAGCGGGCTTGCCCGCGAAAGCGGTGGGTCAGTCGAGATAGATGTTGGATGTGCCGACGTCTTCGCGAGCAGGCTCGCTCCCACAGAGGTCCTGCGTCATTCACGAATGCTGTGG
>NZ_VIUG01000066.1:0-8749 GCF_007828255.1 Pseudomonas sp. SJZ078 | reverse complement strand
CACCGGGCAGCCGTCGGTGCGGGTCAGGGCCGCGCTGTCGGCGCTGTCGCCATTGGGGTTTTTCGGTTGGGCCGGGGCGTCGTCGTGGGGTTCGTATTTTTTCAGCGTGGTGTTGCGTTGCGCATCCCAGCGTAATTGCATCCGACCTTTTTTTACTCCGGCTGCGATGCCCCGCGCTGCCACGGTTTTATAGCGGTCGACGTAACCCATGAAGCCGTTGACGAGGGCGAATATCGCGCCAATGAAACGCTGTACGGCATTCATCAGGCTTGCACTGTGCTTGGCCAGCCGCATCGACAGGTAAGCGATACCGGCCCCCGCTCCGGCAAAGGTCAGGAGCAGGCCGATCAGCAGGTCGAGCAGCAACTGCACCACCACCGTCGACAAGGCTTCGGCTGTTTCGCCGGCGAGTTCGCTGGGCGGCAGCATCTCCAGCCAGAGGCTGGCGGTGCGCATCAGCAAGCACAGCGCCGCTTCGTCACTGGCCAGCAACTGCAGTTTCGCCATCACTTGCGGTGCTGTCTGCGCCAGCTTCACCAACTGCCCGGCACTTTCACCCAGCCGATCTGCAAACTCGCCAGGATCCTTGAGGATGTCCGAGAGCAGGCCGATGCTGTCCCACACCCCTTCGATTGCCGCCCAACTGCCGGCGAGCAAGCCGTTGCCCACGGCACTGGCCGAAGTGACGAGGGATTGCTGCGCCCATTGCGGCTTGAACCCCAGCCACTCGCCGCGCAGCCAGTCTGTCAGCTCCGTGGTCAGGCCATCGTAGGAAGAAAATAGCTGACTGATCTGCGCGGGCGATACCTCGCCCTGGACATGAACCCGATAGAACCTGCCCGCCTCCCCCCTGAAGGTTCCCACCCCCTGGGTATCCAGGGTGACCGGCGTGACCTCGCCACTGTCCACCGCCACGACATCCACCACGATGTCGCCCAGCGGAACGTCGTACACCGACTCCAGCTTGCTCTCGATCGTCATTACCCCGCCTTGGGGGCATTGGACGACGGCAGAGAGAAAATCATCGTCGCCGCTGCTGACGGCGGTAGTGCTGTCACCGAAGCGGATCAGCCGCTCCATGCCCATCAGCGAAGGCAGGTCGGCCGCCTGGCTGGCCTGGTCCGCCGCACGGCCATACCAGCGCTCCAGTTGCTCGCGATAGAGGGAAAGGGTGTCTTTGAAACTGTCGAGCGCCTGCTCGATACGGTGCACCTGATCCATCAAGGCATGACGCGATCAAGGGCCTGCAGGAAAAACCGGTCGAACATGGGCAAACGCCTCGCAGCACTCAGGAAGCGCGAGACTTTGCCGGGGATGGCTGAGGAAATAAGTCAGGGAAATATGCAGTGGGTGTAGGGCGATTCGCTAAATGCGAAAAACCATTACCGCTCTGGCGGAATAGGTCAAAAATGGAGGACGTCGGCTACTGCACAGAGCACGCACCAGTTACAGGACGCTACTGGTCAGCCCTTTCAACTCGTAGCTTCTCCTGCTCCCTAAGCAATGTCTGCGCGACCTGCTCAATGAAGTCAAACACTTCCTCTTGCACTGAATACTTGTACTGTTTGCGTCGATGCTTCGAGACCACGCCATTTTGCGCCAGACACATCATCGCCAGATTGGACAAGTCACTGCCTCGGACATCGTAACGCTCATCAACAGCCTTAACGATTCTGTCGTAGTTTTCGAGGAAAACGGTTTCTTCACGAAGCTCAACTTCAAGCGCTCGCTTAGCCATCTCCAGAGTGAATCGCACGCACGACGTGGCGTCCCAGAATCGATAAATCGCCGGGTGACCAGTGAAGTCAAATGACAGGTTACCCTGATCAATCCACCGGACATTCCAGAACTCTCGCGCAGGCCGTGAGAACTCCTGCAAGGTTTCCAGGTAGAGGCGCTCCTCACGCTTCATAGCCACTGATACCGGAAGCAGCAAACCATGTTCCAAAGCGCCAGCGCGGCACAATGTCTGATGGACAAGGAAGCGTGAGAGTCGGCCATTCCCATCCATGAAAGGGTGAAGGAAAACGAAACCAAACGAAATGATCCCAGCTGCGACCAACGGATCGATATGTGCCGTTGCCTCATTGCCCAGGGCCATAAGCTGCTCCATCAACTCTCGACACAGGTCTGGAGCGGGCGGCACATACGTTACGCCAGCGGCACCTTGCAGGCCGTTAGCCAAGTGATTCTGTTCATGGCGGAACGCAGCAGCCTTATCGTAGGGGTTGGAAATCGTCGCATTCTGGAGAGCCACCAGATAGTCCTCACTCAAAGGAATGCGTTCATGCGCCTGCCTGAGCAGTTGAATAAAACGTCTGGATTTATCCTCGCTCGGCGACTCCTTCTCGATGGCGAACGAGTCCTGGGTTTCGTGCAGATAAGCCCAGTTGATTGCCCGATCCATCATTCCCGATGGGAGCCCCCGAATGAACGCCTGCGCGCGCTCGAGGATATTATGCTGTAGCAACTCCATGACCTGCGGTGTCCGCTCAACAGTAGCGCAGTAGGCCAGTGTGCCTATGCCATTGAACTCGACTCGCCAGCGGGAGCTACGTTCGCCAGGCATCGTCAGGTACTGTTCTGGATCGAATAATGGAATGAAGCTTCCTTTCACCGGTGAGGATTGGGCCACCTCGTCGCCGGTGAATGCTTCGCGCAGGAAGCAGGCCTTGCGGATGTAGATCCCGTTCGGAGCATCTTTCAACTCCGCTTCAAAGGCGTCGAGCGAAATCTGAGGTAACGCCTGGGCTAGAATAGCTAGATTGATGCCCTCATGTTTCAAGGCAAAGAGTACATGCCCCAGCAGATCATCTGGTCCAGGGGCTATACCGGGCGGAACAGCAAGCGTATCGCCAATCCGTTCCAACCGGGTTACAGGCTGCACTCTGGCAGGCTGACGCAAAGGGAAGACTGACAGTTGCAGAGCATCCTGCAGCCAAGCATATCCAGCTGAATTCATGGCGCGCAAATCCTTTAGTTTTGATTTGGCCGCACATTTTTTTTTCACTCGGCCAATAAAATCTTCAGATTGACCGATTATCCAGAGTTTTTCTTAACTCGCCAGCTGCGGAATCCACCAAAGCATTTCAGGCCTCCGCCGACTCCGGATACTCATACTCGAACACCCGGACCACTTCCGAAGCATGCCAGGACGCGGCGGCCACGCCATCGGAGGGGCCGGAAAAGCGCCCCAGGCGTTCCACGCATTCGAAGAAACCGGTGCGTGGCAACCGGCTGGCGCCCTGGCTGATAACCAGGGAGCTGCGCAACGGCTGTTCGGCCCGGGCGTCCAGCGCCGCCAGATGTTCAAGGGCGGCGGTCAGGGTCTGCATGGCCGGACTGGGCAGCTGCAAACGCTCCAGCAAAGCACGATACGTCAACAAATGGCGCTGGCGGCGCGCCTGGTCCAACTCACCCAACAACCCATCCCAATGCTGCCGACTGATACGTACACTCACGATCCTTCCCTCCAACCCGGCACCGTCAATTCCCAGGCCAGACTACGCCGAATCGCAGCATCGGGCTGACGCTCGCCGCTTTCGATCATGGCCAGATAAGACGGGCTGATACCTACCGTGCGGGCCAACGCCTCGATGGCGATGCCCTTCCCTTCGCGCAAACTGCGTAATTGATCCAGGCCAGGAAGAATCTGGTCCGGTGCCGCCGCGTGCAGGGCCTTGGCCTCTTGCGGCGGTGCTTGATGGATGCCTGCGGCTTTCAACAACGACTGGTACTGGTCCCACGGCAAAACCGCGTACTCGGGCTCTCCGTCGCGTGTGATTATCTGAATATCCATCTCTACCCCGTAGGACGATGACACTTAGCGAGTCAGCCTTTTCCTTGGAAGTGTAATCCTAAATGGCGGCTAAGGTCGCGGGGTGATGGTCGCCCGAAGGGAAACGAACGGAATCAGGGCTTTTTCTGTTCCTGAAGCTGCAGTTGTCGAGGGGTATCGGGAAGTCTTTCGACCCGTGCGAGCTTGTCGGGGGACTGCGCATCACGCCAGGCGCGGAAGGCACTGAGCTCGTCATCAAGGGTTTTCATGATCCACGCCAGCACGGCGATATCGTCGATCATGCCAAACATCGGCAGCAGATCCGGTATCGCATCCAGGGGGCTGAGGAAATACATGAGCCCTGCCACCACCGATAACAGCGACTTGGCACTGACCGCACGGTATTCGCCACGCCAATAAGCCAGGCACAACGCCTGCAACAAACGCAGATCGTCCTTGAGTCTCCCCAGCCGTCCACCCTCCCGGGCCCCCTTGCGGGCGACGGCAAACAGGAGCGTTGGTAAACGGCCACGGGCCAGCAACCGCCCTGCCAAGGGCAGGAATCGTGCAAAATTCCACGGTGCCTTCATTTTTTCTTCCTACTGAAATGTTATCCACACAAATTGTGGATAACCTTGTGAACAGAGCTTCATTTCACCGCTGAAGCCCGCATTTCATAAGGGCCAAACTCAGATCGGGCGTTTTTTACTCACATAAAAAACCCAATATTTCATTGACTTGACGGGCGGACTGGGTCTAGCAAGCACCCGTATTGCCTATGACTGCCGCCTGCGCTGTGCGTTCGGTTTTTTCGGATTTTCCGCAGCCCGGATGCAACAACGCCCCGCATAAGCGAGGCGTTGTTGTTATAGCAGACGCGATTACTTGGCTGCGTCTTCTTTTGCCGGATCCTTGATCGCCAGCAGTTCCAGGTCGAAGACCAGAACCGAGTTGGCAGGGATCGCAGGGCTCGGGCTCTGGGCACCGTAGGCCAGGTCGCTCGGGATGTACAGCTTGTACTTCTCGCCGACATGCATCAGTTGCAGGCCTTCGACCCAACCCGGGATCACGCCGCTGACCGGCAGGTCGATCGGGCTACCGCGTTCCACGGAGCTGTCGAACACCGTGCCATTGGTCAGTTTGCCGGTGTAGTGCACAGTCACGACGTCAGTCGGCTTGGGCTGCGGGCCGTCAGCTTTCTTGACCACTTCGTATTGCAAGCCGGAAGCGGTGGTGGTCACGCCAGCCTTCTTGCCGTTTTCCTCGAGGAATTTCTTGCCGGCGGCCGCCGACTCTTCACTCATCTTGGCCATGCGCTCTTCGGCACGCTTTTGCAGCGCGGCAAAGGCTTCGACCAACTCTTCGTCTTTCAGCTTCTGTTCTTTCTTGCCGACGGCATCTTCGATGCCTTGGGCGACCGCTTTGGAGTCCAGGTCGTCCATACCTTCCTGAGCCAGGCTTTTGCCCATGTTCAGGCCGATACCGTAGGAAGCTTTCTGCGCCGGGGTTTTCAGCTCAACGCTGGTCTGCGAGTCGCAACCTGCGAGTACCAGGCCAACCAGGGCAACCGCTGCCGCCAACCGATGCTGTTTCATGCTATTTCCTTGTTCATGCGCCTAAAGGGCAATCGAGTAAAGCCGCGAGCTTATCAGGCCGCCACGACCAATGGCTACCGGCATGTGAGCCGAAAACCGGGGATAAGTTCAGGTGCCACAAACGCTTTTTGATCGTGTGCAGATGAAGCATCTGTCATCTATTACGTACAGGGACCTATCGCCGCATCCTGCCGACCAACAAATAATGGCCACTTGCCGGCCGCGCAGCACTGAGGCATAAGGGCGTATCAAAAATACAAGGACGTGACCGTGCGCCTCCTCTCTCGCATTTTCCTATTTCTTCTCGTGTTGGTAATGGTCGCCGTGGCCGTGGTGCTTTATTACGTCGCCAATCCCAGACTGCCGTTCTACACCCCCGTCGAACAGGTGCACTACCTGGACCAATGGAGCGCCGCCGAGCGCCAGACGTATTACTTCACACCCCAGGGGACGCAAGTCAAAGGCCTGCGCTACGAATGGTTCACGGCCCTCGAACTGCCATTCTCGCAGCAGCGCTTCGCGTCGCCCGAATACCTGGCGCGCTTCGGCTTTCTGGTCGATCCGGCGCAGAAAGCCTCCCAGGACAACCCCGGTAACCTGCCGGTGGGTTTTGCGCGACACCAGAACCCGGGCAGCACCGAACAATTCCTGGACATCACCTGCGCCGCCTGCCACACCGGCGAATTACGTTTCAAGGGCCAGGCAATACGGATCGACGGCGGTTCGGCGCAACATGTCCTGCCCTCCAGCGTGCCAACCTTGCGCGGTGGCAGCTTCGGACAGGCACTGGTCGCCAGCCTCGCCTCGACCTACTACAACCCCTGGAAATTCGAACGCTTCGCCCGTCAGGTCCTGGGCCAGGACTACGACGATGACCGTCACGACGCCTTGCGCAAGGCCTTCAAGGACTCCCTGGATACGTTCCTGCGGGTTGCCTGGAATGATACCCATCGCGGTCTTTACCCCACCGAAGAAGGGCCTGGCCGCACAGACGCGTTTGGTCGCATCGCCAATGCCAGCTTCGGCGATGCCATTTCGGCGAAGAATTACCGGGTCGCCGACGCCCCGGTGGATTATCCGCAGTTGTGGGATATCTGGACCTTCGACTGGGTGCAATGGAACGGCTCGGCCCAACAGCCGATGGCCCGCAATGTTGGTGAAGCACTGGGTGTCGGCGCTACGCTGAATTTCTTCGATGCCCAGGGCAAGCCGTTGCAGGGCGATGCGCGCTACCCCTCCAGCGTACGCGTGCGCGATCTGCATACGATCGAAGAAACCCTGCAACTGCTCAAGCCCCCGGCGTGGCCGGAAGCACTGCTGGGCCCGATCGATAAACCCCTGGCCGCCAAAGGTCGGGCACTGTTCGCGGAAAACTGCGCCGGCTGCCACGTGCCAAAAGTAGTCCAGGGACCCGACAGACCGGTCCAGCAACTGCACATGTTGCCGGTGAACGTGATCGGCACCGACCCGGGCACGGCCAATAACATTGCCGACCACCGCTTCGACTTGACCGACCTGCAATGGGAGCCGGCCGAACTGGCGAAGCTGGATGTGCAACTGCACCCCGCTACGACGCAGCCGCTGGACCTGAGCCAGGTTTCGGTCGCCAAGGGCCTGGCCTACGTCACGGCGTTCGTCGAGAGCCGCGCCTACCGCGACGCCGGCGTCACCCCGGTCGAGCGGCCGGCCATGGATGGCTTCGGCCTGCCCATCGGTGTACGCGAACTGCGCGCCTACAAGGCCCGGCCACTGGCCGGCGTCTGGGCCACGCCACCGTTCCTGCATAACGGCTCGGTGCCGACGATCTATCAGTTGCTGTCCCCTCAGGATGAACGGGCGACCACCTTCTATAAGGGCAGCTTCGAGTACGATCCCCGGCACCTGGGTTACCGCACCGAAGCCTTCACCAACGGTTTTCTCTTCGACACCCGGATCACCGGCAACCATAACAGCGGTCATGAATTCCGCGCTGGCGAACGGGGCAACGGGGTGATCGGTCGCCTGCTGCAGCCGCAGGAGCGCTGGGCATTGCTGGAGTACCTCAAGGTGCTGGGCGGGCCGTTGGAGTCGCAACTGTGATGACGAACTTCTCAGGTAAAAGGATTGCCCCATGCTGATTACGCTCTGGCTGCGCCTCGGCGCCTTTCTGGGCAAGACCCTCCTCTGGCTGCTGGGCATCGGTTTGCTCGGCTGGGCGCTCGCCACGGCCTGGTTCGCCTGGCAATACAACGGCCCGGTGTCGGACAAGGAACAGATACCGTCCGGCGAAGCCGCCATGACCCAGGAGATCATCCAGACCGCCATCCGCATCGTCGATCAGCATCGCGAAGGCACGCGCTATCTGCGCGACGCCCACGCCAAGGCTCATGGCTGCGTGATGGCTGAAGTCCAGGTGCCGAGCGACCTGCCCGCCCCCCTGCGTCAGGGCGTGTTTGCCGAGCCGGGCAAGGTCTGGCAAGCGACGATGCGCCTGTCCAACGGCAACGCGTACCCACAGTTCGATAGCCTGCGGGATGCGCGAGGGATGGCCATCAAACTGCTGAACGTACCGGGCAAGGCATTGCTGGCGGATAGACAGTCACAGGGCGAACAGGATTTCGTGATGTTCAATCACCCAAATTTCTTCGTCAGTGATGTCGCCGAGTACCGTCAGAATGTGGCCGCCCAGGCCGACGGCAAAAAAGTGATGGCGTTCTTTCCTGGGCTGGACCCGCGCAGCTGGCAGATCCGCCATCTGTTCATCGCCCTGGCGACGCTGTCACCGCCTCCCGTCAGTCCGACCCAGACTACGTACTTTTCAGTATCGCCCTACAAGTTCGGCGAGGCTAACGCCAAGTTTCGTGTAGCACCAGACCCGGACAGTTGCCCAAGCTATACCCTGCCGCCACAAAACCAGGCACTGCCGAATTTCCTGCGCAGTGCGTTGCATCAGCAGTTATCCACAGACCGCGTGCCGGCGTGTTTTGTCCTGCAGATCCAACGCCAGGACCCAGGCAAATACATGCCGATCGAGGACACCAGCATTGAATGGCGAGAAAGTGACGCGCCGTTCGAGACGGTGGCGCGAATCAAGGTACCGCCCCAGGACTTCGACAACCCCAAGCTGAACCTGGCCTGCGACAACCAGTCGTTCAACCCCTGGTTCGGCATCGAGGCGCATCGCCCTATTGGCGGCATCAACCGCTTGCGTAAAGCAGTGTATGAGGCAGTCAGCGATTACCGTCACAGCCGGAATGCCGAGCAGTAGATAAAAGGCAGACAACAAAAAGCCCGCTCAATGAGCGTAATGCTGTTCACTTAAGCATTTGAGTCCAAGCCGGGCTTTCTAGAAAATCCGATACCAGTCCTCTGGTATCGGATTTTTTATGCCCATTCA
>NZ_VIUG01000065.1:0-8944 GCF_007828255.1 Pseudomonas sp. SJZ078 | reverse complement strand
TTTTGTGTGGTGCAACACAAGCTGCCGACTCATGCAGGTCTCTTCAATATTCCAACTTCTTGATTTTTCGTAAGAAAATTCGGGGATTCCTCAGGGTCTGTCCCCGTTTATCCGCGTTGCGAGCAGAGGTACATCAAGAGGCGCAGGCATTGGAATAGATTTGTGGGGATCCCTCAGGGTCTGTCCCCAGTTTCCCCAGTTTCCCCAGTTTTCTCCTGGAGCTTTCACAAGAACTGGCGGCGGATGGCGCCGTCTAGTTTTCGCAGTTCTTCAGCGCCTTCGGATCCACTCGACTTCGTATTCAACGGCCGTTGGCGATATCTGCCTCGGCCTCGCCAATGAGATCGTTGAGAGATGCTCCAACAGGTGTTTCGTTGGCGTCGAGCCGTACCTTGACCAAGTGGACGAGTTCCAATTCGTCCAGGCGCTCGACCATCGCTTCGTAGACGTTTGCCGGGACCAGGTAACCCATAACTCGGTTGTGGTTCAGTACGGCCACGGGCAAGCCGTCGGCACCGTTTAAGACGGAAGAGGGGTTCTTCTTGAGCTCGGATACGCTGACGACCACATCGGCCAGAATGTTCTGCATAGATCAGACTCCTATATAGGTCTTCTGGTCATTTTAGGCTTGGGGTGGCATGTGTTCTGGATCTCGATTCCCAACCTCCAGATCCGGTCGATCTCTATATTACTTTCGATGGACGGGGTTAAACCCCAAAGGGCTTACAGCGCGTTCAGCCTCAGGAAGTGCTAGCCAACGGCCAACCGACCCGCGCCGCACGCAGAAGACTGGCCTTGACGACCAAGCGGTGAAACGGGGCAATCACCAAGATGTAGGCCCGACCCAGACGATTGTGGCACTGCACCACGGTTGAAAAGACCAATTGCCGACGGCCTTCCGGCTCTGTCTCTTCGCAACATAGGATCGATATCCGGAAGTCGAGGTGCTTGTCGTCCTCTCCCAGCACGATTTCAGTCTGGTTCGTGCTGTAGACCTTGAAGATTCCAATCCGATCAGCAAGGGTTGCCAGGTGTTTGGCTGTCTTGAGGCCAAAACAGGCAGCGAGGGTGTCCCGGATTCTCATGAGCCAGCCGATCCAGGAGGGCTGGTGGGAAAGGATGAATCGAGCCAGTAAATCCGGATTGCCAGAGGCGTCCGCCGGGAGCCGAATCGCAAAGGCGTCCGCCAGGTTCATCGACTTGTAAAGATGGGTGATGCCGGAACTGGCGGGGACTGGTACGGATGTAATGAGCTCAAATTCTCGGCGCATCGGGGGATCCTTCCTGAGTTCTGACACGAATTAATTGGATGCTGTTGAAGCGCCTACTTTCCCCTGGCGAATACTGAGTCCAATCAAGGCATCATAGAGTGCTTGCTGCCCAGTGGGCAGAACAGGGCGCAACGTCGCCCGGCGCTTGTCGACACCAAACCAGGATTCCACCAGCCATCCCACCAGATAAAGTGCAGACAGGCATCCGCCAGCGGTGGCAACGTTTCCCTGGCATACAAGAGGTTGATCCATGGACTCAAGTCCCAGGGCTTGCAAGCTCGATCGCGCATCCGGGTGTGTAGTCGCTTGGCCGTTAAGCAACCCAAGTCGTTCGAGAATGAAAGCGCCGGCGCATATGGAGCCGATTCGCTGGCGTCTGGCGTCAAGTTCAAACGACGGCAGGAAATCCGGGGCGGCAAGTGCGGCGGGGATACCTTCCTTGCCGCTGACGAACAATACCGCGTCGGCACTGTTGGCCTCGGACAGCGGACCGTGCACCGAAACAGGCAGGCCGTGCGCCGATCGCACAACAGGGCCGGAACCCACTATTCGGACGTGCCAATCCTCGGTGTTGCGGCCTAAGATGTCCCACATCAGGAACAGGTCGATATCAGTGAATTGGTCGAAAGCGACCAGAACGATCTTCTTCAATGCGAGCTCCATGACAAGTGCTGGTGCTCGTAACGTATCAATCGGTTGCGCACCCTACACAGTCTGTATGGTGCTAAACAGGGAGTGAAATAACGGGTGGAAAAACTAACGCGTCACCATTGGATCGCGGCTGGTTTTGAGGCCCTCGACCAAATAGGACACATGGGCGTTTCGGCCGAGAGTCTATCGCGTCGATTGAATGTGACCCGTGGATCGTTCTATCACCATTTCCGTAATCGCGAAGACTTTGTCCGCACTTTGCTGGCTGCTTGGGAAGAAGATTACACGGAGCGCATGCTCGCTTATGCGGCGCAGGGGCGGAGTGCGGGCGAGACCTTGAAACGCTATTTGAGTATTGCCGCTGAGAAACAACCAGGGCGGGAAGTCTCCATTCGAGCCTGGTCGTTGCACGATCCGTTGGTAAACGAGTTTCAGCAGCGTGTCGACACAAGACGGCTGGACTTCGCAATACGGACCTGCCGCCGCTTGCTCAATAGGCCTGGCGAAGCAGAAGTGATGGGGCAGATGGCCCATTTGTGCCTGATTGGCGGCCAACAGGCAGGGCTGCGGCGTGATGCCGCTCGCTTCAATGGTTTCATGCATCGCGCCCTTTCACTTTTCGAAGGGGCTCTTGCACCGTGGCGGGCTAAGTTGTGACCTGATACCTCCCGGCATAGACGCTATGGGCAGGCCATAGACTGCCGAGACTGGTGCTTGGTCCATAGGATACGACCATTGATCTTTCCTTCGGACCATGACTCGGTCACCAGAGAGCAATGCCCGCTCAGGTTCTCAACAAATGTCCTTGGGTAGCCTTCAGGCTCATCCCCACCAAGACGCATCCAATTTGGATCTGTCGAGGCCAGGGATCTGTAAGGAGTGCAGGCGGCCAATGTGAGCAGAGAGAGTGCCAAAACCAGCTTTTTCATAAAGTACCGATCAATCTGCAACATGGCTGACCACCGTCTATTTTCTCGTCCGTGAAGGCGGCCGATAAGTGTGCGGGCAGAAACTGGGCGTGTAGATAGACGGGGTTCTTTCCCAATGCGAGCTACGGCGAGGCGTTGCTGCAAGTGATGCTATACGACCCACCTCAATCGGCGGAAACCAGACAGCTGGGGGCAGGGCACCGCTTGATTAATCGACTGAAAAGAACGCATGTTCTTCTATGTCGATGTAGTAGAGCGGCTCACCCAAGTGGTTTCGAACTTTTCCGTCCTGGTGAATCCGGCCCAAGGGGGCACCATCGCTGCCATTGCCTTTGAAGACCAGGTAGCGGCCGTTCGTGTAGTTGTACGGCATTAACGTTCCTTATTCCGCCCTGACATTGGAACCCCTGGTTTGCCCACTCGCCGCACCCATCCATGACCCTTACCCGCAACGCTATCAGGTCAAGACTGACCATGCCCAATTTCTTCTGGCGTCTGTTGGCAAATCCATAAGGCGCCCGATGGTTCAGTCGTGTCGACCCGACTGGCTAGTCAATAATCTGTACATGATTTATATTTTTGTACAGGTTTTTGTAATGGGATGTAGGAAAAGTGACCCCCCTCGAAAAGCTGATTTCATGGCATGAAAGTTGGGCGCTGCGCAATCAGATCGTGAAATGCAAGAGCTGTGGTGCCGAGCAGTCCGAGAACGATAAGGCGCTGGCGTTCATTCATGAGCCGACCTGTCTGAATGCAAGATTTGCCAGCCAACCCTGGCAGGCGTTGGACGAGGTGAGAGAGGCTTATTGGGTTCCGCCGGCAACTTCGTCAACGGATTAGAGCGGGGAGAAATGAGTTTTGTGGTGTTGTCCCTGTTTCATAATGCCTCGGCTCGTGCTGGCAAAGTAATGATGCTAAGTTCTGCGCATTCAACGTGTGCGCTCATCTGGCCCCGCGGGAGTACCTGACCTCTCTCGACCATTCTGTGGATATGGACGTCAATGAACAAAACCAAGCTCTCGATTGCGCTGTCCTGCGCTGTTGCCGTCTTGATGTTGAGTGGGTGCGCTGCCTCTGTGAAAAGTGGCGGGACTGAGACGCTGGTCATCCAGGAATCGGCCAAGCAGAACCTGGTCGTCAACTTCCAGGGAAACAGCAAGGTTGAACAGAACGAGGACTGGTCTCGCCTGAAGCAAGAATGGAGTGATGCCCTGCAAGTGGAAGCGACTCGCGCGGGCTACCACCTTGCCGAAGCCCAGCCGACAAGCCTCGACGGCAAAGACGTGTCGGCATCAAGATCAACGTAACCAATTTCCGTTACCTGACCCCAAGCGCCCGTTACGGAGCCGGTGTCATGGTAGGCAATGCGTGGGTCAACTCTCGCGCAGATTACTCGGACCTGAAATCAGGCCGTCTGATTGGCACCCGGACCTATGATACGTCGTCATCTGCTTGGGAAGGTGTCATGTCGGCCATGACCCAAGAACAGGTTCAGGCTATTTCTCAGCAAATCATCAGTGACATCAAGAGCGCGAAAGCCAAGTGAATACGAGGACAGGCTGCGATTGGGTGGACTCCGTGGTGCCATGATCTTACGTGTAACCAAAGATCAAGAGCCATGGAGTGAATACGGATGACGCAATGGCGAACACAAGGATTCTGGAGCAAAGCACGGATCTATGCCGTGCTGGCACTTATCGCGGTGTTTAGTTTAATTCCCTCCGTCGCCCGATGGTGACTCGGACTTGCCAACTGGATGGAAGAAATTGCAATTTGGACGAATTAGTAAAAGAAGTGATCCCGCTGCTGCAGTATTTGATTCCAGGTTTTTTGACTGCATGGATTTTCTACTCGCTGACAGCATTCAAACGGCCCGACACTTTCGGTCAGATTGTCCAGGCGCTGATTTTCACCTTCGTGATTCATGGCGCTGTTTTAGTAATCAAAGCTGGACTGCTGTGGATAGGCTCCAAGGGGTATACGGTTGGACTATGGGATATAAAAGCCGAGGCTTTCTGGTCCTTCGTGGTTTCAGTCCAGCTCGGCTTGCTGTCCTGCTATTGCACTACAAACGATAAGCTTCATGCCTGGTTGCGGAATAAAAATATTACGAAGCAAACCTCCTATCCAAGTGAGTGGTACAGCACATTCGCAAGGCATGAAAGATTTGTGGTTTTGCATCTGAACGATGAGCGACGTCTTTATGGTTGGCCTTCCGAATGGCCGTCGGATCCATCGAGCGGGCAGTTTGTGATCGAGGGGCCAAGCTGGCTCGAAGATGAGGGCGAGCGGCCTTTCGGGGCGGATTTTGTGGTTGTAGATTCATCGAAGGTACAATGGGTCGAGTTCACCAAGGACGTTTCGGAGTAATTACATGACGAGCAAAGCTCCACAGCCGATGCCCGGCGGCGGAAAATGGGTGTCTACTCAAGACGAAAAGTGCAAATCAACGCCGCAGAACGTTAGGCCCAAGGCTCCCTCAGCACCGCCTCCGCCCAAAAATAAGTGATTGTGGGCGATGACGAAGATCTTACCCCTGGCTTGCTTAGGCGTGTAGCGTCCGCAAGCTTTCGTTTCCAACATAAATTGCCCTTTCCTGGAAGGAAATCAGTTCTGCTGAGGTCCTTAGACGGCATGCTCTACTCTGGGTCATGTGTGCAGATGGGGAGTCGCCGCACTGCAGCTGACGAAGCACGCCCTGAGGAAGGGTTGATCAATGCCTAAGAAACAGCAGGAAAGCAAAGCAGTGACTGCTGCTGACATCGAACGCTCTATCCAGGCACTGAACAAAATGGCTGAACGCCTCTGGGGCGATGGTCGGGAAGCTGAGGCGAAAGCGCTGATCGATGCCTTGGATGCGTTAAATAGAGCCCTCGACCGGATCAGGATTGGTGAAAGCCGCAGGGTGCTTCATTGACGAGAAGAGCAGGCCGAAACGCTTAATGCCAGTCAGTTAAGCCACAAACCTGTGGGAGCAAAGCTTGCTCGCGATAACGACAGACCCGTCAACATTGCTGCTGACTGACTTAGCGCAATCGCGAGAAAGCTTTGCTCCCACAGGTTTTGTGCCGTTTGATCCTTAACTGACTGGTATTAGGCTGGAGCACTTTGAGTGGACCGGTCAGATGGGGGGCTCAGCGGCGTGTGTCTAGCCATTGGTCCGACACATCGTACCTTCTGCGTGTTTCGGTAGTTCTTGTCGATAAGTGTGGATCGAGTGATAGGTCCCGAGTGCCAATCGAAAGCCATGATCATTCCTTTGATTGATGCCGGTCACCGGCGCTGCATTGAAAATAGAATGGGAGACGGGAACAGACCACGATTATGAGAGGGGCTGAATAAAGTGAATTAGAATCGTGGTCTGTCGCAAATTTTTAAGCCGTGGTTTAACGACCAAGTTTTTCCATGGCTGCATCAGCCAGGAAGGATGAGCGACTCTTGATGTTGTGATCCCGGACGAAGCGGTCGATCTGTTGTACAACAAAGCCTGGCAGGGTCACGTTGACCTTCTCGGTTTTGCCCAGATAAGGCGTGATGTCCACTTCCAGCATGCCCCAGCCCATATCAGCAAACTCTGGATTGCTCCGGTGATGAGCTGTTGTAGACGGCATTGGGATCGCTTTGCCGCTTGACGCAATCTCCTCGAGCATAATATTGGCGATCTCGACGGCGGCACTGTAAGCCTCCTCGAATGTGTCGCCAGCGGTGATCGCGCCAGGAATGTCTGGAATCTGAATGCCGATGGCGGTTTTCTCGTCGCCCCACTCGATGCAGATTGGATATTGCATAGGTATCTCCTCAGGAGGTGCAGAGGGTCAAGCCGGCTACATCAACCCAGCCAGTTTCTTGATCGCTCTTACAGTTCCGATTGGTAGGTCTTTTTTTGGATGTGGCACTGGAACTGTCTGGGATCTGTTTGGATGCTTGAACATGTGATGGCTCCCGGTTACTCGATCCAAAACCCACCCAGCGGCTTCAAGCTCCTTTATCAATTGCCTGCTCTGCACCTCCATCTCCTTGGTTGATAGATGGAGGAATCATGACTCCAGGCGCATCTTTTTGCAAATTTTTTATGTGCCCGGGAAATGCTCTTCAAGACGAACCATGAAGAGTCCCTGATGCTCAGCCCATAGTCTGTTTCAGCAGCCACCCCCTAAAAACCCGCACCGCCGCTTGCCGCTCCCGCCCCGGCACGCACACCACGCTATACCGGGCCCCCTGCAGACGCACCTCAGGGCGATAGCCAGCCAATTGCCCTCGCGCAACCGCGTCAGCAACCAACACGTTACTGGCCAGCACCAACCCATGCCCGGCAATGGCTGCCTGCAGCGCATGTTGTTCCTCGTCATAACGTCGCAAGCGCGCGTTATCCAGCCAGCTCTGGGTACCTGCCGCGGTGCACCAGGCTGGCCAGTCGACCGCGACGCTTGAGTGGCTCAACCACGGCACGTCGATGAGCTCGATAGGGGCATTCTCTGCGGGCGGTTGCCAGTCGGGGCGGCAATAGACGCCGAAGTGCTCATCCAATAAAGGCTGTTCGATCAGCTGTGGGTCAGGGGTGAACAAGGCGCGGATCGCCAGGTCGATGCTTGCGTCACGCTGGAGGTCCACTACCTCGTTGCTGCTGTGCAGGCTGACGTCGATATCCGGGTACAACCGATGGAAATCCCCAAGTCGGGGTATCAGCCACAGGCTGGCGAATGCCGGCGTGGTACTCACCACCAGGGACTGCGCAGCACACGGTGGCGACAGCATTTGCAGGCCGTGTTGGATATCGAGCAGGGCCCGGTGGATGTGTGGTTGAAGGCGCTCGCCGTCGGCGCTCAGGCGCACGTTCTGGCTGGAGCGTTCGAACAGTTGCACGCCAAGGAAGCCCTCAAGACTTTTGACCTGATGGGAGATCGCCGCCGGGCTGATGTTCAGTTCCTGGGCCGCTGCATTGAAGCTGCCTAGCCTTGCGGCGGACTCGAAGCCGCGCAGGGCGGTGAGGGGCAGTTTGGCGAACATGGGAGGGTGGGTTACTCAGGTTGAGCGTGGCTCAATTTAGCTCAATTGTGCGTGGGCGCTCAACTCGCCAGGCTGTGGTCTCCTCATCCAATCCAAGAGAGCAACGATGCAAAGCACCCCCCGCAAAATTCTCCAGGCGATCCTCTATGAGGCTGGCGGCGTCCTGTTCGTGGCGCCGGCCCTGGCGCTGACCTACGATCAAGGTCTGGTCTATTCGACCCAGCTGTCACTGGTGATTTCTGCCGTGGCGCTGGCCTGGAACATATTGTTCAACGGCCTGTTCGAACGGTGGGAGCGCCGCCAGTACCATCGCCATCGCAGTTGGCGACGGCGCTTGTTGCATTCCTTGGGATTCGAAGGCGGATTGACGCTGATTCTGACTCCGGTAATCGGGGCGTGGCTGAGCATCAGCCTTTGGCTGGCATTGATCACCAACCTGGGGTTGTTTGTGTTTTTCTTTTTCTATTCGCTGGTTTTTCAATGGGTGTTTGATCGAGTGTTCGATGTACCGCTTTCGGCGCAGCCCGATCAGGATGCCGAAAGTCCGGTGCTTTGATCCATTGCAATTTATCAATGCCTTGCTCGTGCATTAGTATTCCTTCCCCAAAATTCAGGAAGCATGGCCGTGAAAAACAGACTTATAGCGGGTGCGTTTTTTCTGTTGATGGCCATGACTGTTCAATCTGCCTACAGCAGTGGGGTGGACGAGTCCGAAGAGAATGCATCATTGCTCTGCAAGATGCTGGATGGCATGGATGCGTTGACCCAGGCTTCTGAGTTCTCGGCCGAGAATCATACGGTCAATATTGTCATCGACGGGACTTCGGAAGACGCCAGCAAACTCTGCCCGCAGATTCTCGCCCTCGTCGAGGAGAATGAACTGGTCTTTACCCAAGGCTGGGCCGTGGAAATCAATTCTTCCAGCCCGGATTATGCCGTTATTGGTACTTGTCCGTTGTAGTCAGGCGATTTAACACGGTCAGACGCTCAGTGAACTGGCTTAATGATCCCGGACACCTCTTAAGGGCGATATGATTCGCCCCATCAGGAGGATCCATGCAAGAGCGAAAGACCTACACCCGCGAG
>NZ_VIUG01000064.1:0-10001 GCF_007828255.1 Pseudomonas sp. SJZ078 | reverse complement strand
CTCACTCGAATAAGATTTACGCATATCCAAACACCTCAGATTTGGGCGCCATCATAGCGCCCGATTGAAGTGTCCAAAATCATTAGGCCAGTTCAAGCCCGCTCCCACAGGGACTGTGTTCAACTGAGGTTCAAGGCAGCAGCACCGCACGGCGCGCATCGCCGAGAATGTCGACGCCGTTGAGCACGAACTTCTGGGTGCGCACGTCGATGTCGATCACTGGAACGCCGTTTTCCAGGCGGTTGTAGGTACGGCACGACAGCTCAAGATTGGTCCTGGGCTTCTCGCCCATCTTCAGCGCGGTCTCTTCCAGGGATTTCAGCTTGCCGCCGACGGTGTGGTAGGTGAACCAGGTGTTGCCGTCCTGATCCTGGCCGGCTTCACGCACATTCAGCAGGATGTCGTCACCGACACTGACGCCCAGCGCCAGCATGATTTCCGGGCCGACACCTTGCAGGCTGAGCTTGGCGTTGAGGGCCTTGCCGCCCTTGGCCATTTCCTCGGTAATGAAGCGCCCGCCGCGCATTTCTTCCATGTCGAACTCGATCTTCGGCGGGGTGAACTCTTCCACGGTCGCCGACAACGGCAGGCCTTGCAGGGTGGCCGCGATGGCCTGTCTTACGCGGTTGGTAAACATTAGAGAACGTCCTCCAGGAACTGCTCGATGATTTCATCGCGGGCGTTGAGTTGATAAATCATGTGTTCGTTCGGCGCGTAGCGGCCGTAGTCGATCACCACGTACCAGGTGCCGTTCTTGTACTTCTCGACACTGTTGAGTTCCGGGTGCAGGTACACGCTGCCGCCCGGGATGGTTTCGTCGGCCACCAGGGTTTGCAGCCAGTCGTTGATGCGCTTGACCTCCTGGTCCATGAAGGACTTGGTCAGGTTCTTCGCCATGGCTTTCTGGCCGGCTTTCACCAGCTTGCGGCTGATGGCATCTTCCAGGCCGACGTAGCTGATGAACTTGCCGGTAATGGAGCGGTTGCCCAGCAGCGAGAAGCCGCCGAGGATGGTCCGGGCGTAGTAGCTGATGCCGTAGCGGTTGAGCAGGTCGCCTTCGGTGGAGGTGTCGAGGATGTTGTATTCCACGGTCCGCGAAACGTCCTCGGCATAGGTCACCTGGTTGCCCGGGCTCTCCCATTGCTTGACCTTGGCGAGGGCGGCGATGGCCAGGCTCGATGGGGCCAGGAAGACGTTTTTCTTCGCGGCCTTGGAGTACACCGCCGGCATGTTGTGCACCACCAGGCAACGGTCGAAACCGAGGTCGGCACCGCCCAACTCCTGGCTATAAGTCACTTGATCGGCAACCGCGACGTCCTTGCCATCAAGCACCACACGCGCCTTGATGCGCTTGCCGAACGAGGCGAACTCGCTGGCCACCGCCTTGGTGCCGGTGAAGCCCGGCGCGCCGATGATGGTCAGGTCTTCAGCAACGCCACTCAGGGCCGCCAGGCCCAACTTGCGACCAGTCTGCGCTTCGATGCCGCCGATGACGTTGTTCTGCGTATCGGCGGGGGTGGCGCCCTCTTCGACGATCACCACGTAGACCGGCACCTTGACCACTTTGAGGATCTGGAACACCGCGTGATACAGCGTACCGGCCTCAGTGCCGGTCGGATCGAGCAACGCCTGGGTGGTGAAACTGTTGATGCGGAACGGGGCATTGCGCGGAATCAGCGGATCGGCCTTCGGCGCGGTGCCGACCAACCCGATGACGTTGTCCCCCAGGCCACCCATGGCCTCGGGAGATTCGGTGGCATTGACGGTAATGCCGTTGTGCTCGAAGTTCAAAACCTCAGCCATGGTTATTCAGCCTTCTTGGTGGTGGCCTTTTTGGCCGGTTGGGATGTAGAGGCCGCATCGGCAACCTCGGTGTTTTTCAGCGCCAGGCGACCGGCGCTACGCAAGGCGCTGGCCTCGACGTCGAGCAGGTCGAGCTCCTGGCCGATGCTCGACCAATGGCCGCCTCCGGTGGGGAATGGAACGAGTACGGTGTAGGTTTGGCGTTGTGCCATTCGGGTTTCTCCAGATACGAGAAAGCCCCTTCGGGAAGGGGCTTTCAGGGTTTTGACGGATAAGAAAACGCCCCGTTTGTTCGGGGCGTTTATTGATTTTTCTGGCTGATCCATTCCGGCTTCGCCGGCCGATAATCTGTGGCTGGGAATCTTCCAGCGGCAGGCCAGTCGCGCAACAACTGACGCCAGACCAGCAACTCGCTGTATTGCTCGGCAATCAAGCTAGTAGGCAGTCCACTGTCGACCTCGTCACGATGGCGGGCTATCAACCATTCCATCCGGTTCAACTCACTGTCACGCCAAGCCCGCTCGCCTGCTTCCAATTGTTCCAAAGTAAGCGGTAGGGCAGAGGCCAATACAGGTCGCCCATCGCCATCTATTGCCAAGGCATGACCAGCCAGTACGCGATATTCACTTTCGCTCATCTCAATGCAGGTTTTCCCGATGGCATTGCCGTAAAGGGCGCCCGGGTAAAGCCCTAGAGTTTCAGGACAAAAGAAAAATTTACTCATGATCAATTCCCCAGTGCGAGGTAGAAGACATCACGGGCGCCGGCCCCTTCGTTGCCAGACGCCGAGTCAATACTGATAACGGCTTGGGCCAGTCCAGATGGTGCCGCTTGATAGGTTTCTCCGCCGTTGAGGAAATTCGTAGTGCGCCTGATCGCCAGAACGCCAAAAGAGGCATTAGGAAAAGCCATCGGTAACGTGACTGTTGCGGTGCCGCCATTGGCACCGTTTGTTGTTATCTGGGTCGTTGCCCATTGGATGATCAAACCACCAAGCCAAGAAGGGAAAGCCAGATAGCCGTTCGGCGCAACGAGAAGCGAAACGCCCCAGCGAAGTTTCTTCGGCGTCACAATAGTGGCGTCATCGATACCCACGTTGGTAAGCGACTGTGTTGCAATCTTCGCGGTACCTCGATTAGTTTCAGTCGCCTGCGCCGCCAGGGCCTGTAGCGCAGCGATATCGATGTTTCCCTGATTAATCGGTGCATTCCAAGCCTTGATGCACCACATAACCGACAAGTTGCGCGGCCGAGTGACACCCGTGCTACTGGATACCGGCAGCAGGGCAGACGCCGCGTTGTAGACAACATCAGCACCGGGATAATCAGCGGCTCCAAGCCCATCAAGGCCCAGGTCCGAACGAATAGTCGCGTCTGATCCTGTTGAATGCAGTCCAACCACTGCTGATGCTGCGCTAGTGGGGTCGAATGGAACAAGCGATCCCTTTTGAAAGCTCCCCAGCGTACGCCCCACATCCACGCCACGCTCATGATCCCAGCCACGAAGAAATTCGCCACGCGACTCAGGTAAGCGGAAATTACCGGCCCCCTCATCCCCCTTATTGAAGATAGTGCCAAGGAATGACGCTAAGTCAGGGTAAGCGGTGATGCTCTTTACGCTTCCATCCAGTTCCAAAAAACCGGGCGCCACTTTATCGACTGGAAATGCCACCACTACACCGACTGGCAGCGCTGAGGCCTGGGCAATCATCGACTCGATTTCTGGCTTCGTGTAAGTGTCCTTGATACCGAAACCTGCCAACGTTTCAGGATTGGACCCGCCAGTCGCACGACCATATTTATCGACTGTCAGACTTCTATAAGTGCCTGCCAAAATGCCTGTTCGACCAGCGAGCATTTCAAAACTCAGCGCGGTCGTGCCCAGCGCAATCGGACCGTTAGTAACCAGATGCCAAAGCGAATCGCCGTTCGCGATACCTTCCTCGACCATCACCATCAGACCTGGAGTCACCTTTGCGCTGGTGTTGGAATCAACCGAGCGCATCCACGCTCCACTGGCCACAACATAAATACCGTTTTCCTTAGCAGTCGTTTGGGCCGTCACCAGTACCCGCTGACCGGCCACCACAGCAATACCGTCGATCTGCTGCAAACCACTCAGAACGATATTTCCCGTGGTAGCCACCCGAACCGATTGCTTACCATCAAGTTTCGCCAACTCGTCAGCGAGGTAGCTCATCACCCAGGCCCGCGTCGCCTTGACCACCGTATCGTCAATCAGCAACGTCACCAATGCCGCATTACTGGTCTCGAAAATCGATCGGATATAAAACTCTTTCCCCGAACCAGACGTCGCCAACACCGGCTTGAACGACTCCGGATATTTGACAATCGCATACAGGACCCCAGTGTCGGTCCAGATCCCAGCCTCACGCACATACCAACCGCCTACTTCAGGCGGGATGGTCACTTCAGCCAGCAGCCAACTCGGATTCTTCTCATCCTGGAACAGCGCATTGAGCGGTCCGCGCCAGACTTCGCGCTTGAGCGCCGTGGCGGTTGCGGCCGGGTTGTAGACCGCGCCGCCGCCGTCGCCGACGGAAATCTGCGAGAGCTTGATGGGTGTGCCTGCTGCCTTGCAGGCGGTTTCGTAGGCGATGCCTGCATCGGTGAGCAGGGTGTAATAGTCAGCCATTCAGGCCCCCTGTGGATAAATGGTGGATGTTTCGACGGTGTAGAGCCCGGCGGCCATGAAGGCCTGTCCCGAGGCTTCCAGCCCTTTGATGACAATTGGATAAACCGTGGTCAGCTCGCCGCACAGCGTGGCGGCACCGATGACGTGGCGGCCGGATGCGCTCAAGCCGACTGAAACCTTCAAGGTGTCACGTTCGCTTTTGGCATCGGCCAGGCGCCGGTCAAGACGGGCGTCGATTTCTTCGCTGTAAGCCTGTTCGGTAAAAGCCCTGAAGGAAAAGCTGTAGGGCGAACCAACGGGCGTTTGCTCATACCAGGCGCGAACTTCGGGCGTCAGTTGCAACCCCTTGGCCGCGTTTTCCAACGCCTTGCGTGTCCCGGCCTGCCGTGCAGTGGGCCATGCGAGTTCAACGGTCAGACGCTTTTCAACCTCTGGGGCCGTGGTGCTCCACTCGTTGACCCCGCGATCCGCCGCGAGATACGGCAGGAATGTCGCGGGCGTGGCAGTCGGGTTCATCAGCTCGGGAAACGGCGGATCGATACGTTCGAGCAGCCGGGCGAAACCGATATCCAGCGCCCTTTCCAGCGCAGAACTGCTCACCGGTAGCAGGCTTGGGGTCGGGGTATCGTCACTCATAACGTGTCCACCTCGACCTCGACGCCCGTGCAATACGGCGCCTGGAACGCCGTGGTCACGATCGGCGCCAATGGTTCGAGAATCTCGAGTCGAACCGCACCGGCGCTGTGCAATGTGTAGTCGATCCAACTCGGATCGACCCGGCCTTCCAGGCGATGACACGCCTCGGCGTATGCCTGCAACTGCTGCTGCGCGGCGACCTTGGTCAACCCCGAATCCGGGCCGGCATTGATCTTCGCCACGACGCGAATCTTGTAGGGTTTGATCTGCGCGCCCTGGACGATGACCAGGTCGGTTTCCGGTCGTACATCGGGCCGGGCGAAATGTTGACGAACACCCTCGAGCAATGCCTCGGAGGGTGCGCCGTCACCCTCTCGGGCCAGCACCGTGACAGTGACCTCACCCGGTGCCGTGCGGCGTCCGTTGCCGTCCTTGACCTGCGCGGCGTGACCGTCCAGGTCGAAGGTGTAGGTGACCGTCACCACGCCCGCCGCAGCGTATTCCACCTTCACGGCAGGCCGCTCGCCGAGGGTGAATACCTCGCGGCGATACTGCATGCGGGAGCCGGCCGCCGGAGCGTGGGGCGCGAGGTAATAACGCAACCGGGCGTCATCGTCGCTCTCGTAGACCGGGGCGATGGGTGGGAACGCCGCCGGATCGCCCGGATCGAGCAACTGGCGTTCGAGCCCCATGTCGGCCAGGCGGGCATCGAGGTTACTGCCCGTGGCCCACCACGCCAGCATCTGCTTGATCCGGGCGTTGTATTTGCGTTCGTGGGTTTGCAGGCGCACGCAAAAGGCCTCGAGGGCCAGGGTCAGCAACTCGCTTTCGTTTTCCAGGCTGACCGCAAGCCTGGCCGCACTGTCGGGGGAGCGTGCACCGACGTACTCGACCACGAAAGTCTTGAACTCGGCCAGCAGATCCTCGAACGCGTCGACGGTGACAATGGCCGGTTCAGCCAATTGGTTCTGGCCGGGTATCAACATGCTCATGTCACCACCTCGAAAGTCTGTTTGCGGTTTTTCCAGGTGCCGGCGAAGCGCAGCAACAATCCGGCGCCTTGGCGGCTGGCGACGATGACTTGCGGCTCGAAGTCGCCGATGCCGTTGTGGGGGTTGTAGAAGGCTTGGGCTGCATGGCTCTGGGCAAGAATCAGCAGGTCATCGCCGAGGTTCTGCCCTAGCAGTTGCGTGAGTGCACAGCCATACAAAGGACGTTTCTGACGGGTGCCCAACGGTGTGGTGAGCGCCCGGGTGGCGCGCTGGACGAACTGCGGCCAGTCATCCACGGTGGCGCCGGTATTTCTGTCGATTCCAATCATGGGAAAACTCTTTATGCGGTGCTGATGACACGCCCCTGGTGATCCACCAACGGGCCGCTCAGGTGCACACCGGAAGCGTCGAGCCGGATGCCGACGGCACCCAGTTGCAGGTCGATGGCCTCAGCTGTCATCGCCAGCCGCGACGGGCCGATAGTCAATTCGAGGGATTCACGGGAACCGGTGAATGTCGCCGGGCCGTTTTTCCAGTGCAGGACATGACTGGCGTGGTCGTAGCCATTTTCCGAACCGTCCGGGTAAAGGCGACGGGTCAGCGTTGCCTGTGTCGAGACGGGAGGAAACTGACCGCCGTTGAGGCCGAACAACGCCACCGACTGCCCGCCGCCATCACCGCCGCCATGGTTCAGCAGCAGGCATTGCTCGCCCACGGAGGGAATCCGCGACTCGCTCTGGGCGCCGGCACTCGGATTGAAAAAGCGGATCGCCGGGGTCAGCAGCTCTCCATGGGCGACCTTGCAGGTGTTGGTGGCGGCATCAACTTCCTGGCAGACGCCGATGCGACAGAGATTGTCTGCGCGCCGGTACAAGTCTTCGAGCTCGGTTTCCATCCCGGCCAGACGCTCGATGATCGGCCCCAGATGCAGGCGTAGAAGTGCATCGAACATGGTTCAGCCCTCCAGTGCGGTGTATTGGTCCGGGTCGTCGATGTTCGACACTTCCCAGGTCCGGGCGAATTTCGGAATGCCCAGTGGGTCCTCCAGCAGCGTCGGACCGAGGTACAGGGTTTGTGTGAATGAGAGAGTCCAGGCGGTGTACGGCCGTGTCCCGCCGCTGAACACGGAGGCAACGCCCTCGATATCCGTGGGCCGGCTGCATTGCTCGGCTGACAGGTTCCAGCGGTTGTCGACGATCAGGCGTTTCAACTCACAGGCCAGATCGCAGGCCGTCAACCCCGTGCTGGGCGAAACGACTTGCATGGAAAACGTCAGGACATGGGCGATACGCCCGTCATTGGCCCGGTTACCTGACGTATCACGTTCGATAGCGATCAAGACCCAAGGCAGATCGCCGGTGTCATCAAAGTCCTGGAGACTCCCGACCTTCAAGCCGGGCAAGGTGGTACGCAGCGTCTCGGCAATGGCGGTAAACAGCTGCGAGGGTTTTTCGATGAGTGTGGGCATTGGATGGCCTCTTTCCTGTGGATCGGCGGCACCGGCTCACTGTTGATCGGGACGGGAATCCGGCGGTGGCACTTCACAAACGCCAATCCGCTTGGCGACCCAGCGTTCGTAGAGACCGATGGCCACATCGGCACCGGCCATGGCGGTCAGGCAACCCAGGGCGCAGGCGCTCCAGATCGACATGCCGAGGGCATACAACAGCATGGTCGCCGAGACGCCGCAGACCACACAGGCGCCGGAGCGCAGGACCACGCGCCGCAACAAAGGCCAGCCACGGGCACCCTCTTTATCGGCACGCCACATCTCGCCGGACACCCCGCCCACCAGGGCAAGCAGGATGACCAGCCAGATCGGCATGTCCAGCAACGCTTGTTGCTCGTTTGTCATTCACGCCTCCTGGGGGGTGATTGAGATTGGCAGGGAGATTTTTTTGAAACTGAACGAGGCATGGTCAGTGCAACCAACCAGTCGCTACTAACAGCCTGAAACAGAAAGCCCCAACGAACGCCATGGCTGAACAAGAGCACGTTCGAAGGGGCCTGAGAGATTTAAAGTTTGAACAGAGTCGGCATCACTTGGGTGCCCCGCAGGTCGCGCCCTGGTAAGTCATGGTGTAGGTGTAATGCCGGTCCCAAGGCAGCGGAAGCGCACTGGGTGCTGCCCACTCCGCGTAGTTGCCCGCCATCGAGCCAGTAGCGACGACTTTACCCATGGCAATGGTGGCGAGATTGTTGGCGCTTCCTGCTCCACTCATCGGCACGCTTCCATTCCATTGGAGGTCATCCCCATTCTGAAACCACGCGCCCTTCCAACCAGCCTGCGAGCTGGAGTACCAGGTATTGTCCGCTTTGAAACAGATCGTTTGGTTTGCATAAAAGCCACCACCCGGGACATGGTAGGAAGCGAACTTCCAGGAACCGACAGGCGAGGTTTCGGCGAACGCATGAAGCGTCTGGGTCGCCAGGATTGCTGCGACCAGTATGCTGGAAAGCCTTTTCATTAAATTTTCTCCTTGAGATATATAAACTTGGGGCAGGTCGATACAACCTTCTTCTGGATGATTCCCAGCCTCAATTTGTGATCAACATGTCGATCGTGCTTGAGTCGCACGAATAATTAGTTTTCTTATCCAGTACAAAATAGAGGGTCGAGGCCACGGTGACAGGTACATCGCCCAAGGAAAAAACAGCACCGGTACCTTTTGCCAGGCTACCGGACTGTAGAACCGTGTTGCCCTGATTGAGGGACCAGGCGACACCGTCACCACAAGCTGTATGGATACTGTTGATACGACCCAGAATGTTGACGGTTCCGGTGATAGGACTGGTCCAGCGGATGATGGTTTGGCTGTTCATGCCTGGGTGGAAAATAACGTTACCCGCAGGAACAGTAAAACTGCCGTTTCCGCTGTAGTTATACGTTTCTTTATGTACGGTCACATGCGCGCCAGACGGCACATCTTGCCAACAGGTGGCAGGTTTTCCGCCGCAGACATCGGCCGTGAACGAAGGCAGGAGAACGTAATTATCGGGGTTATTCACTCCCGATGTATTTTCCATAAATGCCCAGGGCGAGCTTGGCGACACACGCTCTTTTGCAAAAATCACATCTTTTGCCAAGTTCCAGGACATGGCAGTTTCTGCCCAGGCGTTGATGGACATACCTGAGAACAGCAACAACCCCAATACTGAAGCGATGGTAAATTTTTTCATGGTGATGACCTATTGAGTCGAGAGCTTGAATGGCTCTGCGTTAGTCGCAGATGTTGTCGCTCCATGGCGATTTACTCGAGGCTCAACGGCCTTCACATGATTCAACGTCCCGCATCGGGAACACTTGATCTGGAGTTCAGTGTCCTCGCCCATACGGGCCAGAAGTCGTTTGCAGCTACCGCATCTGAAATCCTTCAGCATTTGAAAGCCCTCCATTGGCGGCGGTGATGATTTGAAGCGCCTCACGGCGCAGGCATTCCAAAAAGCCCGGTCGCCCAGGCTTTTCAGTAATGCGCTTGATCTTTCGGCGCGACTGGCGCGGTACGGATCCATTCAAATTGTTCCTCCGGCCGCGGTCCCTGCCCGCCGGATAACTGCTTCTGGTGCTTTACGCTGCACACCCGGGCCAGTTGCCAACCCTCTGAACCGTTAAGGCCGGTTCATCGCTGCCTGTTGATGAAACTAAAGAGCGGTTGTTGCCAGCCACTTTGTCGAGCGGCTTG
Source organism: Pseudomonas sp. SJZ078 (assembly GCF_007828255.1). Lineage (NCBI taxonomy): Bacteria > Pseudomonadati > Pseudomonadota > Gammaproteobacteria > Pseudomonadales > Pseudomonadaceae > Pseudomonas > Pseudomonas sp. SJZ078. Next base: position 232 of record NZ_VIUG01000064.1, on the reverse strand, counting down.
GACACAGAATATGCATGTATGCATATCAAGTCAATGCGTAAATGCATTTATTTATGCGCAGGAAATGCATCAGCGCATTCGCGCCCAGCAGGGACGAGGGGTGGCGCCCTTTTCGAGGGCGAAAAAAAACCCGCACATCGGCGTAATGCTGTTCACTTAAGCATTTGAGTCCAAGCCGGGCTTTCTAGAAAATCCGATACCAGTCCTCTGGTATCGGATTTTTTATGCCCAT
>NZ_VIUG01000063.1:0-10129 GCF_007828255.1 Pseudomonas sp. SJZ078 | reverse complement strand
GTCCAAGGCCAGGGCGGCCGAGGACAGTGAAGATTTCCAAAACTCGGTATCCGGTAGATCGTAAGGCCGCTCCGCTTAAGTGAACAGCATTACGCCTTTGCCGGGAAGACTTCCCGAACCGCCTGTCTTTGCGACCTGCGTCGGATGGCCTGCTACCAAGGAACTAGGACCCGACCACCAAAGCAGCATTCGGCTGGCGCGGCACGGTTCCTAAGATGACGGCACGGCCTCTGTAGAGAGGTCAGCGTGCAATCCAGAGGGCATAACAATGACAACAAAACGCAACGCCATCATCGCTACCGCTTTGCTGATGGGGCTGACCGGCGCAGGCTCCGTGTGGGCCCATGGCAACGTAGTGCCCCAGGCAGTGGAAACCAAGGGGTTGACCCCGGTCAAGGACACCAACCTGCCATTGGACGCCGATGGCTGGGCTTCGCAGAACCCTTATCGCAACTCCCCCGAACGGGACAAGGCCGTGGAAATCGGCGCCTCGGCGTATAACCAGAACTGCGCCGCGTGCCATGGCCTGGAGGCCAAGTCCGGCGGGATCGCCCCGGACCTGCGCATGCTGGATGCCGCCGAAGCCGGAGATGAATGGTTTGTCGAACGCGTGCGTCACGGCGCGGTACGCGACGGTCGGGTCTACATGCCGAAAATGGCCGATTACCTGAGCCAGGAAGCCTTGTGGGCCGTGCGCACCTACCTCGACAGTGTTCACGTCGAGGAGTGATCGCCATGCGCCTGTTCGCGTGGGTAATCTGCAGCGTGCTGCTGTGTAGCCAGGCCGTGCAGGCGCAAGTGCGCAGCTACGACCAGATGATCGCCGCCGGTGAGTTGAAGGTGGCGGTGTACAAGGACTTTGCGCCGTACAGCTTTGAAGCCGACGGCCAGCCCAGGGGCGTCGATGTGGAGCTGGCGCAGGCCCTGGCGAAAGCGCTGGGTGTGCACCTAAAACTGATCTGGGCGCCGCCCGGCGAGAAGCTGGACGACGACCTGCGCGATTACATCTGGCGCAGCAGTCCGCTGCACGACCGTCAACTGGCCGACCTGATGATGCGCGTGCCCTACGATCACGATTATGTGCAAAGACGCAACGACGTCGGTGAACTGGAAAACGCTCAGGTGGTGATGTTCGGCCCTTACCAGCAGGAGTGTTGGCAGGTGGCCTATGACCGCAGTCGATTGGATTCGGTGGGCAGCGTCGCGGTGTTCCAGCAGCATCCCATCGGGGTGGAAGTCGACAGCGTGCCGTCGTTCTACCTGACGTCGGTGTTCAACGGCATGCTCAGCGCCAGGACCCATCACTACCCCAGCGTCGCCCAGGCATTCAAGGCCATGCAGGCGGGGGAGGTCGACGCCGTCATGGCCATGCGCGGCGAGGTTGACTGGCAGGTCCACGAGGCCGCCGATCCGCAACTGGCCTTGGCGGAAAATGCCTACCCGAACATGGGCAAGCAGCGTTGGGAAATCGGCATGGCGGTGCATGAAAGCAACCGGCAACTGGCCTATGCCGTGGAGGAAGCGTTGGAAAGCCTCATCCGCGACGGCAGCCTCAAGGCCGTCTATGCCCATTACGGCCTGCGTTACGACGTGCCGGAGATGTATCAATAGGAGCGCAGGGATGAAATGGCTCGCGTGTTGCCTGCTGGGGGTCGGCCTGCCGATGATGACGCTGGCAGCGGTCGAGCCGGGAAAGGACCCGGTTCCGTCGGTGATGTGGGCGTTCTATCACAAGCAACTGCTGGGCGACGCGCCGTTCGTGTTCGACGAGCGGGTCCGGTTGTTGGCACCGCCCTTTGCCGAAGACGCCCGCCAGGTGCCGCTGGAAATCGACGCCCGCGCCTTTGCCGGCGACGTGGTCCGGGTGCTGGCCTGGGCGGAACTGAATCCGTTGCCCAGGATCGTCGACTTCCAGCCGGGGGAGCGGGTGTTGTCCTGGCTGTCGATCCGCATCCGCATCGAGCAAGCCACGCCATTGCGCGCCGCCGTACAGACCCGCGATGGCCTGTGGCACGTTGGTTCGACCCTGATCGATGCGGCCGGGGGCGGTTGTACCGCGCCCAGTGTGGTACGCACCCAGCCGGGCTGGGAGGAACACCTGGGCGAAGTGCTCGGTGCCCGTTATTCCCGGGGCGACAGCAGCCGCCTGCGGGTGCAGGTGGCCCATCCGATGGACAACGGCCTGGTGAGCGGCATTCCTGAGTTCTTCCTCAACCAGGCTCAATTGCTCGACGCCGACGGCCAGGTGCTGGCGCGCCTGGAGCTGTTCCCGGCGGTCAGCGAAAACCCCAACCTGGGCTTCGACGTAAAAGGCCCCGGGCAGACCCGCCTGATGTTGCGCGACAACAGTGGCAATCAATTCGAGGCGGCGATCCCCTGACCCCAAGGAGCGCGCCATGCGCTGGACACTATTGATCTGCTTGTGCCTGCCGGTGTGGGCCGGCGCGGCGGACTATTCGCTCAAGCCCCGGCAGATTGCCGAGGACACGTGGCTGCTGGAAGGCAGCACCGAGAATTTTGCCAAGGCCAATGGTGGCAACATCGTCAACACCGGTTTCATCGTCACCAACGCCGGCGTGGTGGTGATCGACACCGGGCCGTCGAAGCGCTACGGGGAAGCTCTGCGCCAGGCTATCGCGGCGACCACGGACAAACCGGTTGTCCAGGTGCTGTTGACCCATCATCATCCGGACCACGTGCTGGGCAACCAGGCCTTCAGCGACGTACCTGTCGGCGCCCTGGCGGGCACCACCGACCTGCTCCGCCAGCAGGGCGATGCGATGGCGGAAAACATGTACCGACTGGTGGGCGACTGGATGCGTGGCACCGAGGTGGTGCTGCCGACCCAAACCGTGGTTCCCGGTACGCTGAAGGTGGGCAATCATTCGTTGCGGCTGTTGCAACTGGCCGGGCACACCGGGGCCGACCTGGCGATATTCGATGAAACCACCGGCGTGCTGTTCGCCAGCGACCTGGTGTTCTACGAACGGGCCCTGACCACGCCAAACAGCCCGGGATTGGATGTGTGGCTCAAGGACCTGGACACGTTGCAGGCCTTGCCCTGGAAACTGATCGTCCCCGGCCACGGCCCGCTGGCGAGCGACCAGCGGCCCTTCTGGCAGATGCGCGACTACCTGAGCTGGCTCGACCAATTGATGCGCGACGGCGCCGCCCGGGGCGACGACATGGCCGAGATGATCCGCAGCCCCATTCCCGAGCGCTTTGCCGGGATCAGCCTGAGCCGTTATGAGCTGATTCGCAGTGTGAGTCATCTTTATCCGCGGTATGAACGGGTGGGGATGAGGCGGGTGGATGCCAAATGACCCTTGGCTGAGCAATTCCTCTGTGGCGAGGGGATTTTCATATGTACCAAGGAACTAGAAAACTCAACACAGCGGGCAATTGTTGGCAGCGGCCCCGAGCCCAAGAATCTGTGGCAGACCGGGAAAATTTCCCGGGTATAACAATAACCGCAGAGGTAGCCGTCATGACTCATCCCGCACGTCGCCAACCCTTCGCCGTGAGCCTGCTGCTCAGTGCCATGCTGCTGTCGGGTTCGGCCCTGGCCGCCGTGACCGATCAGGAAATTCTCCAGGACCCGAAAAACCCGCAACAGGTCGTCACCAACGGCCTCGGCGTCCAGGGACAGCGCTACAGCCCGCTCGATACCCTCAATGTCAACAACGTCAAGGACCTGCGGCCGGTCTGGGCGTTCTCCTTCGGCGGTGAAAAACAACGCGGCCAGCAGGCCCAGCCGATGATCAAGGATGGGGTGATGTACCTCACCGGATCCTATTCGCGGGTGTTCGCGGTGGACGCTCGTACCGGCAAGAAACTCTGGCAGTACGACGCGCGTCTGCCCGATGACATCCGTCCCTGCTGCGATGTGATCAACCGTGGCGTGGCGTTGTACGGCGACCTGGTGTTCTTCGGTACCCTCGATGCCAAGCTGGTCGCCTTGAACAAGGACACCGGCAAGGTGGTCTGGAGCAAGAAAGTCGCCGACCACAAGGAAGGCTACTCCATCAGCGCCGCGCCCATCGTCGTCAACGGCAAGCTGATCACCGGCGTGGCGGGCGGCGAGTTCGGCGTGGTGGGCCAGATCAGCGCCTTCGATCCGAAGAACGGCGAGCTGCTGTGGACCCGTCCGACCGTGGAAGGGCATATGGGCTATGTCTACAAGGACGGCAAGGCGGTCGAGAATGGCATCTCCGGTGGCGAAGCCGGTAAGACCTGGCCGGGGGATCTCTGGAAAACCGGCGGCGCGGCGCCGTGGCTGGGCGGCTACTACGATCCGGAAACCAACCTGCTGCTGTTTGGCACCGGCAACCCGGCCCCATGGAACTCCCACTTGCGTCCTGGCGACAACCTCTATTCCTCGTCGCGCCTGGCCCTGAATCCGGACGACGGCAGCATCAAGTGGCACTTCCAGAGCACGCCCCACGACGGCTGGGACTATGACGGCGTCAACGAGCTGATCTCCTTCAACTACAAGGAAGGCGGCAAGGACATCAAGGCAGCGGCCACCGCTGACCGTAACGGCTTCTTCTACGTGCTCGATCGCACCAACGGCAAGTTCATCCGTGGCTTCCCGTTCGTCGACAAGATCACCTGGGCCAGCGGCCTGGACAAGGACGGTCGGCCGATCTACAACGAGGCCAGCCGTCCGGGCGCGCCGGGCAGTGAAGCCAAGGGCAGCTCGGTGTTCGTCGCCCCGGCGTTCCTGGGCGCGAAAAACTGGATGCCGATGGCCTACAACCAGGACACCGGGCTGTTCTACGTGCCCTCCAACGAGTGGGGCATGGACATCTGGAACGAAGGCATCGCCTACAAGAAAGGCGCGGCGTTCCTCGGCGCGGGATTCACCATCAAGCCGCTGAACGAGGACTACATCGGCGTGCTGCGAGCCATCGATCCGAAGACCGGCAAGGAAGTCTGGCGCCACAAGAACTTCGCGCCGCTGTGGGGCGGGGTACTGACCACCAAGGGCAACCTGGTGTTCACCGGTACGCCTGAAGGTTTCCTCCAGGCCTTCAATGCCAAGACCGGGGAAAAGGTCTGGGAATTCCAGACCGGTTCCGGCGTGCTCGGCTCGCCGATTACCTGGGAAATGGACGGCGAGCAATACGTCTCCGTGGTTTCGGGCTGGGGCGGCGCGGTGCCGCTGTGGGGCGGCGAAGTGGCCAAGCGCGTGAAGGATTTCAACCAGGGTGGGATGCTCTGGACCTTCAAGTTGCCGAAGGAGTTGGTGGCGAAACGCTGAGTTGACGCGGTATTCACTGTAGATACAAAACCTGTGGGAGCGAGCCTGCTCGCGATAGCGGTGGATCAGCTTGCATCGATGCTGAATGTGCCGACGCCATCGCGAGCAGGCTCGCTCCCACAAAAAAAGCCGATCCATCCAGATATCCCGGCAAAACCTACGACCAAATAACGAGAGCCCCTCCTGCCAATGACGCATTCGTCTGGCCGGCGGGGCTCTCTACCATCGGCCTATCGCCTGTCCCGTGACAGGCATCGACCAGGCAGAGGCCCATCATGATCTACGCACAACCCGGAACCCCAGGCGCCGTCGTTTCCTTCAAGCCGCGCTATGGCAACTTCATCGGTGGTGAGTTCGTCCCACCGGTCCAAGGCGAATATTTCACCAATACATCCCCGGTCAACGGCCAGGTGATCGCCGAATTTCCGCGCTCCAGCGCCGCCGACATCGACAAGGCCCTGGATGCCGCTCATGCCGCCGCCGATGCCTGGGGCAAGACGTCGGTGCAGGACCGCTCCCTGGTGCTGCTGAAAATCGCCGACCGTATCGAACAGAACCTGGAAATCCTCGCCGTCAGCGAAACCTGGGACAACGGCAAGGCCGTGCGCGAAACCCTCAACGCCGACGTGCCGCTGGCGGCCGATCACTTCCGTTATTTCGCCGGGTGCATCCGCGCCCAGGAAGGCGGTGCAGCCGAGATCAACGAGTTGACCACGGCGTACCATTTCCATGAGCCGCTGGGCGTGGTCGGGCAGATCATCCCGTGGAACTTCCCCTTGCTGATGGCCGCCTGGAAACTCGCTCCGGCCCTGGCCGCCGGCAACTGCATCGTGCTCAAGCCGGCGGAGCAGACACCGCTGTCGATCATGGTCTTTGCCGAACTGATCGCCGACCTGCTGCCGGCCGGTGTGTTGAACATCGTCCATGGTTTCGGACGCGAAGCCGGTGAAGCCCTGGCGACCAGCAAGCGTATCGCCAAGATCGCCTTTACCGGTTCGACCCCGGTGGGCTCACACATCATGAAGTGCGCCGCCGAGAACATCATCCCGTCCACCGTGGAACTGGGCGGCAAGTCGCCGAACATCTTCTTCGAAGACATCATGCAGGCCGAGCCGAGCTTCATCGAGAAGGCGGCCGAGGGCCTGGTGCTGGCGTTCTTCAACCAGGGCGAAGTCTGCACCTGCCCATCCCGTGCCCTGGTGCAGGAGTCGATCTACGTGCCGTTCATGGCCGAAGTCATGAAAAAGATCACCCAGATCAAGCGCGGCAACCCACTGGACACCGAGACCATGGTCGGCGCCCAAGCGTCCGAACAGCAATACGACAAGATCCTTTCGTACCTGGACATCGCCCGCGAGGAGGGTGCCGAACTGCTGACCGGCGGCGCGGCCGAGCGCCTGGAGGGCGACTTGTCGAGCGGCTATTACATTCAGCCGACCCTGCTCAAGGGCCACAACAAAATGCGCGTGTTCCAGGAAGAAATCTTCGGCCCGGTGGTGGGCGTGACCACCTTCAAGGACGAAGCCGAAGCCCTGGCGATCGCCAACGACAGCGAATTCGGCCTCGGTGCCGGCCTGTGGACCCGCGACATCAACCGCGCCTACCGCATGGGCCGGGCGATCAAGGCCGGGCGCGTCTGGACCAACTGCTACCACCTCTACCCGGCGCACGCGGCGTTCGGTGGCTACAAGAAGTCCGGCGTGGGGCGTGAAACCCACAAGATGATGCTCGATCACTACCAGCAGACCAAGAACCTGCTGGTGAGCTATGACATCAATCCGTTGGGTTTCTTCTAATCCGCAAACGCTGCAAAACCCTGTGGGAGCGGGCTTGCCCGCGAAGGCGTCGGCACGTTCACAGAACTCAGTGACTGAACGGCCCCTTTCGCGAGCAAGCCCGCTCCCACATTTTATGTGTGTAGAACCTGCTACCAACGCACCCCACCCACCGCTTCGAAAGTAGCATTCGAAGCCAAGGCACCCCGTGCATTAATGAGCTTGCCGGAATCGCCCGGTACAAGAAGAGGAAAGACCCATGTGGACTAAACCCGCGTACACCGACCTGCGTATCGGCTTCGAAGTGACGATGTACTTCGCCAATCGATGAGCGTCGGCCCGGCCTGATGCGTTCAGGCCGGGCTACCCATTGGTCTGATTGCATTAACGGCGGGATGCTTTAGGCTCTGGGTATCCAACACAATAAGAACAGGCTTACCAATGAGCCATGTACCTGAAAAGATGAGCCTCAGCCCGCTACGCAAGTTCGTTTCTCCTGAAATCATGTTCGGTGCCGGTTGCCGGCACAATGTCGGTAATTACGCCCAGACCTTCGGCGCGCGCAAGGTGTTGGTGGTCACCGATCCAGGCGTCATCGCCGCCGGCTGGGTGGGTGATGTGGAGGCCAGTCTCCAGGCCCTGGGTATCGATTACTGCATCTACAGCGACGTTTCGCCCAATCCCCGGGTCGAGGAAGTGATGCTCGGTGCCGAGCTGTACCGGGAAAACCACTGTGACGTCATCGTCGCGGTCGGTGGCGGCAGCCCCATGGACTGCGGCAAAGCCATCGGGATCGTGGTTGCCCATGGCCGCAATATTCTCGAGTTCGAAGGTGTCGACACCCTGCAAGTGCCGAGCCCACCGCTGATCCTGATCCCCACCACTGCCGGGACCTCGGCCGATGTCTCGCAGTTCGTGATCATCTCCAACCAGCAGGAGCGCATGAAGTTCTCCATCGTCAGCAAGGCCGCCGTGCCGGATGTCTCGCTGATCGACCCGGAAACCACCCTGAGCATGGACCCGTTCCTGTCGGCCTGCACCGGCATCGACGCGCTGGTGCACGCTATCGAGGCCTTCGTTTCCACCGGTCACGGCCCACTCACCGACCCTCATGCGCTGGAGGCCATGCGGTTGATCAACAGCAACCTGGTTCAGATGATCGCCAACCCGGCGGACGTTGCCCTGCGGGAAAAGATCATGCTCGGCAGCATGCAGGCCGGGCTGGCATTCTCCAATGCGATTCTCGGCGCCGTGCACGCCATGTCCCACAGTCTGGGGGGCTTCCTGGACCTGCCCCATGGCCTGTGCAACGCGGTGCTGGTGGAGCATGTGGTGGCGTTCAACTACAACTCGGCGCCGGACCGTTTCAAGGTGATCGCCGAGACGCTGGGGATCGACTGCCGTGGATTGAATCATCGGCAGATCCGCACCCGATTGGTGGAACATCTGATTGCGCTCAAGCACACCATCGGTTTCCACGAAACCCTGGGCCTGCATGGCGTGAGCACTTCGGATATTCCTTTCCTGTCCCAGCACGCGATGGATGATCCGTGCATCCTCACCAACCCTCGGGAGTCGAGCCAGCGGGATGTCGAGGTCGTCTATGGCGAAGCCCTCTGACGAACAGCAAAAAGCCCTGGCCGGGCTGTTGGGGTTGGGCAATCATTCGACGCGCAAAAGCCATTACCCTGAACTGGCGGCGCGCCTCGAAGACCTGGAGCTGGCCCGCCAGCGCCTGCAACAGCTCAACGATCAGTTGGAGCAGCGGGTGGCCGAGCGCACCGATGAATTACTGGAAGCCAATCACAACCTCCAACAGCAGATCGCCCAGCGCAAGCTCGTCGAACAACAGTTGCGCGACGCCCGCGACGCTGCACAGGCCGCCAACCGCAGCAAGGATAAGTACCTGGCCGCCGCCAGCCACGACCTGCTGCAGCCGCTCAACGCCGCGCGCCTGCTGATCGCCACGTTGCGTGAGCGTCAGTTGCCGAACGCTGAGCAGGTTTTGGTGGAGCGTACTCACCAGGCTTTGGAGGGCGCGGAAGACCTGCTCACCGACCTGCTGGACATTTCCCGGCTGGACCAGGCTGCGGTTCGCCCGGACATTGCGTCCTATCGCCTGGACGAGTTGCTGGCGCCGTTGGTTTCCGAGTTTCAATCGGTGGCGGGCGCCGCGGGGTTGGAGTTGCGTGCGCGTTTTGGCGAAGAAGTGGTCATGACCGACCTGCGTCTGCTGACGCGCATCCTGCGCAACCTGCTCAGCAATGCCTGTCGCTACACGGACCAGGGCGGTATTCTTCTGGCCGCCAGGCGCCGGGGAGGGCGCTTGAGCCTGGAAGTCTGGGACACGGGGCGCGGGATTGCCGCCGAGTGCCTGGAGTCGATTTTCCTCGAATTCAACCAGCTGGACGTGGGCCGGGCGGCAGACCGCAAAGGTGTAGGGTTGGGGTTGGCAATCGTCGAGCGCATCGCCCATATCCTTGGCTACCGGGTCCAGGTGCGTTCCAGGCCGGGGCGCGGCTCGGTGTTCAGCATCGAAGTGCCGCTGTCGGAGGAAAAGCCGCTGCCTTTGTCCGAGACACCAGTCCTGGCGATGAGCGGCAACCCGTTGCCCGGACGCCGGCTGCTGGTGATCGACAATGAACTCAGCATCCTGCAAAGCATGGCCGCGTTGCTGGGACAGTGGGGCTGCGAGGTACTGACCGCCACTGACGAGGCGACCGCCCTGGAGGTGCTGCAAGGCCATGCACCGGAGCTGATCCTGGCGGATTTCCATCTGGATCATGGGGTGGTCGGCTGCGAGGTGGTCAAGCACCTGCGCGAGCATTTCCAGCAGACCATCCCGGCAGTGATCATCACCGCCGACCGCAGCGACCAGTGCCGCCGCGCCTTGCGCAAACTGAATGCGCCGCTGCTGAACAAACCGGTCAAGCCGGGCAAGTTGCGGGCAGTGTTGAGCCAGTTGCTGGGGTAGTGCCAGATAAGCACTGATCCCTTGTGGGAGCAACTGTCTTGGATGATTTATTTAGCCATTCTTTTTCAAGGCAGCAAAAGCTCTCACAGCTCTTGGCAGTGCAGATATCTGGAGAGG
>NZ_VIUG01000062.1:0-12172 GCF_007828255.1 Pseudomonas sp. SJZ078 | reverse complement strand
GGACAACCGTGGCGGCGTACTCGCCAGCCTGCAGGGTCTGCTGACCACCCAACTGAGCGGCGTGCTGAAAAACGGCTACGACCTGAACAACAACCGCCAGGGCGGCATCACCCAGGCCCAGCGCCTGAACCTGATCGCCCTGGGCGGTATCGACAACTACGGCGGGCGCATCTCGGCCCAGACCGGCGATGCCATCGTCAACACCCGCAACTTCGACAACCGCAACGGTGGGCTGTATGCCAAGGGCAAGGTCAGCGTTACCGGCAACGATTTCGATAACAGCGGCGACAATGATGGGCAGATTGCGGGTAGCCAGATCGATCTGGATTTGACCGGTGCGTTGAACAACCGGCTGGGCATCATCGAGAGTGACAGCACCCTGGCGATCAAGGCAGCGAGCCTGGATAACCAGACGGGGCAGTTGCGGGCGTTGGGGGCTGGTGGCAAGACCGAGTTCCAGATCGGCGGGTTGTTCGACAACCGCAACGGGACCCTGGAAACCGCCAACAGCGATCTGAGTCTTGATGTCGGCAGTCTGCTCAGTACAGGCGGTACCGTTCTGCATGCCGGGAGCGGCAACTTCGGTATCTCCTCCAACAATGTCATCAACGCAGGCGGCAGCTTTGTCACCGGTGGTGCCATGACGCTTAACGCTGACAGTTGGACCAACAGCAGCGTACTGCAAGCAGGCACGCTGAATATCAACGTCAATAACTTCACCCAGACCGCGAGCGGCCAGTTGCTGGCTACTACTAGCCTGATCGGTACGGGTGGCCGCTGGACCAACGATGGCTTGATCGCCAGCGACGGCAGCCTGAGCCTGACTTTGGGCGGTTCCTATTCGGGCAACGGTCGGGTCAGCAGCCTCGGCACGCTCAACATAAACGTTGCGGGTTTGAGCCTCGCCGCAGACGCCAGCATTGCCGGTGGCGGTGACACCACGGTTGCGGTTAGTGGGCAATTGAGCAATGCCGGCCGGATTACCTCCGCAGCCAAAATGCTGGTGAGTGCGGGCACGATCAACAACGCTGGAACACTGGCGGGTTCTCAACAATTGAGTCTCACCGCCGGCTCGCTGATCAACGATCATGGCCTGTTTTTCAGTGGCGGCAATATGCAGCTCCTGACTCCGCGCTTCACCAACCTTTATGGGCAGGTCTACAGCCTGGGTAGCACACTGATCGCCCGGGATGAAAACGGAACCATGGCGGACCTGTTGGACAACCGGTCCGGGGGAATTGACAGCACTGGCGATCTGACCATCGCAGCCACGACGGTGAATAACGTCATGGATGTGTTGCAGTACACCGAACATGAGAAGAGTCAGGCGACTATTACCCGGCTGTCGTGCACATTGATTTCGTACGGATGTGATGATCGTGGCGGCGGTCGCATAAACGCGCTCTGGGAAGTTGCAGAGACCGACCGTTTGACGATCACGAGCAACTCAGAGGCCGCTTCAATCAACAGCGGCGCGAAGCTGTCGATCACCGCAACTGACGTCAACAACACCAGCAGTGTCATAACGGCAGCCGGCGACTTGGTTGTTCATGCCTCGACCATCAACAACAAGGGGCTGCAGGAGCAGATCATTGAAACCACTCGAAGATATGTGAGCTGGGTCAATGAAACTGCCTCGGCCATTCGAATGGCCGATATCTTCATCCAACGAAACGATCCGATACCCTCGGCCACGGTCGAACGGGACCTGAGTAACTTTTTGGCCTGGATGGGGCAAACACTTCCATCCAGCAGTCAGGTCATTGAGGGCAGGTCCCTTGACGCAATCATCCAGGCGGGTGGAAACGTCACTCTCGATGCCACCCAAAACATCAACAACAGCGTAGTCCGTCCTTATTACGCCTATGTCGGGGCAGGCTCTGTCAACGTCGACACAAGAGCAGGCAGTGCGTACTCGACGCCGATTTACATCAACGCGCAACTGCCCCCCAACCTGGCGCAACAGCAGGTCAACCCGGTCGCCTTGCCCGGTTTCAGGCTGCCCACCGGCCAGAACGGCCTGTTCCGCCTGAGCGGGCAGGATGGCAGCGCGCCGGCCAGCGGTCCACAAAGCTGGACCCTGGGCACTGCAAGCATCAGTTCAGCCCAGCGTCAGCAAACACTGCCCACCGACCAGGCCAGCAGCCTCGACACCAGCACCTCTGGCTCCACCGTAACAGGCACCTTGCCCGGCCGTAGCGCCGACTTCACGCTCAACCGCGTCCAGGGCCTGCCCACCAGCACCGTGGCGGCCAACCCGCACAAATACCTGATCGAAACCAATCCGGTGCTTACCGACCTCAAGCAGTTCATGAGTTCGGACTACCTGCTCCAAAACCTCGGCTACGACCCGGACCAGAGCGCCAAGCGCCTGGGCGATGGCCTGTACGAGCAGACGCTGATCCAGCAAGCCGTGGTTGCCCGTACCGGTCAACGCTTCATCGACGGCCAGACCTCCAACGAGGACATGTTCAAGTACCTGATGAACAACGCCATCGCCAGCAAACAAGAACTCGACCTGTCGCTGGGCGTGAGCCTCTCCTCCGAACAAGTCGCGGCCCTGACCCATGACATCGTCTGGATGGAAAACGTCGAGGTCAACGGCGAGCAAGTCCTGGTGCCGGTACTGTACCTGGCCAACGCCAACAACCGCCTCGCGGCCAACGGCGCGTTGATCCAGGGCAGCGACGTGACCCTGATCGCCGGCAAGGACCTGAACAACGCCGGCACCCTGCGCGCCAGCAACAACCTGTCGGCCAAAGGCACCAATGACCTGGTCAACAGCGGCCTGGTGGAAGCCGGCAACCGCCTCGACCTGCTGGCGGGCAACAACCTCGTCAACAAGGCCGGCGGCATCATCGCCGGACGCGACGTCACCCTCACTGCCACCAACGGCGACGTGATCAACGAACGCACCGTCACCACCCACGAAAGCGACAGCGGCTACCGCAGCGAACGCACCGACTTCATCGACAGCGCCGCCCGCATCGAAGCCGCCAACAACCTGACCCTCAACGCCGGGCGCGACATCAACAACGTCGGTGGGGTACTGAAAAGCGGTGCCGACACGACCCTGAGCGCCACCCGCGACATCAACCTCACCTCGGCCGAACGCATCGCCAGTGGGACCCGCGGGCTGCATCGCGACGAAACCATCATCCAATATGGCTCAAGTCTGGACATCGGTCGCGACCTGACGGTCAAGGCTGGGCGTGATCTGACGGCGGTTGCGAGTCAGATCGAAGCCAAGCGCGATATCAGCATGAGCGCGGCGGGTGATCTGACGTTGGCGTCGGCGGCGGATGAGCAGCATTCGTATGGGAAGACCAAGAAGGTTACGGCTCAGGAAGACCATGTGAGCCAGGTGTCCACCAGCGTGACGGCGGGTGGGGATGTGTCGCTGAGTTCAGGGGAGGATCTGGGCATTATCGGCAGTCGGGTCAAGGCCAAGGACGACGTCGGCTTGGATGCCGAACAGGACCTCATCATCGCTTCCGCGCAGGATCAGGACTATTCCTATTACTACAAGAAGAAAAAAGGCTCGTTCGGTCGCAGTAAGACGACTGAGAAAGAAAGTTACAGCAGCACCAGTGTCGCCTCTGTCATCGAAGCGGGACAGGATCTCACCGTTAATACGTTCGTGGACGGAGATGGCAATGTCAGTCTGAACGGGGGACGGAATGTCACGGTGATGGGCAGCGAGCTCAAGGCCGGTGATAACTTGATCGTCGGTGCCACCAATGACGTAGCGGTGCTCTCCGCTACCGAAGAAAGCGGGGCGTACAGCAAAAAGACAAAAACCGGTTTGTTCGGTCTGTCCAAAAGCGGCAAGAGTCAACTCCAGACTAACGTGACCCAGGTTGGTAGCGAGCTGAGCGCTGCTAACGATGTGGTGGTCGTCGCTGGTCATGACATCGCAATGCAAGCCAGTGAAATCACGGCGAAGAACAATGCTGAACTGCATGCCGGTCTGATCGATAAAACCGGCGACATCGATCTCACAGCAGCGGATAACCAATCCTACAGCCGGACCGAGGAGTACAAGAAGAAGGTCGGTTTGTCCCTTAAAGACACAGTCGGTCTATTTGCCGGTACACCCGGAGCGGGAGCGGACATCACTCTGAGCTCGTCGCAGAAGAAGGGGCGCGAAGTTGTTAGCAGCACTGGCGTGGGTAGTCAGATCACGGCGGGGAATGATGCAGTGTTGGACGCTGCTCAAGATATCAATATCGTCGGTAGCGGTGTAAGTGCCAATCGAAATGCAACGCTTGATGCCGGCCGCGACGTGAACATACTTGCCGGCACTAATACACACCGGAGCAATAGCTGGAAAACCGATAAAAGCTTCGGCATCAAGCAGGATGTCGATACCAACGGGTACACCACTTTCGTGGGCAATGAAACGGTCAAGAAAGGTCGTGATACCGATGGCAATACCGCAGCTGGCAGTCTGGTTGACGCGGGGCATGATGTACGGATCGATGCCGGTCGCAACATCAATCAACTGGGCTCTGATCTCCAGGCTGACAACGACATCAAACTGAAAGCGGTACATGACATCAACATCCTGGCCGTCGACGAGCGTACCCGGGTAACGACAACCGAAAGTGTCAAGCGTACCGGCACCACGACCACCGTCGCTTATAACTTCGGCAAAACCATGGATACCTTGGGCGATTCGGGTAAGGGCGAGGATGGTGTCAGTAAGACTTCCAGTGTGTTGAAAACGGTTGATGCGCTCGACCAGTTCTTCAGCGGTCCTAAATTCGACGGACACGTGGGTAGCTCAAGTACTAGTGAGCGCCAGACCCAAACATCGGTGAGCAATCGCTCTTCCAGTCTTTCCGCCGGGAATGACATCAGCCTTGAGGCTGGTAACGATGTAAGTGTAAGTGGCGGCCGATTCGACTCAGAGCGTGATATCAACGTGAGCGGGCGCAACATCACGCTCGACGTGGCTCACGGGGCACAAAGTACGAATAGCGATCAAACCTATAGCAAGGGCGGGGTGAAAGGCGGAACGACCGGTGGCTTCAAACTGGGTGTAGGCATAAGCAACGCCGGTAGCCAGGACGAATCGACGCAGGGAACCTCCACGGCGACTCAGCTCAACGCCGTCGGTGATATCGTCCTGAAAGCCAAAAATGATCTGACCCTGATTGGCACCGAGGCGACTGCCGGGAAGGACATCAAGCTCAAGGCTGACAATGATCTTAAGATCCTGTCGGCGCAAAACGCCTCCAGCAGCGAAAGCAATCGACGCAGTTGGGGGACTGAAGGCGGCCTCATCCTTGGACAAGACGGGATCGGTGTCTATGGCAGCGCCAACATCGGCCTTGGAAATCTGGAACGAGAAGGCATCCAGCAGCAGGAGGCTTACCTCTATGCTGGCAACCAACTGAACTTTGAAAGCGGTCGCGATACCACTGTTGCCGGTGCCACGTTGCGTGGGGATGAAGTAATCGGTGATGTCGGTCGCAACCTCACCGTAACTTCCGTACCGAATACGGGCAAGGTCGAGGGTAAAGAGTTCGACGCCAGCCTCACGGTGGCCGTGAGCTACGGCGTCACCGTCAGCGGCTCGGTGGGTTACGGCCAGACCCACGGCAAAACTAATTGGGTCGAGAACCAGACCGTTATCAGCGGCAAGAACAAGGTCGACATTCGTACCGAGGACCATACCCAACTGGATGGAGCGGTATTGGCGGCGGACAACGGCAACTTGAAACTCGATACCGATACGTTGGATTTCCGCGATATCACCGGTAAAGACAACGAGCATGGTTATTACCTCAGCGTCAGTGGTAGCTACAACGCCGGTAGCGGCTCGCAAGCTGACAAACCCAACAAAGGCATGGAAGGGAAGGAGAAAAACAGCTGGGCGCTTGAGGGTTACAACTACAACAAAGACCGTGAACAGGTTCTTCGCGCTACGGTGGGCGAAGGTGAGATTGTTGTGCGTGACGATAAGGTTACGGGTGACGACTCCACGGCGGGGCTGAATCGGGATGTAAGCAAGGCGTATGAGGTAACTCGGGATGAGGAACATCGGACGGAGCTGTATGCGTCCAGTACGTCAGTCGATGCTGTGCTCAACCCGACAAAGACACTCGATAGATGGGAAAAAAGCGTTGAAAACTACGGCGAAAACAGTCTCGAGTCGTTAAATGTTTTAACGGACTTGCTTTTCGGTGCGGCAAATATTGCGGTGGGCAATAGTTTTGACGATGCAAACAAAGTCACTGTTGTCCGAGCCTTCAAACGGCAGCTAGGCAGTCGTGATGCCGAGCGCAGAGAAGCTGCCGCGGGTGATGCATTACGGGGCATTACTAACGGTGCTGAAACGGCTGAGGTGCAGGCCCTTGCTAAAAAGATAGCTGATATTGCAGGTCAAAATCCCGATCAGGCGTATGGGATGTTGGTGTTGCTTCAACGATTGCAGAATCCTCATCCTGAAGTATCGAATTTTGGGCCGCTACCGCTGGTAGCCGGCGGTGCCATCGCTGCTTTGGGTGCGGCATTACTGTCCACTGAAAGCTCACCGCAAAACCAAGAAAACATGCGGGTGGCGGCGAATTCAGTTGTAGCTTCTTTGGACGAGGCTGGTTACACAGGGCAGCAGCAACTGACGCTGTCGGCGGAGCTTTGGCTTTTAGTATTAGGCACCACCTTTCCAATCCATTTGCTTGATCCGGAACATGGGTTACTGATTAATCCATCAGTAGATAATGATGTTCTACATCCTGTAAGTATCGGGGATGGAGTTGACCTACCTTCTTTGCCAGGTAGTACTGATGGTAGTCCGATTGTTGAAGGGGGAAGCACCAGTTATACCAATCCTTCCGTTGAAAATCCCTCGCCAGGTATTCTTTATAGCCTGCCTTGGGGGCAGTCTGCGGCAGAATTTGAGAAGAGCCTAGTTAATCTTCCTTACGATGAAAGAGTCGCTGTCGTAAAAAGCAGGGGCAGGGAGTTAGCTAAGGCATTAGGTTGGAAGAAGGATAATCGGCTAACTAGAATAAACGATCGAGACGTGTACACGATGGGAGACGGGTTTCTTTATGCTTTGGATACTCAGCATGGTAGGCTGGAGCAGGTGAACGGTAAAACAGGGAAGCATATCAGTGAGTTTTATTTTGATTTGGTTGCCGTCCCTGATTCAAAGGACGCGTCCGGTGGGCATGATTTGAGGGTTAAGTAATGGAAGGTGTAAAATTAGTTGATAGTTTGGCTCCGGCGATAACTCGTGGGCAGATATTTCGACTCCCGGCTCGATGGCCGTACGAGGAAATTGTAGAATTCATGGTTGTTGATATTCCTGACGAGCAATATGGACATTCTATTGCCGTTGCCTCCGGTAATAAGGCTGGCCTTTTAGTGGTGCGCCTGCCTGTTGAAAGTCGCTTTTCAGGTACTCGAGAAATTTCAAGAGAGTGGCTGATCGAGAATTGGGCTAAGTGGGTGTATCCCGACTGTCCTGTCGGGAATGTTTATTTGTTTAAGCAAACGGATGTCCCTTCTAATTTGATGGAGCGTTAGTAAAAAAACAAAAAGGGGACAGGTTCTGAGGAGGGGCGAATTTTCGAAAAAACAAGAAGTTGGAATAAGGCAGGATAAAAAAGGGGGTTGGAAAAGTGGAAAAGGAGACAAATTTGAATGGCGCTTACTTAACAGATAACTAGCTGATACAACTGAGAAAAATTTTCAAGTACGGCTCTCTCGTACTGATGGAGAAACTATGGCTTATAATGATTTAGTTGATCGGTTTGTTGTGCAAGAGCTGAGACCTTCTGTTCGTAAGGTTCTAAGGAAGGCTCTTCAGTAACGAGCTGACTCTGAAAAGGTTTTAGCTAGGCAATGTGAGCTCAATTGATTTGATGTTGAGCTTGATTTTTTAAAGGGGTGGTTGTTATTAAAGATGTTCTCGATTCAGGAGAAGGTAGCAGTGTAGAAATGCTGATTTCAGATTTATTATTTTGTGCGGGTTGAGCGATAACTAGCGGGTAAACAATCGAGGGGTGGAGTTTTAGCAGAATGGGTCGCGAATATGAGTTGATTAAAGCCGACTCGCCTTTTAGTCGTGGCCTGTTCCTGAATAATTCCAAACTATCTTTAAATCCGTTGTATCGATTCATCAGGCTTAAGCCATGCCTTATCGAGAGGGTGCGATTGAATGTGGTTCTCATTATTCTTATTTAACTATTAATAATACGTCAGGAGAGTTGATGAAAAAAGCTACACTGCTTATATTGAGTTTGATCTTGACGCTACCAGGCTGCAAATCCAACGTTCGAGACTCTTCCCCCAGCCTGCTCAACGACGGCGTCCAGCTCCAGCAAAACAAGGTAACCGTCGATGCACAGCAAGCCAAAGTCATCATGAAAGCTTCGGGCGCCACATACCCCGTTGAGTTTTCGATTAGACGGGCCAACGACCCAGACCAGCGCCTGGATGTGCAGGGAACCGTAGTGGATTCCGGTCGTGGCAAAGTGTTTGGCTGGATCGCCAAGCTTAACGAAGTGACCCACAGCGCGACCTTGAAGCACTTCCCTCAGTTGGAAGTACAAGCTGACCCCGATCAGCCATTCGAGGTATCGGGTTACGCCAATGGTGAGAGCATCAACCGTGGCTACCGCTGTGGGCCGATCAACACCACGTTCACGCCGGAGAAAGGTAAGGTTTATCTGGCGGAGTTTCAGTTTGTGGGTCAGGGCTGTGAACTGCATGTCTATGACACCACTCAGCCTCAGCAGCGCGTTCCTGTTGCGAGTGCACCTAGTCTCTGATTCAGTTTACAAATGCGAAACGGGCGACCAACAGGTCGCCCATTTTCATTACTCCGCCGCCTGCGCTCGCAACCGTCGTCCAATCACATCCATCACGTCGCACCCATCGCGCAACGATACTGTCAAAAAGGGGACAGTAGTTTGCTCGCCTGCACCGGAATTTTCGCACCTTTATCCGAGATGTGTCTGATTTCCAATTAATAGATCCGCTAATAAGCTGACTCAACGAGGAGCACCGGACCCGGCATCGGCTGGACCAAAGTGCAAATAGACGTAGTGGTATTCACTGGGCAGCGGAATGAAGTCAGATTCGTATCCTTCCGTAGCCACCTGTTTCCGCCCTTACCTGATGTGGCATTCATCGTTGAACTCATCTCACGAGCCTTTCGGGAAGATTTTTTTGTTGCGTGTTGCGCAACATGGTAGGCTTTCGCGATGATCAAGTTTTTTCAGCACAAGGGGCTACGTAGGCTCTTCGAAACAGGTAGTACAGCTGGCATACAACCAGCTCATGCCAAGAGGCTTCGAATGCAGCTAGCCGCCTTGGATACAGCCATGACCATTGATGATATGGACATTCCGGGCTTTCGCTTGCACCTGCTCAAGGGAGAAAAGCGCGGACGTTGGTCGATCATGGTGAATGGCAACTGGCGGCTCACGTTCGAGTTTCGCGAAGGAAACGCTTATGTACTGGACTATGAGGATTACCATTGATGAACATGCACAACCCACCTCATCCCGGTGAATTCATTACCGAAATCTATCTGGAACCCAACGGTATCAGCGGTCGAGAACTGGCTGAAAAGCTTGGTGTAGCGCCCTCGACTTTGAGCCGTGTCTTGAAGAGGGCCAGTCGCGTTTCGCCTGAAATGTCGCTGCGACTGTCGGTCGCGCTCGGCCGCTCGCCGGAAAGCTGGCTGGCTATGCAAGATGCTTACGATCTGTGGATTGCTCGTCAACACGTCGATTTGCAGCAAGTAGGAAAGCTCACTTTTGCATGATCAGCTCAGGTTGGATGAGTTGCTCCCTTGTCTACAGGATTGGCTGCTATCCGGCCCTGCTTACTTGGTTCAATTGTGTCTTTTGACGGCAACGTTTTTTGTTGAAACGTGAAACGGGCGACTCTCAAGTCGCCCGTTTTCATTACTCCGCCGCTTGCGCCCGCAACCGTCTCCCAATCATATCGCACCCGAGGTCAGGCAATGTGGGCGCCTGCTGCGCAGTCGAGCGGGAGCAAGCTCCCTCGCCACAGGGGGAGCTTTGCTCGACTGGGCGGTAGGTGAACACCCTGCATCAGCTGTGGCAGCAACTGTGAGGCTTGGCGTCCTCGTATTTATCGTGATGCCGTACCCAATCCATGATTTCGTCCTCATTACGCCCCTTCGGCGCGAGGTCGAGGTAGTGGTAAGTCCCGACCAGCATGTCCAGACCTCGGGCATAGGTGGAGTAGGTGTGAAATATTTCGCCGGCCTCGTTGCGGTAGAAGACGCTCAAACCTGGGAGTTCGCCTTCGGCGGTGTCGGTTTTTTCGTAGTTGTAGGTGGCTTTTCCGGCGGCGGTGTCTTCGGTTTTGAAGCTGACGCCGAAGTCGTAGTTGAAGTCGCAACCGTTTGAGGAGACCCAGTCGAAGGCCCAGCCCATGCGGCGTTTGAACGGTTGGAATTCGGCGAACGGGGCGCGGGAGACGGCTACTACAGCGACGTCGTGGTGGGCCAGGTGTTGGTTGGCTCCGTCGATGTGGTCGCAGAGGAAGGAGCAGCCTTGGCAGCCTTCTGTCCAGCCGGGGCCGAACATGAAGTGGTAGACGATCAGTTGGCTGCGGCCGCCGAACAGATCGGCCAGGCTGAGTTCGCCGTTCGGCCCCTGGAAACGGTAGGGTTTGTCGATCTTGACCCACGGCAGGGCGCGGCGTTCGGCGCTGAGTTTGTCCCGTTCACGGGTGAAGGCTTTTTCGTGGGCCAGGTGTTGCTGGCGGGCCTTGAGCCATTCTTCCCGCGAGACGACTGGATGGTTCTCTACGTTCATGGTGATTTCTCCTGGAGGCAGGGCGTTTCAACAAGTGGTCGTCTGGCCCTGGATGAATTCGACAGACCGTTGGTCGGTTGACGCGACGGTCCGCCCGGAAGCCTGGCTGAACGGTGGCGTGGCGCTCCGGTCACAGGTTGAGTAGGCATCTCACTCTTTGGAGGATGGATCAGGATGGCGACTTATAACTGGGATTTGATCGAAAAGTTGTTGCACGAAGTGCAGAATGGCGCGGGCCACAGTTTCACGCCTCGGCCTTATGCGGAGGAGTATGTGGCGGCGAAAGCGGCCGCAGGCGAGGAGACAGAGAACCTCGATCATCTGAAGGCGGTCGCCGGGGAGTACGAGAAGTTGCTGCTGGAGCGTGGCTTCATTGAGCCTCGCCCGGAGGAAGAGGGCGGCAATGGCGAGAATTTCGTGCTGACGATGCGGGGTTCGCGCTTGTTGAGCCTGATCGATAGCAGCATTCCCGGTAATGATCATCCGCGTCAGGTGCTGGATGAGCAGGAAGATGCGCTGGATGAGTTTACCTTTGATGACTTGGCTTCGAAGGCGCAAATTGCCTGACAGGTGTGCGCCGTCCTTGTGGGAGCGGGCTTGAACTGGTCAAGTATTCTTGGACACCATTTAAGGTTCACGCCGCCAGTCTTTCCCTGACGACCGGCGACCGGTAATCGTTATAACTGTGAGGCCTGGTGATGTTGTAGCGCGACACATAACGCTGCACGTCCGCTCGGGCCTCATGTTCTGATGCGTAACCCGTCTCGGGCACCCACTCTGATTTCAAACTTCCGAAGAAGCGCTCCATCGGAGCGTTATCCCAGCATTCGCCTTTACGGCTCATGCTTTGCCGCACGCCATGCGCCAGCAGCTCATTCCTAAACTTATGACTGGTGTACTGACAGCCTTGGTCTGAATGAAACAGCACCTCTTTAGGACGACCTCTGAGCTCAACCGCCATCCGCAAAGCCTCGCAGGTCAGCGTGGCATCGGAAATCATCGAAAACGACCAGCCTACGATCCGACGGGCGAACAGATCCAGAATCGCAGCGAAATACAGCCATCGCTTGCCGACCTTGAGGTACGTCACGTCGCCACACCACACCTGATTGACCGCCGTGACATCAAACTTACGCTTGAGCACGTGCGGTGCCACCAAAGCTTCCACGCCGGGCGATTTGTACTTATGGCGTCGGCGCTGGCGGCTGGCGATCCCCGCTTCGCGCATCAAACTGCGAGCCAAGTACCGGCCGATGCGATGCCCTTTCTCTTGCAGCTCCTTCGCCAAAGTCCTCGCTCCCGCAGAAGCCCGCGATGCCTTGTGATGCTTGACCAGCGCGGCTTTAAGCTTCTCTCGCTGA
>NZ_VIUG01000061.1:0-12636 GCF_007828255.1 Pseudomonas sp. SJZ078 | reverse complement strand
TCCAGATATCTGCACTGCCAAGAGCTGTGAGAGCTTTTGCTGCCTTGAAAAAGAATGGCTAAATAAATCATCCAAGACAGTTGCTCCCACAGAGATGGGTAGCGGTGTGCTTCAGACCGCCATCGGCGCAGTCATCGGCGCATGGTGCTGGTAGCCTTCCAGGGAGAAGTCGCTTGGCTCCACCAGCTCAAGCCACTCGGGCTGGTACAAGCCGGTCTTGGCGAACTCCGGTACCCGCTCGGAAATCACCAGCCTTGGCATCGGGAACGGCTTGCGGGTGAGTTGTTCCTTGAGCATGTCCAGGTGGTTTTCGTAGACGTGGGCGTCACCGATGAAATAGGTGAACCAGCGCGGCGTGTAGCCGGTCAGGCGACCGATCAGGCTCAGCAGAGCGGCGCCTTCGGTGAGGTTGAACGGCGTGCCCAGGCCCAGGTCGTTGGAGCGGATGTAGAGGGTCAGGGAAATTTCCTTGGTCTCGACATTCGGGTGGAACTGATACAGCAGATGGCACGGCGGCAAGGCCATTTCATCGAGCTGGGCGCAGTTCCAGCCGTGGAACAGGATGCGCCGGCTGCCCGGGTCCTTGATGATGGTATCGACACACTGGCGAACCTGGTCGATAGCCTTGTACAGCACCACATAGGCCTGGCCGTTTTCCTCACCTTCGGCGATCTGCCGGTAGCCCTGGGCCAGGGTCTGCTCGATGGCCGCCGGGTTGCTCACGGGGACCTGCTTGTAGGCCGGCCACTTGCGCCATTGCACGCCGTAGATCTCCCCCAGGTCATCCTCGCCCTGGCGGAACGGGTTGGCCAGCCACTGGGTGTTTTCGTTGGCGTTCTGGTCCCATACCTTGCAACCCAGGGCACGGAATTCGGCGGCGTTGTTGACGCCACGGAGAAAACCGCACATCTCGCCGATGGCCGATTTGAAAGCCAGTTTGCGGGTGGTGATGGCTGGGAAGCCTTTCTTCAGGTCATAGCGCAACATGGCGCCAGGGAGGCTAATGGTATTGACACCGGTTCGGTTGGCTTGCCGGGTGCCGTTCTCGATGACGTCCGCCACCAGCTCGAGATATTGCTTCATGAATTACCTGTGTCCTTGAGCCCGAGGCCTGCGCCTCGGGTTTCGAATTTTAAGCCTTGGCCGCCGCAGCCGGCGCACGATGATAAGCCAGCCAGATCAGCACCAGACCACCGACGATCATCGGCAGGCACAACACCTGGCCCATGGTCAGCCAGTTCCATGCCAGATAGCCAAGCTGGGCGTCCGGTACGCGGACGAACTCAACGATGAAGCGGAAGATGCCGTAGAACAGCGCGAACATCCCGGACACTGCCATGGTCGGCCGCGGCTTGCGCGAGAACAGCCAGAGAATCAGGAATAGTGCCACGCCTTCAAGGGCGAACTGGTACAACTGCGACGGATGGCGCGGCAACTGCGCCGGATCGCTGAACGGCGGGAAGATCATTGCCCACGGCACGTCGGTCGGCTTGCCCCACAATTCGGCGTTGATGAAGTTGCCGATGCGCCCGGCGCCCAGGCCGATCGGCACCATCGGCGCGACGAAGTCCATAAGCTCGAAGAACGACTTGTTGTTGCGCTTGCCGAACCACACCGCCGCCAGCATCACGCCGATGAAGCCACCGTGGAACGACATGCCGCCCTTCCAGACCTCGAAGATCAGCGTTGGATTCGCCAGGTAGGCGCTCAGGTCATAGAACAGCACATAACCCAGGCGTCCGCCGACGATCACGCCCATGGACAGCCAGAACACCAGGTCGGAGAGCTTTTCCTTGTTCCAGGTCGGGTCGAAACGGTTGAGCCGTCGCGACGCCAGCAGCCAGGCACCGCCGATGCCGACCAGGTACATCAGACCGTACCAGTGGATTTTCAGCGGGCCGATAGCCAGGGCCACCGGATCGATCTGCGGGTAAGGCAGCATTGATATTCCTCGTAAACGTCAAAAATACTTGAGTGACCCTGTCACTCTGGGATTAAGCCAGGATTGCGTCAGAGCAGGAAGCTCAAGCCCACGCTGAACAGCAAAGCCGCGAACAGCCGCTTGAGCAAGCGCGGCGACAGGCGATGGGCCAGTCGTGCGCCAACGCGGGCGAAGACCATGCTCGTCAGGGCGATGCCCAGCAGCGCCGGCAAATACACAAAACCGAGACTATGGGCCGGCAACAGCGGATCGTGCCAGCCCAGAATCATGAAACTTAATGCACTGACCAGGGCGATCGGCAAGCCGCAGGCCGACGAGGTGGCCACTGCCTGCTGCATGGGCACGCTGCGCCAGGTCAGGAACGGTACGGTGAGCGAACCGCCGCCGATGCCGAAAATCGCCGAGGCCCAGCCGACGACCGTGCCGGCCAGGGTCAACCCGGCCTTGCCAGGCACCGTGCGGCTGGCCTTGGGCTTGAAATCCAGGGCCAGCTGCGCGGCGACGATCATGGCGAACACGCCGATGATCTTTTGCAGGTGCGGGCCGGAAATCGCCTCGGCGGTGACTGCACCGAAACCGGCCCCGATCAGGATCCCGACGGTCATCCAGGTGAAGATCGGCCAGCGTACCGCGCCTTTGCGCTGATGCTCACGTACGGCATTGATCGAGGTGAAGATGATCGACGCCAGGGACGTGCCGACGGCCAGGTGCGTCAATACCTGCGGGTCGAAACCCTGCAGGGTGAAGCTGAACACCAGCACCGGGACTATGATCATCCCGCCACCCACGCCAAACAACCCGGCCAGCACCCCGGCGCAGGCGCCGAGCAGCAGATAGATCACGAATTCCACCAGCGTCCCCCCGCCCATCCCCGAAACAAGAGCGGCATGGTAACGGATCCATGGCCTTGGGCTCTACTGAAGGCGATGGATGCCGGGAGACAGTGCTCATTAGCAGGTACATCCTTTTGCGCGGATAAACCCTTTTGCCACAAAAGAGGCGCATTCGATTTATCCTTTGAGCTGTTTGGCATCGTTAACGGGACTACCTGATGTGCCTGATCGTATTTGCCTGGCGACCCGGTCACGCCCAACCGCTGATCGTGGCGGCCAACCGCGACGAGTTCTACGCGCGCCCGACCCTGCCCTTGGCCCAGTGGCCCGACGCTCCCCAGGTCTACGCCGGTCGCGACCTGGAAGCCGGCGGCACCTGGCTCGGTATCGGTGCGGATGGTCGCTTTGCGGCCCTGACGAATATCCGTGATCCAGGCCAACTGCCGGCGTTCAAGTCGCGGGGCGAGTTGGTGGCGCGGTTTCTGAGCGGGAATCTGTCGATTGGTGATTACCTGAGCGAAATCGTGCCTCGTGCCGGCGAGTACGGCGGGTTCAACCTGCTGCTCGGTGATGGCAGCGAGCTGTGGCACTACAACGCCCGCGATGTCCGGCCACAGCGATTGGCCGAAGGCGTCTACGGCTTATCGAATGCCGGGCTGAACACGCCGTGGCCGAAACTGCTCAAGGCCCGCAGGGCACTGGGCGAGGTGCTGGCCGATCCGCAGCCACAGGCCCTGCTGGCGCTGCTCAACGACCCGCAACCGGCCCCGGTGGCGGACTTGCCAGACACCGGCGTAGGACTGGCGACCGAGACCTTGCTGTCGAGTGTGTTCATTGCCAGCCCGGCGTATGGGACGCGGGCGAGCACGGCGTTGATCGTCCATGCCGATGGGACGCGGCATATAGTCGAGCGCAGCTTCGGGCCGCATGGGGGGCATTTGGGGGAGGTGGAGGTCAGGGTTTAGTTTTGCGCTGATGGTGCTGGCCTCATCGCGAGCAGGCTCGCTCCCACAAAAGGCTTTGTAAACGACACAAATCCCCTGTGGGAGCGAGCCTGCTCGCGATGAGGCCTCCGGCTAAAGCGTCTTGTTCGAAGCCGGATTGATCATCCGCGCCAGTCCAAGGTTCTTCAGCGCCAGTTGCAGCGAGCTATGGATGACCTGCGGATTATCGATGGTCATCACCTCCGCCAGCAGCTCCTGGGCCTTGCTCAGGTTGATCTGGCGCAGCATCCATTTCACTTTCGGCAGGTTGGTGGCGTTCATCGACAAGCTGTCGAAGCCCATCGCCATCAACAGTACTGCCGCCGCCGGATCACCGGCCATTTCACCGCAGATACTCACCGGCTTGCCTTCGGCATGGGCGTCGCGCACTACGTTCTGCAAGGCTTGCAGCACGGCTGGGTGCAGATAGTCGTACAGGTCGGCCACCCGTGGATTGTTGCGGTCCACGGCCAGCAGGTACTGCGTCAGGTCGTTGGAGCCGACCGAGAGGAAGTCCACCTGCCGCGCCAGTTCCTTGGTCTGGTACACCGCTGCCGGGATCTCGATCATGACGCCAACTGGCGGCATCGGCACGTCGGTGCCTTCGTCACGCACTTCGCCCCAGGCCCGGTGGATCAGGTGCAGGGCTTCTTCCAACTCATGGGTGCCGGAGATCATCGGCAACAGGATGCGCAGGTTGTTCAGCCCTTCGCTGGCCTTGAGCATGGCGCGGGCCTGGACCAGGAAGATTTCCGGATGGTCGAGCGTCACGCGAATCCCGCGCCAACCCAGGAAGGGGTTTTCTTCCTTGATCGGGAAGTAGGACAAGGCTTTGTCGCCGCCGATGTCCAGGCTGCGCATGGTCACCGGTTGCGGATGGAACGCTGCCAGTTGCTCGCGATAGATCGCCAGTTGTTCCTTTTCGCTGGGGAAACGCTGGTTGATCATGAACGGCACTTCGGTGCGGTACAGGCCCACACCCTCGGCGCCGCGTTTCTGCGCCCGGGCCACGTCGGCCAGCAGGCCGGTGTTGACCCACAGCGGCATGCGATGGCCGTCGGGCGTCACGCAGGGCAGGTCCCTCAGCGCATCGAGGCCCAGGGACAGTTGTTTTTCTTCCTCCACCACATCGGCGAACTGCTTGCGCAGGACGTCGCTGGGGTTGGTGTAGACCTCGCCATGGTAGCCGTCGACGATCATCTGGATGCCGTCGACCTTGGAGTACGGCAGGTCCACCAGGCCCATCACCGTGGGGATGCCCATCGCTCGGGCGAGAATCGCGACGTGGGAGTTGCCCGAACCCAATACCGAGACCAGCCCCGCCAGCTTGCCCTCGGGCACCTCGCCGAGCATGGCCGGGGTCAACTCCTCGCTGACCAGGATGGTGTTGTCGGGGTAGACCAGGGTCTGCTGGCGCTCCTGCTGCAAGTAGGCCAGCAGGCGGCGGCCGAGGTCCTTGACGTCCGAGGCGCGCTCGCGCAGGTAGGCGTCATCCATCAGTTCGAAACGGTTGACGTGGTCGGTCACCACCTGGCGCAACGCCCCCTGGGCCCATTGGCCGGTCTTGATGACTGTGGTCACTTCGCTGCCCAAGGAGGCGTCGTCGAGCATCATCAGGTAGACGTCGAACAGCGCGCGTTCTTCGGGGCGCAGTTGCGTCGCCAGTTTGGCCGACAGGGCGCGCATGTCGGCGCGCACCCCTTCGATGGCGGTCTTGAACAGCCCCAGTTCGGCGTCGATGTCGCTGATGGCTTTATCCGGCACCACGTCGAGGTCGGCCGGCGGCAACATGACCACCGCCGTGCCCACGGCCGCGCCTGGCGAGCCCGGCACGCCGACGAACTTGGCTTCCTGGATGCCCTTGCCCTGGCGGCCCAGGCCGCTGATCGAGCCGGTGGCCTCGGCGTGGGCGATGACCCCGGCCAGTTGCGCGCTCATGGTCACGAGGAAGGCTTCTTCACCTTCGTCGAACTGGCGGCGCTCCTTTTGCTGGATGACCAACACGCCGACGACGCGGCGGTGGTGGATGATCGGTGCGCCGAGGAACGAGGCATAACGCTCTTCACCCGTTTCGGCGAAGTAGCGGTAGCGCGGGTGGTCCGCGGCGTTTTCGAGGTTCAGGGGTTCTTCGCGCGTGCCGACCAGGCCGACCAGGCCTTCATTGGGGGCCATGCTGACCTTGCCAATGGAGCGCTTGTTCAAGCCCTCGGTGGCCATCAGCACGAAACGGTTGGTCTCGGGGTCCAGCAGGTAGACCGAGCAGACCTGGCTGCCCATGGCCTCTTTGACGCGCAATACAATAATCCCCAACGCCGCCTTGAGATCCTTGGCGGAGTTAACTTCCTGGACGATCTTGCGCAGCGTATTGAGCATGGCTCGGGGTCGAACTCCGTCGTCAGTCGCGCGTCAGCAGGCGCGGGGCAAGCTCTTTGAGAGCGCGTCGATACACTTCGCGCTTGAATGTCACCACCTGGCCCAACGGATACCAATAGCTGACCCAGCGCCAGCCATCGAACTCCGGTTTACCGGTCAAATCCATCCGCACCCGCTGCTCGTTGGAGATCAGGCGCAAGAGAAACCATTTCTGCTTCTGGCCGATGCACAGCGGCTGGCTGTGCGTCCTGACCAGGCGTTGCGGCAAACGATAGCGCAACCAGCCGCGAGTGCAGGCGAGTATTTCAACATCTTCGCGCTCCAGCCCCACTTCTTCGTTCAACTCGCGGTACAAAGCCTCTTCCGGCGTCTCCTGCGGGTTGATCCCGCCTTGAGGAAACTGCCAGGCGTCTTGATTGATACGGCGAGCCCATAGCACCTGCCCGGCATCATTCGTAAGAATGATTCCCACATTGGGTCGGAAACCATCGGGATCGATCACGGCAACAACCTCGCAAGCGCATGTCGCCGCATTGTTCCACAAAGGTTGTGAAAGCAGCAACGAGCCCGCCCAGGTTATGTGCACTCTTGTGAAAAGTCCGTATTCTGAGCGCCTTTCTTCAGAATTTTCAGCGAGTAACTGCAATGCGGCTGGCCTTATTCGACCTGGACAACACCCTGTTGGGCGGCGACAGCGATCACGCCTGGGGCGATTACCTGTGTGAGCGTGGCTTCCTGGACGCCGTCGCGTACAAGGCACGCAACGATGAGTTCTACCAGGATTACCTGGCCGGCAAGCTCGACAACGCCGCCTACCTGAACTTTTGCCTGGAAATCCTCGGTCGCACCGAAATGGAAGTGCTGGCCCAATGGCATCTGGACTACATGCGCGATTGCATCGAGCCC
This sequence comes from Pseudomonas sp. SJZ078, assembly GCF_007828255.1. Lineage (NCBI taxonomy): Bacteria > Pseudomonadati > Pseudomonadota > Gammaproteobacteria > Pseudomonadales > Pseudomonadaceae > Pseudomonas > Pseudomonas sp. SJZ078. Next base: position 5,599 of record NZ_VIUG01000061.1, on the reverse strand, counting down.
ATCGTGTTGCCCCAGGCCATCGAACTGTTGAAGAAGCACCGTGACGCTGGCGACAAGCTGGTGATCATTACCGCTACCAATCGCTTCGTCACCGCCCCGATTGCCGAGCGCCTGGGGGTCGAAACCCTGATCGCCACCGAGTGCGAGATGATCGATGGCCGCTACAGTGGGCGCAGCACCGACATTCCCTGCTTCCGCGAGGGCAAGGTGACCCGCCTGAACCGCTGGCTGGAAGAAACCGGGTATTCCCTCGAAGACAGCTATTTCTACAGCGATTCGATGAACGACTTGCCGTTGCTGGAGGCAGTTACGCATCCGGTGGCAGTGGATCCGGACCCGAACCTGCGGGCTGAGGCGCAGAAGCGCGGTTGGCCGGTGATCAGTCTGCGCGACTGAAATCGTCATCGCGAGCAGGCTCGCTCCCACAATGGAACGCGTTTCCCCTGTGGGAGCGAGCCTGCTCGCGATGAAGTCGACTCGGTTCCAGGCCTAAACCGGCTTGGCACCCATCAATCCGGCAATGGCGATCAGGCAGATAAAGCTGAACAGCGCCAAGGCCAAGGTAAAGGTACCGTTGCCCGCCGTCGGCAGCTTGCGCCGCTTGTTCAGACGCACCAACAGCCAGAACCCCGTCAGCGCCGCCAGGGTGTAGAGGATGCTGGAAGCCAGCAGCCAGGTCTGTCCCAGCGGCCAGCCGACCTGATGAACCATCCACCAGCCCGTAAAGGGCAGGCTCGCCAGGGCAAGCACCATCACCAGCCAGACAAACACCCGTGGGCGTTGCAGTAAGCGGGCAGGGGCTGTGTCGTCGCCGTGGCGGCATGTCCGCCAAACCCAGACAGCCAGCCCCAAAGCGCCCACCAGCAGCAGGGCAGTGGCCAGGACGTGAGCGATCTTCAGCGCAGTCAACGTTTCCATTGTTCGATTTCCTTGAGCCGTGCCCAACAGCCTAGCCTTTGTTAACCCAGGAACAACTGGTACGCCGGGTTATCGCTTTCATCCCAGTACGGATAGCCGATCTCTTCGAGGGCGGCCGGCACCAGGTGGCGCTCATCGTGGGGCACTTGCAAACCGGCGACCACACGGCCGTCCGCCGCGCCATGGTTGCGATAGTGGAACATCGAAATGTTCCAGCGTCCGCCCAGCTTGTTGAGGAAGTTGAACAGCGCGCCCGGACGCTCGGGAAATTCGAAGCGCAGCACCACCTCGTCGATGACGTGGGCCGCGTGTCCGCCGACCATATGGCGGATATGCAGCTTGGCCAGTTCGTTGTCGGTCAGGTCCAATACCGGGAAACCTTGCTCGGTGAGGCTGGCGATCAGTGCGCTGCGTGGATCGTTTTCCGGGTGCGTCTGCACGCCCACGAAGATGTGCGCCTCGCTGCCGGTGTTGTAGCGGTAGTTGAATTCGGTGATCTGACGCTTGCCGACGGCTTCGCAGAACGCCTTGAAGCTGCCGGGTTGCTCGGGAATGGTGACCGCGATGATTGCTTCGCGCCCTTCGCCCAGCTCGGCGCGCTCGGCCACATGGCGCAGGCGGTCGAAGTTGACGTTGGCACCGGAATCGATGGCCACCAGGGTCTGGCCGCTGATGCCCCGTGACTCGACGTATTTCTTGATCCCGGCCACACCCAGGGCGCCGGCAGGTTCGGTGATCGAGCGGGTATCGTCGTAGATGTCCTTGATTGCGGCGCAGATCTCGTCGGTGCTGACGGTAATGACTTCATCAACGTGGTGCTTGCAGATATCAAAGGTGTGCTGGCCGATCTGCGCCACGGCGACGCCATCGGCAAACAGCCCGACGCTGGGCAATACCACCCGCTCGCCAGCGGCCATGGCGGCCTGCAGGCAGTTGGAGTCATCGGGTTCGACACCGATGACCTTGATTTCAGGGCGCAGGTACTTCACGTAGGCCGCGATCCCGGCAATCAGTCCGCCACCGCCCACCGGAACGAAGATCGCATCCAGGTGCCCTGGATGCTGACGCAGGATTTCCATTGCCACCGTGCCCTGCCCGGCAATGGTGTGGGGGTCGTCGTAGGGATGGATATAGACGTAACCCTTTTCATCGACCAGTTTCAGCGAATAGGCCAGGGCCTCGGGGAACGAGTCGCCATGCAACACCACTTTGCCGCCACGGGAGCGCACGCCTTCGACCTTGATTTCCGGGGTGGTCTTGGGCATCACGATGGTAGCTTTCACACCCAGGACCTTGGCGGCCAGGGCCAGGCCCTGGGCATGGTTGCCCGCCGACGCCGTGACCACGCCCCGTGAACGTTCTTCATCGCTGAGCTGGGTCAGCTTGTTGTACGCCCCGCGGATCTTGAATGAGAACACCGGCTGCAAGTCTTCGCGTTTGAGCCAGATGTTGTTGCCCAGTCGCTCGGAAAGCTGTCGAGCGGTCTGCAGCGGGGTTTCTACGGCGACGTCGTAGACGCGCGAGGTGAGGATCTTTTTGACGTACTGTTCGAGCATCGGAAAGCATCACTGGGCGGGTTGGGCAGGGTCAGGGAGTCTAACCCGGCTTTTGGCCGGGCGACCACACGAATCCCGAGGTTTTGTTGGGTTATACTCGCGCCCCTCTTTACTCCCTGCCCGTTTTCGGAGCCCGCATGACCCAGGATCAACTCAAACAGGCCGTGGCCCAGGCCGCCGTCGACCTCATCCTTCCGCAACTGGATGACAAGAGCATCGTCGGGGTCGGCACCGGCTCCACGGCCAATTGCTTCATCGATGCGTTGGCGCAGCATAAGGGTGCCTTCGACGGGGCGGTTGCCAGCTCCGAAGCCACCGCCGCACGGCTGAAGGGCCACGGGATCCCGGTATATGAGCTCAACACCGTGAGCGACCTGGAGTTCTACATCGACGGCGCCGACGAAAGCGACGCACACCTGAACCTGATCAAAGGCGGTGGTGCAGCCCTGACCCGCGAGAAGATCGTCGCAGCGGTGGCCAAGACCTTCATCTGCATCGCCGACGCCAGCAAACTGGTGCCGGTGCTTGGCGCGTTCCCGCTACCGGTCGAAGTCATTCCGATGGCTCGCAGCCACGTGGCTCGCCAGCTGGTGAAGCTGGGCGGCGACCCTGTGTATCGCGAGGGCGTGCTGACCGATAACGGCAATATCATCCTGGACGTGCATAACCTGCAAATCACCAACCCGACGGAACTGGAAAGCCAGATCAACGCCATCGTCGGCGTGGTCACCAACGGTTTGTTCGCTGCCCGTCCGGCGGATGTGCTGTTGCTGGGCACGGCGGAAGGGGTGAAGACCCTGCGGGCCGAATGAATCGGTGACAGGTGCCTGGTACCTTTTCCTGTGGGAGCGGGCTTGCTCGCGAATGCATTAGATCAGTCATTTACCCGTTGAATGACCCACCGCATTCGCGAGCAAGCCCGCTCCCACATGGGTTCTGGTGGTTCAGGGCTGTGGTTTCTTGAACACATAGAACAGATTCGGCTCGCTCACCAGATAAAGGGTGCCGTCATCGTCCATGGCAATGCCTTCGGCCTGTGGCACATTTTTCTGCAGTCCCTGACGACCTTTGCTCAATGACAGGGTACTCAGGGGCTTCCCGTCGATATCCAGTTCGATGATCAACCGCGACTCATCAGACAATGCCAGCAAGTGGCCGCTGCGCTCATCGTATTGCAGGCTCGACAGATCCCGCACGAACAGTCCGGCATCGCGCTTGGGGTTGTTGATGACGTGGACTGCGTAAGACTTTTCCGAATTGTGATGGGGAAAGCCCTGCACTTCATAAATCAGCATCGGGTCGCGCTCCTTCGCTACGAACAGCCGCTTGCCCACTGAGTCGTAGGCCAATCCCTCGAATCCTTTATTCTTGCTCATATGCACGCCGAGGGTCATTTGTTCGGCGTCGGCCGCGTCGAGAAACCGGGTGTCTTCGTCCAGGTGAATCTTGATCAGCCGCTGCTGGCGCTCGTCACTGATGACGTAGATGTTCTCGCTGATGAATTCCACGGCTTCCGGATCGCCGAAACCGATCAGTGCCACGCGGCGCAGGATCTTGCCGTCCAGTGACAGCTCGATCAGTTCGGCATTCTTGTTGGTGACGGTGAACAGGCTCTTGCGTACCGGATCGAACGTCAGTGCCGACACGTCGTCGAGGCCTTCGATCACCTGGGCCTCCATCGTGACCCGGTACTGGTCCAGGGCGATGGCCTGCTCGTTGGTGGGTTGCCAGAGTGTATTGAAGTTGAACCAGGCCCGTTCGAACAGGCGCAGATACTGGCCCGCCGCAATCAGGACGATCAGGGCGATTGCCAGTAACATCAGGATCAAGGGTTGGGGGCGGGCAAGTCGACGCATGGGGTGGGCTCGGGTAAGAACAGGTGGTTGGAAATACCACGACTGCCTGAACTGAAGCTTAATGGCTGTGTGCCACACCCTACAGCGAAGGAGGAATTGCCTTACAGAGTTGCGCTGTCAGCGTTGTTTCTCGAAACGATAGAACAGGTTTGGCTCGCTGACCATGTACACATTGCCGGCTTCATCCATGGTGACACCTTCGGCGCGAGGGATGGTGCCCTTCAGGCCGTTGAAGCCGCCCAGCAAGGTCATGAAACTGACCTGCTGGCCTTTTTCATCAAGTTCCAGCAAAAGGTGCGAATCGGCCGAAAGCACCAGCATGTGGCCGGTTCGAGGGTCTATCGCCAGGGCCGAGAGGTTGCGCAGGTCCAGTTCATTGCTGACATGGATCTGTTTGTCGCCCTTGAGCAAAAGGCTGCCATCGCTTTTCCAGGTGAACAATGTTGGCGGACGTTCTTCGCCCAGCACCAGTTGCTGGTTGCGTGGGTCCCAGACAACCGCTTCGAAGCCCTTGTTCTGGTTCTTTGAAGGGCCAAGATCGTAGAGAGGGGAATCGCTCTTTTTCAGTTCGTGCGTATTGGCGTCGACATGGACGATCGACAGCGTGTGGCTTCGCTCGTCGGTAATGGCCAGCAGTCCGTTCTCCATGAAAGACACCCCTTCCGGATTGCTCCAGCCCACCAAAGGCATCTTGCGCAGCACATCGCCCTGCAAGGTCAGCTCCACCAGGAACGGGTTCTTGCCCATGACGGCAAACAGGGTCTTGGTCTGTGGGTTGTAGGTCACATCGGACGCTTCATCCTTCTCCATGCCCGGGAGCGGCTTGGCATCGATCACCGCCGTATAGTCCGGTAGCCAGACGCTTTCCTGGCGCTGAGCGGGGCTTTGAAAGTGTTCCGCAACCCAAAGTCGGCCCCGGTCATCCCAATGCATCGCAAACGCCAACCCATAGGCGGCCACGGCCAGCAGCGACCAGACATACCAAGGCAGGGCAAAGCGGGAGCGGGGGGCAGATTTGGCGTGGGGCAGTACTTGGGTCTTGGCCATCGGTAATTGCGTTCCGGGGATTCGGGCTGGGGAATGGCTGGCTCAGATGCCGCATTCTTCGGAATTATCCGGATGGCATGTGAAAAAAACGGTAAATCGGCGGTCTTCAGGATAAGTCAGGCACCAATGTGGGAGCGGGCTTGAACTGGTCAAGTATTCTTGGACACCATTTAAGGTTCACGCCGCCAGTCTTTCCCTGACGACCGGCGACCGGTAATCGTT
>NZ_VIUG01000060.1:0-13242 GCF_007828255.1 Pseudomonas sp. SJZ078 | reverse complement strand
TCCAAGGCCAGGGCGGCCGAGGACAGTGAAGATTTCCAAAACTCGGTATCCGGTAGATCGTAAGGCCGCTCCGCTTAAGTGAACAGCATTACGCACATCGGCGGGTTTTATCTGACAGCGGAAGGGTTAGCGGGCGTACATGCCCCACCAGAAGACATGACCGAGGATGACGATCTGTTCATCCTGCATTTCCTGGAAGCTGTAGTCTTCATCCGGATGTTCATCGCGGTTGAAGCTGCGCAGGCGGATGCCGGTGGGTAGGCGATAAAGCTGCTTCACCCGCAACTGGCCGTTGTGATTGATGGCATAGAGGTCACCGTCGACAATGTCGCCGATCCCGCATTTGCCCGCGTTCACCCCGACCGTGGCCCCGTCGCGCAGCACCGGTAACATGCTGTTGCCGCGCACCGTCACGCATTTGGCCTGGTCGAACTGCACGCCGTTATGACGCAGGCTGCGCTTGCCAAAGCGCAGGCTGGAGCGCTCGCTTTCCTCGATGACGAATCTTCCTGATCCAGCAGCCAATTCAACCTCACGCAGAAAAGGGACCGACACCTCGTCTTCTTCAACGGGGGTGTCGTCGTCCCACAGGCTTATGTCCTTGAGCTCGGAATGCGGCTCGTCGCGGCGGCTGTTGCCGGCAGGCGCAACATCGGCGCGCCCGCGCAACTGGTCGGTGCTCACGGCAAAGTACTCGGCAATCTTCGAGATGTGTTTATCCGAAGGGTCGACGATCTTGCCGCTGAGGATCCGCGAGAGGGTGGATTGAGGCACGCCGGTACGACGGTGAAGCTCCGTGGGGGAGATCCCGTGCTGATCGAGCAATGCTCTTAATACGGTAGAAACGTTGCGTTTTTGCATAACGCGCATAGTGCTTGTTCTTCACGCAGAAGACAAATGCTGTTTTGCATAAATATGCATGAACGGTCGCACTTTCAACGCAAATGCAAACTGAACCAGCGCTTACGCGAGCCCAAACACCGCTGGACCCGAGGCGAGGGGCCTGCTTGGCAGGCCAGCGGGAGCAAGCGCCCTCGCCACGGGATCGGTTTGAGTATTGCGCAACGCTACAGGTTCTCGTCGAGGAACTTGACCACCGTCCCCATGCAGCCCACCCGCTCCTCCACGTGAGGCATGTGGCTGGAGTTCTCGAACAAGGCCCAGCGGATGCCCGGGATCAGGTCCAGGTACGGTTTGACCACCAGCGGTGTGGCTTCGTCATAGCGTCCAGATATCAGCAGGCTCGGCACGTTGATCTGCGGCAGACGGTCAACGATGGTCCAGTCCTTGGTGCTACCAATGATGTGGAACTCGTTGGGCCCGGTCATGGCGTGGTACACGGTCGGATCGGCATCGACCTGGGCGAAGGTGCGGGCCACCTCGTCCGGCCAGGGGTTCAGGCGGCACACGTGACGGTTGTAGAACACCCGGGTGGCGGCGATGTAGTCGGCAGCGGTGTAGTCACCCACAGCTTCATGGCGCAGCAGTGTGGCCTGCACGTCCTCGGGAAGCTCCTCGCGCAGGCGATTGGCCTCCCTGACCCAGGTGCGCATGTCTGCCGGCGAGTTGGCGATCACCAGGCAACGCAGGCCCGCCGGGCACCGTACCGCGTGTTCGCTGGCCAGCATGCCACCCCAGGACTGGCCAAGCAGGGCGTAGCGATCGCCGATACCCAGGTGTTCGAGCAGATTGTCGAGCTCCTCCAGGAACAGCTTCACGGTCCAGAACGACGGCGGCATGTGCGGCAAATGAGTCGAACGCCCATTGCCCAACTGGTCATAGTGGATGACGGGATAGCCACCGGCCGAGACATCCTTGTAGGCATCAACATAATCGTGAGTACAACCCGGCCCGCCGTGCAGGATGATCAGCGGGGTGCGACCACAATCCAGGTCGCCCGTAATGCGGTACCAGGTCTGATAGTCGCCGAACGGGGCAAAACCTTCACGCGATTTGATGAGTTCCATTTCATCCGGCTCCATGCGAATCGTGGAGCACACCATATCCCGACGCGCGACGAGGCATAACTAGAGAGTTCTCTAGGTTTTTCGGATTTTTTTACCCCTCAGTTGTCAAGCAGACGGTAGTGCACCGCCCGGGCGACCGCCTGGACCCGGTTCTTCGCGCCCAGCTTATGCATGGACGAGGTCAGGTGCAGGGAGACGGTGGCCAGGGAGCGGCTGAGTCGCTCGGCGATCTGCGCTGCAGTCAGGCCTTCGGCAGCCCAGCGCAGGCACTCGAGCTCACGGCGAGTCAGGCGGATGGCGCCGGTGGCAGCCTCCTTGCCCAGCAAGGGATAGGCAGCCTCCTGGAAGGCATGGGCGATCAGGCTGAAGTTGGTGAGGTTTTGCCGGGCATCGTCCAGATCACTTTGACTGGCCTGGGGCCGCAAGCCGGTCAGGGTCGCCAGCCCACCGCGTGGCAGGTGGAGGGGCACGGTGACGCCACAGGTCAGCTGCGCATCGAGCAGGTAACCGACCACCGGCGCATGGCGACGATCGATCAGGCGCTGCAGGACGGTCTCGCCCTTGGGCAGGTATGACCAAACGAACGGCGCGATGGCGGAAACAGCCAGTTGCTGCACGGGGTCGATCTGGTAGAAGCCTTCGGAGCACCACAAGTCCTGCCAGTCCCGCGGGGTCTGGCGCAGCCTGATCACCGAAGGGGTGATCAACTCGCCGTGGTGGTCCAGCGGCACCGGGCTGTAATCGTACACCAGGGCATCGAAGCCCAGTTGCGCCGCCAGGTCGACGACGCTGTCCATCTGTTCGTCCAGGCTGCTGCCCGACGACAGACGGGTATGGAGATCAGCCAGCTTGGCCTGCATTCCTTACACTCCCTGTGTATACCCAGTTGGATTTCCATCTCGATGTCCGCCGAGTAGAATGCCACGGCTCGGCGCGGGACTGCCAGACAAAACCTATAAGAAATACTAGCTTGTAGGCGGCGCACTCTCCTGTGCACGGTATAGCTGTAAGCCATGGCCAACAGGAGAGTAGCAATGTGGCGTGAGATGCAACCTGACCAGCAGTTCAACGTATCGGTCGATGGCCACAATCTCGTGGTGTACAGCTTTGGCGAAGGGAACGAGGTGCTGCTCTGCCTCAACGGCGGGCCGGGCCTGCCCTGCGACTACCTGCGCGATGCCCATGGCTGGCTCAAGGACAAGGGCATCCGCGTGGTTGCCTTCGACCAGTTGGGGACCGGCGCCTCCGACCGCCCCGACGACGACAGCCTGTGGAACATCACCCGTTACGTGGCCGAGGTCGAAAAGGTCCGCCAAGCCCTGGACCTGGGCCGCGTGCACATGCTGGGACATTCCTGGGGCGGCTGGCTGGCGATCGAATACGCCATCCATCATCCGCAGTCGCTCAAAAGCCTCATCCTGGAAAACACCGTTGGCGACATCCCGCACCTGATCAGTGAGCTGGAGCGCCTGCGCGGCGCCTTGGGCAGCGAAACCGTGGCGATGATGCAGCGCTACGAGGCCCAGGGAAACCTCGACCACCCTCAGTACCAGGCAGCCATCACCCTGCTCAACCACCGTCACGTATGCCGCCTCGACGAATGGCCAGCGCCGGTCAAACGCTCGCTGGAAGACTGGAACATGGGCCCCTACACCACCATGCAGGGCCCCAACGAGTTCCTCTACATCGGCAACCTCAAGGACTGGAACCGCCTGGAGCAGATGCGCGAATTCCGCATGCCGGTCTTGATTACCACTGGCCTGCACGACGAACTGACCCCCGCCTGCGCCCTGCGCATGAAACTGGCACTGCATGACCAGGCCGAGCTACACGTGTTCCCCAACAGCAGTCACATGCCGTTTTACGAAGAGCCGCATGCCTATTTCCCGGTGTTGCTGGATTTCCTGCAGCGCAACCGGGACTGATCGATGAACCTGGCACGCTACCGGTTCGTCCTGATCCGTCCGTTACAACTGTTGCCGGTGCTGCTGGGTATCAGCCTCATCACCTTCGTGCTGGTCCGTTCGATTCCGGGCGATCCGGCGCGGGTGCTGCTAGGTACGCGCAGCACCCCGGATGCGATCCAGAAGATCCGCGCCCAGTTTGGCCTGGACGAGCCGATCTGGGTGCAGTACCTGTACTTCCTGAAAAACCTGCTCAACGGCGACCTGGGCAAATCGCTGCTGTACAAGATCGATGCCCTGCCACTGATCGCCAGCCGTATCGAGCCGACCCTGATGCTGGTGCTGGGCAGCGTGCTGCTGGCACTGCTCATCGCCGTGCCGCTGGCCGTTCTCGCCGCCCGCCACAAGGGCGGCTGGACCGACAACCTGATCCGCCTGTTCACCACCGCGGGCCTGGGCCTGCCGGCCTTCTGGCTGGGCCTGATGCTGATCCTGCTGTTCAGCGTGTACTGGGGGCTGTTCCCGGTGTCCGGTTATGGTCGGACCTGGGCCGACAAACTGCATCACCTGGTGCTGCCCTGCCTGACCATCGCCCTGGCGCTTTCCGCGGTGCTGGTGCGCAACCTGCGCGCCAGCATCCTGCTGGAGACGCAGGCCGACCACGTCGTCGCGGCCCGCGCCCGTGGCCTTGGCGAAGGCGCGCTGCTGCGGCGCCATATCTTGCCCAACTCCATGGTGCCGACGATCAACCTGCTGGCGGTCAACATCGGCTGGCTGATCAGCAGCACCGTGGTCATCGAGAGCCTGTTTTCCCTGCCAGGCATCGGCCAACTGCTGGTGCGCGGCATCTTCACCCGCGACTACATGGTGGTCCAGGGCGTGGCGATGGTGCTGGCGTGTGCCTCGGTGGCGGTGAACTTCCTTGCCGACGTGCTGACCATCGCCCTTGACCCCCGAGTGAAGATCCAATGAACCGCGGTCTCAGTTCCACTCTTCCCCTGCGCTGGCGCCTGGGCTGGAACCTGGGCAATGGTCGCCTGACCTTGTACTGCGGCGTGGCCATCGTCCTCGGCTGGTGCATGCTGGCGCTGTGCGCGCCATGGATCGCTCCGTTCGACCCGCTGCTGCAGAACGGCGAACTGCGCCTGGCCGCCCCCAGCCTCGCGCACCCCTTCGGCACCGACAATTTCGGCCGCGACGTGCTGTCGCGAGTGATCTGGGGCGCGCGCATCGACTTGCAGATGGCCCTGATCGGGGTGATCTTCCCGTTCCTGCTGGGCACCTGCATCGGCGCTGTTTCCGGCTACATCGGCGGCGTGCTGGACAACGCCTGCATGCGCCTGATCGACATCGTCCTGGCCTTCCCCTTCCTGGTGCTGATGCTGGCGATCATGGCCATTCTCGGCCCGGGCCTTGGCAGCTTCTATATCGCCATGGCCCTGGTCGGCTGGGTGTCCTACGCACGACTGGTCCGCTCGCAGATCCTCGTGCTCAAGGAAAGCAACTTCGCCATGGCCGCCAGGAGCCTGGGCTTCAGCCACCGGCGCACGCTGTTCGGCCACCTGCTGCCCAATGCTCTGTTCGGCTCGGTAGTGTTCTGCATGTCGGATGCAGTGCTGGTGCTGCTCAATGGCGCCGCCGTCAGTTACCTGGGCCTTGGCGTGCAGCCACCGACCCCGGAATGGGGCTCGATGGCGGCCGAAGGCCAGAGCTTCATCACCAGTGCCTGGTGGATCTGCACCTTCCCCGGCCTGGCCGTGGTGACCCTGGCCATGGGCTTCAGCCTACTGGCCGATGGCGTCGCCGAGCGCCTGGGAGCGCGCACATGAGCACACCGTTGTTGCAGGTCCGGGAGCTGAGCGTGATCGCTCGCAACGGCCGACACGAGACCACCCTGGTCGAACGCCTGTCTTTCAACCTTGGCCAGGGCGAGATCCTTGGCCTGGTGGGCGAAAGCGGTTCGGGCAAGACCCTGGCCTGCCGTGCGCTCATGCGCCTGCTGCCCACGCCGGACCTGCGGATCGAAGGCAAGGCTGTGCACCTGGCGGGCCACGACCTGCTGCAACTGGACGAGGCCGGCATGCGCCGCTTGCGCGGACGCGAGCTGGGCATGATCTTCCAGAACCCCAGCAGCCACCTGGATCCGCTGATGCGCATCGGCGAACAGATCGCCGAGGGCATCCGCCTGCACCAGGGCGCCTCGCGCCGCGAGGCTCGGGCCGAGGCCATCGAAGTGCTGCGCCAGGTCGGCATTCCCGATCCGAAATCCCGGGTGGACAACTACCCTCACGAGTTTTCCGGCGGCATGCGTCAGCGGGCAATGATCGCCGTGGCCCTGGGCTGCAACCCGAAAGTGCTGATCGCCGATGAGCCAACCACGGCCCTGGACGTCACCGTGCAGGCACAGATCCTGCGCCTGCTGCTGGAGCTGCGTGACCGTCGCGGCTTGTCGATGATCCTGATCAGTCACGACCTGGGAGTGGTGGCGCAGACCTGCGACAGCATCGCCGTGATGTACGCCGGCCGCCTCTGCGAGCACGGCGGCAAACACGAACTCTTGGCCCACCCAAGCCATCCGTACAGTGCCGGGCTGCTGGCCTGCCACCCTGCGGCGCAACGCCAGGCGCCCCTGATGAACACCATTGGCGGGCAACCGCCCCTGCTCGATGCCCTGCCCCCGGGCTGTCGCTTCGAGCCACGCTGCCCCCAGGCCGGACCGCTGTGCCGGGAGCAGTTGCCGGAGCTGCGTGAGACCGGCCCCGGTCATCGCCTGGCCTGCCACGCCCCGTTTCTGGCCGGAGCCCTGTCATGACCACGCTGTTGCAGGTCACGGACCTGCATGTACAGTTTTCCGCCGCCGGCGACGGCTTGTTCGGCCTGCGCCCGCGCAAGATCAACGCGGTCAACGGGGCTTCGCTGACCCTCGCCGCCGGCCAAACCCTGGGCCTGGTGGGTGAGTCGGGCTGCGGCAAGAGCACCCTGGCCCGGGCCATCCTGCAACTGAACCCGATCACCGCTGGGCAAGTGGTATTCGACGGCATCGACATGACCCAGGGCCGCAAGGTCGATATTGCCCGCCTGCGCCGCGAGACCGCGATGATCTTCCAGGACCCGTACAGCGCACTCAATCCAGGCCAGCGCATCGGCCAGATCCTCGCCGAAGTCTTGCGGGTGCAGCGCAAGGTGCCCGCCGAACGGATCCCCGCGAGGGTCGGCGAACTGCTCGAACTGGTCGGCCTGCACGCCGAACTGGCCGATCGCAAGCCCGGCTCGCTCAGCGGCGGCCAGTGCCAACGGGTCGGCATCGCCCGAGCCCTGGCCGTCGAACCTCGGCTGATCGTCGCTGACGAATGCGTCGCGGCACTGGACGTGTCGATCCAGGGGCAGATCATCAACCTGCTGATGGCGTTGCGCGAGCGCATGGGCCTGGCGCTGCTGTTCATCACCCACGACCTGGGCGTGGTGCGCCGGCTGTGCGACCGGGTAGCGGTGATGTACCTGGGGCAGATTGTCGAGGAAGGCCCGGTTAACGAAGTGTTTGATGCCCCCCATCACCCCTACACCGCGGCACTGATCCAGTCGATTGCCGATATCGACCCGACCCGCCGCCTGCCAGAGCACCCCCTGGCCGGCGAGCCGCCGAGCCCGCTGCACCTGCCATCAGGCTGCGCCTTCCACCCACGCTGCCCGCAGGCGTTACCCATTTGTAGCGAAACCGCCCCGCCCTATCACTCGCTGGGTGCCCGGCGCCATGCCTGCATCCACCTACGACCGCCGTACTGACATTACAACCATGACTATCAAACGGAGCTTGAGCATGAAATCCGCAGCATTGAAGTTACTCACCGTCGCCGTGCTGGCCGCCAGCACCCTGGCCACCGGCACCAGCCAGGCAGCTGGCGTGCTGACCATCGGTTGCCGTGAGGAGAGCACCACCTTCGACCCGATCAAGAGCGCCCAGAACCGCGACAGCTGGGTCTTCGCCAACGTCTACGACGTACTGATCCGGGTCGACAACAGCGGCACCCGGCTGGTCCCGGGCCTGGCCGAAAGCTGGAAGGTCTCCGACGACGGCCTGACCTACACCTTCAAGATCCGCCCGGCCAAGTTCTCCGATGGCTCGCCACTGAGCGCCAGCGACGCGGCGTTCTCCTTGCTGCGCATCCGTGACAACCCCGGCTCGCTGTGGGCTGACTCCTACAAGATCATCGACAAGGCCCAAGCCCCGGACGACCGCACCCTGGTGGTGACCCTGAAGAACAAGTCGGTGCCGTTCCTCTCGCAACTGGCCACCGCCAACGTCTCGATCCTGTCGAAACAGGCCATGGACAAGATCGGCGAGGACGCCTATGCCCAGGATCCAGTGACCTCCGGTGCCTTCAAGGTCAAGGAGTGGCTACGCGGTGACCGGGTAATCCTGGAAAAGAACCCCTACTTCTGGGAGGCCGACAAGGTCAGCCTGGATGGCGTGGAGTGGATCTCCATTCCCGACGACAACACCCGCATGCTGAAGGTCCAGGCCGGTGAGCTGGACTCGGCGATCTTCGTACCCTTCTCCCGTGTCGACACCCTGCGCAAGGACCCGAGCCTGAGCATTCACATCGACCCTTCGACCCGTGAGGACCATCTGCTCATCAACCACGCGAAGGGGTTGCTGGGCAAGGTCGAGGTACGCGAGGCGATCGACCTGGCGATCGACAAGAAGGCGCTCGTGGACACCGTGACCTTCGGCCATGGTGAAGTGGCCTATTCGTACATTCCCAAGGGCGCGCTCTATCACAACACCAACAACCCACAGCGCCCCTTCGACCCGACGAAGGCCCGCGAGCTGCTGAAAAAGGCTGGCGCCGAGGGGCTCAAGGTCAATTACGTGGTCAATGCTGGCAACGAGGCCGACGAGCAGATCGCCGTGCTGGTGCAAAAGCAATTGGCCGATGTTGGCATCACCGCCAACCTGCAGAAAGTCGACCCGACCCAAAGCTGGCAGATGCTGGTTGATGGCGACTATGACCTGTCAGTGATGTACTGGACCAACGATGTGCTGGACCCGGACCAGAAGTCCACCTTTGTCCTTGGTCACGACACCAACATGAACTACATGACCCGCTACCGTAACGACAAGGTCAAGGACATGGTGGCCGCAGCCCGGGTGGAAGTCGATCCGACCAAACGCAAACAGATTTACGAGGAACTGCAGAAGCTGGCCAAACAGGACGTCAACTGGATCGACCTCTACTACAGCCCATACATCAATATTTCCCGCAGCAATGTCCAGAATTTCCTGCAGAACCCACTGGGGCGCTTCACCCTGGAAGAAACGGTGAAACTGGAAGCCGGTGAAAAAACCGCGAAGAACTGAAGCTCGTCAATGCCGGGGCCGGGGTCGCCCCGGATGACCTTGTGGGAGCGAGCCTGCTCGCGATAGCGGTGTGCCAGGCAACAGGTCTGCTGCCTGTTGCGCCGCCATTGCGAGCGCGCTCGCTCCCACGGGGTTACCCACGACTTGCATGACCGACATCCATATGTCGGTTTTTTCATGCCTGACAATCAAGGACATCGTTCAAAGCCCCATCCGAGCCACTCCATTTGGGTCGCACCAGACCACCCATGTTAATCTTGCGCCCATCGCGGAAAAGCCGGGTGACACATAACCCTGTGCGAGCAAGCTCAGCTCCCACAGGCCTGCGTCACCCCACTTTTGCCCCACCCCTTTCAACGAGTTTGCCTGACACCGATGAATACAGCCGTGAACGATCTGTCCTCCCACACGCCCATGATGCAGCAGTACTGGCGCCTGAAGAATCAGCACCCCGATCAGCTGATGTTCTACCGCATGGGCGACTTCTACGAGATCTTCTATGAGGATGCGAAGAAGGCCGCCAAGCTCTTGGACATCACCCTGACGGCACGTGGGCAGTCGGCGGGCATGGCGATTCCGATGTGTGGGATTCCTTACCATGCGGCGGAAGGTTACCTGGCGAAACTGGTCAAGCTCGGTGAGTCGGTGGTGATCTGCGAGCAGGTCGGTGACCCGGCCACCAGCAAGGGGCCGGTGGAAAGGCAGGTGGTGCGCATCATCACGCCGGGTACGGTCAGTGATGAGGCATTGCTGGATGAACGCCGGGACAACCTGATCGCCGCCGTGCTGGGGGACGAGCGCCTGTTCGGCCTGGCAGTGCTGGACATCACCAGTGGCAATTTCTCAGTGCTGGAGATCAAGGGTTGGGAGAACCTGCTGGCGGAGCTGGAGCGGGTCAACCCGGTGGAGCTGTTGATTCCCGACGATTGGCCCAAGGACTTGCCGGCGGAAAAACGCCGTGGCGTTCGGCGTCGTGCGCCGTGGGATTTCGAACGTGACTCGGCGCTGAAAAGTCTCTGCCAACAGTTTTCCACCCAGGATCTCAAGGGCTTCGGTTGCGAAAACCTGACCCTGGCCATCGGCGCCGCCGGTTGCCTGCTGGCCTATGCCAAGGAAACCCAGCGCACCGCCCTGCCCCACTTGCGCAGCCTGCGCCACGAGCGCCTGGATGACACCGTGGTGCTGGACGGCGCGAGCCGCCGCAACCTGGAACTGGACACCAACCTGGCCGGCGGACGGGACAACACCCTGCAGTCGGTGGTCGATCGTTGCCAGACCGCCATGGGCAGCCGGCTGCTGACACGTTGGCTGAACCGTCCCCTGCGAGACCTGACGGTGCTGCTGGCGCGCCAGACCTCCATTACCTGCTTGCTGGATCGTTATCGCTTCGAGCAGCTGCAACCACAGCTCAAGGAAATCGGCGACATCGAGCGGATCCTGGCACGTATCGGCTTGCGCAACGCCCGCCCACGGGATCTGGCGCGCCTGCGCGATGCCCTCGGCGCGCTGCCGGAACTCCAGGTGGCGATGACCGACCTCGAAGCCCCGCACCTGCAACAACTGGCACGTATCACCAGCACGTACCCGGACCTGGCCGCATTGCTGGAAAAAGCCATCATCGATAATCCGCCCGCCGTGATCCGTGACGGCGGCGTACTGAAAACCGGCTATGACGCCGAGCTCGACGAGCTGCAAGCACTGAGCGAAAACGCCGGTCAATTCCTGATCGACCTCGAAGCCCGGGAAAAAGCCCGCACCGGCCTGAGTAACCTCAAGGTCGGCTACAACCGCATCCACGGCTACTTCATCGAACTGCCGAGCAAGCAGGCCGAGCAAGCACCGGCCGACTACGTTCGTCGCCAGACCCTCAAAGGCGCCGAACGCTTCATCACCCCGGAACTCAAGGCCTTCGAAGACAAGGCACTGTCGGCCAAGAGCCGCGCCCTGGCCCGTGAGAAGATGCTCTACGAGGCACTGCTCGAAGACCTGATCAGCCAACTGCCGCCCCTGCAGGACACCGCGGCGGCCTTGGCGGAACTGGACGTGCTGAGTAACCTGGCCGAGCGCGCGCTGAACCTGGACCTTAACTGCCCACGCTTCGTCAGCGAGCCGTGCATGCGCATCAGTCAGGGTCGCCACCCGGTGGTCGAGCAGGTACTGACCACCCCGTTCGTGGCCAACGACCTGAGCCTGGACGACAACACCCGCATGCTGGTGATCACCGGCCCGAACATGGGCGGTAAATCCACCTACATGCGCCAGACTGCGCTGATCGTGCTGCTGGCCCACATTGGCAGCTTCGTGCCAGCGGCCAGCTGCGAATTGTCCCTGGTCGACCGGATATTCACCCGGATCGGCTCCAGTGACGACCTGGCCGGCGGACGCTCCACCTTCATGGTGGAAATGAGCGAAACCGCGAACATCCTGCACAACGCCACCGAGCGCAGCCTGGTGCTGATGGACGAGGTCGGGCGCGGCACCAGTACCTTCGACGGCCTGTCGCTGGCCTGGGCGGCGGCCGAACGCCTGGCGCATTTACGGGCCTACACGCTGTTCGCTACCCATTATTTCGAGCTGACGGTGCTGCCGGAAAGCCAGCCACTGGTGGCCAACGTCCACCTCAACGCCACCGAGCACAACGAGCGCATCGTGTTCCTGCACCATGTGCTGCCCGGCCCGGCCAGCCAGAGCTACGGCCTGGCGGTGGCGCAACTGGCGGGTGTGCCAGCCGAGGTGATCAGCCGCGCCCGCGAGCACCTGAGCCGCCTGGAAACCTCCAGCCTGCCCCATGAAACACCACGCCCGAGCAAAGGCAAACCGGCCGTACCGCAGCAAAGCGACCTGTTCGCCAGCCTGCCCCATCCGGTGCTCGACGAACTGGCCAAAGTCGACCTGGACGACCTGACACCACGCCGGGCACTGGATTTACTCTATGCATTGAAGACACGGATCTAACGCAAGGGCGTTCAAGCTGTTAGAATCGCGCGCGGTTTGGGATGCTGCGGACTATTAGCCTGGTCCGCTCCCAAGCCTGGCGACCCCACCGTGAAGAGGGATCCGCTGCCGCCGCCTGAGGAGAGAATTAGAAATGACCTTCGTCGTCACCGACAACTGCATCAAGTGCAAGTACACCGACTGCGTAGAAGTCTGTCCGGTGGACTGCTTTTACGAAGGGCCGAATTTTCTGGTCATTCACCCGGATGAGTGCATCGACTGCGCCCTGTGTGAACCGGAATGCCCGGCACAAGCCATTTTCTCGGAAGACGAAGTGCCGGCTGGCATGGAGAACTTCATCGAGCTGAACGCCGAACTGGCGGACATCTGGCCGAACATCACCGAGAAGAAAGATGCGCTGCCGGACGCTGAAGAGTGGGATGGCAAGCCAGGCAAGATCGCAGACCTCGAACGCTGATCATCCGCGTTCTTCGAAAAGGCCCCTTGCGGGCCTTTTTGCTTCCGATGGCCGAATCGAACTCAGAGCGCCCGTAGAGGCATACCCAAGCAGAGCGTGGGCACGATTCGCAGGCAAAAAAAAGGGGCGGTTTGACCCGCCCACATTTTTCCCTAATCCCTTTGATCCTTTTCATCATCCTGATGAATCGCATCCTGCGATGTCCTTCCTTCCCCATCGTCCGTGACAGGTGTGTCTGTCCGTCGACACAGGACTGATATTAGTGTTTTCCCCAGCGAGTGCAATTCATCCGAAGCGGCAGACAGCACCCGTCACACTTCGTTCATCCATTTAAATACCCTTTTAAATCAATTAGATACTTAAAGGAAACAGCCTTGAGTGTCGTCTGTCCCCGGCCACGAGGAACCGAACGCTTACACAACACTAGGCAAAAGCTTACAAACCGAGCCGCAAACCTGGCAGGACCGAAAAACCGTCCCCAGAAACGGAAAAGCCCCGAACCGGTCGTAATGCTGTTCACTTAAGCGGAGCGGCCTTACGATCTACCGGATACCGAGTTTTGGAAATCTTCACTGTCCTCGGCCGCCCTGGCCTTGGACG
>NZ_VIUG01000059.1:0-14225 GCF_007828255.1 Pseudomonas sp. SJZ078 | reverse complement strand
GCTGCCAACACAGCGTGCCAGTGAGATTGATCAACTGCTACCGCATCAGTGGGTGCCGGCCTGAGTCACGCAAGGTGACTTCGGCAGACGCTTACAGATAAGCTTCAGGTTGTAATGGAATCAGGAGCGTGGCTGGTTCTGAGCAAATGCCAAGGCCATATCTACGATGCCGAAAGAGGCTCTCGGCCTCGCCCACGGCCTGAGTCGCAAACATCACGACATAGTATTCGGGATTTCAGCCTTGAAGAGATACAGAGTATTCACGAGGAAATTTTAGAGTCGATGAGCCATAGCGTACCAAGAAGCAGATGGTACTCGGATCTTATAGCTACAACGCCAAGCCAAGATGGCTTGTTCGCTAAGTTGTTGATCAATGCGGCTCTTAATCGCTTTATTTTGGAGAATTGGGCGTTTGAGCATCGAACCCAGGCTGTAGCCGATGTCCATCGTGATTTTCTGTCTGAGCTGGAGCAAACCGTTCCTCAGGGCTTGCTCGGTATCCTTGATGACTACCGACTGAATGGCGAGATCTGTCACGGGGCGCTTGCCAAGTATGTGCTCAAGGGCTCTATGTCAAAGCGCACCAACGCTTTGACCGATAGTGTCATGAAAGCACTCAATGCGCAGGTCGAGGCTGTGCTCGCGAGCGCGAGCAACGCAGAGTACGGAGCCGAAGCCGAGGTTAACCACGCCATTCTGCGCTCTCACGAATTATCGCGAGCTATGATTTGGCTCGCCCTCGCGTGGATCTATCTCAACGACAGGAGGCTACCCGATGACAACCCGAATCTCCATGTAACTGGGTTTCGCCCTATATCTCGCCGTGCGAGAGCTACAGAGATAGGTCAAAACATGGTTTCGCTAAGGCGCGTTCTGTCGACGTTGATGCTGGGCCACCATTATGACTATCCATCTGCAGCGCGGAGCATTCTGCATGCTCGGTGGGTAATCAATGTACGGCGCATTCTAATTCGCACCCTGCTGAATAACTTCAAGCAAGCCGCATTGTCTAAGTGGGACAGTGTACTCATGAGCCAGTGTTCAGAGGACCAAGTCGCGCAGTTGCTAGAAAGGTGCGGCTTGCCTCCAAGGCCATGCTTGCAACTTCAGGGCATTGTGGGGGGGCCTGGCCACTCATCTCAAGCTTCGTGTGAGTCGTCGTAGCGATCTACAGGTGTGTGAATTGCATTCTGGTTTTCGAGGTGTCACACAGCTATCTCGGTTCAGGCTGCGTGTACAGGTGGCGGGGAGCAGCAACTATTTTTGGGCCGATAGTTGTCCAGCGGTGGAGGCGCTTCCGGCCAGAAGCGGACAACGTAAGTGCCGCTCCAGAGCGGATTCTTAATCACTCTATAATTGACTATAAAAGCCTATAAAGCTCATTCTAGAGCCTCCGCTATACCTATGAGGCTTCATCCCGAAGCCCACCCATCGCAGAAAATGCTTGCCCATAAATGACAAGGCGGCCTCTAAGAGACCGCCTCAAACCAAGTTTCATCACCGATATACGTACCCGGGAGAGGAAGCTCTTGGGCAGCGAACCAAGAGTAGCACTGACCAAAGCCTCACTGCGAAGGTAACGTTGCTTGGTGACTGACCGATCGGCCGTTTACAGCTCGTCACTAATACCTGATAAGCGAGTTGCGCTATAGCTATCTTCAGGACGCTACGACGCCGAAGGTGGCTTGTGTCAATCTATATTCCTTGCGAAACATGGCCGCATACGATGTGGCATCGGTGTTGTGTCAAACTATGTTTCGGAGATGAACACTTGAGGCTGTCATTTTCTTCAGTGTTCACAAGGGTGTTTGTGTCAAACTATATTCCGCGCCAACAAGGACCTGATCCTACGAAATAAAGTCTGTCGGAATTAAATAAAGTCTGTCGCTAGCGCCTGTGCCCCACGGGTTCGGTAGCTAGCGACGCTTTCCTCCGCTCCTCCCTACTCTGGGCGAAGCTCAACGTTTGAAAGCCCAAAATGATCCTAGCGATTCAGCCAGAGGAGACTGTGCGTTCCTTTGTGGAGCGGACTCTTTTTATTAAAGGAAAACGTTCTTCCGAGGACGTATTTCGGACGTTTCCAAATAGTCCCTCACGGGCAGATATTTTGACACTTGCCGAATTGCTGGGATGGTCTGGCTGTTACGGCTTGAACAAAATTCTGCACACGCATACTAACTATCCTTTCACGGCAGTTTTTAAAAATACTCAAGATGTCTCTTACTCAAGGAACGAATATATAAGCTATTCACGTTGCTATGAGTCAATTAGAAAACCTTCAGGTTTTTGTCCGGTTTGTGTTGCAGAAGATATTGAACGCTTAGGATTTTCTTTCTGGCGGCGTGCTCACTGTTGTGAGCTTAAAGTCTGTGCGGAGCACAATGTAGAGCTAGTCAAACGCTGCCCGGCTTGTGACAAACAGTTCTCCCATGGAGGTCATAGTCTGGGGGTGATGTGGAAGACCTGTGAGGGACGACATCTAAAAGATAGCCCTGTGACGCTGAACACAGACCCATTTGAGTTGAAGAAAGCGCAGATTTTTCAGGAGATTCTGTCATTCACCCATCACCTTTCGGAGGAGGCGGTTCTCGCGGTCTTAAATGAAAAAATCCATCAAGACGGAGTATTTGAGCAAAAAATCTGGAATTTTTTATCCGACAGGAATATTGGAGATAATATTGAAAGGCGGCTTGGAGTTGTCAAAAAATCTAGGTCTAAAAACAGGCTCCCTCTTGATGAACCCACTGATTTTATAATTAAAGCGATAGTCGAAACCTATGAAAGTTTTGCTGACTTCGTCTCTGATGTGAAAGCTTACGGGGACGAAATTCGGCCGATCGAGTCTCTGTGGTCGACTTATATCGCAGGCCAACAGGAATCAACACATTTCGTTGAAGAGAACTATGAATTTGGTGTGGGATATTGGAGTTGCCCTTTCCCCGCTAAAGAAGTTTGGGGGATGTGGGATTGGCGGCCGGTGTATTATCCCTGCTGTAATTTTGAGCGACCAAAGAAAAAAGGTCCTCAACCCCAACCTCAACGCGTTAAGAATGCACCGCCGGGTATCTACAGGCGGCAATAGGTTTACGAGATCAGCCACGTTGATTTTGGCAAGATGCACGACTCACTATCATCAAAAAGTCAGAGATGGACTGCACGCTTTTTCATCACCAATCGCGGTTTTTGTGCTTGCTGGAGTGAACAACTTCCGCCCTGGCTTCCTCGGAGGTAAAACGAGAGCCGGAGGCGCGCTGTCGCTTTTTGCCTTCCATGCGCATGATTTGAAGCGGACTGGGCCGCACCTCCTCCAACAACGAACTCAGGCGCTCCAACTCGCCGAGGGCGCGCAAAACGGCGATCAGATTGATCAAGGTGCCTTTGCCTTGATTTAGCATCAGGTGCAGGGTCTGCCGGCTGATCGCCGCGTTCTCCGCTACGGTCTCAAGGCTGATGTTCCTCTTCAACCGCAGCGTTTGAAGATGTGCTCCTACTGTGGCGGCGAGCACTTGATCCGATTGAATGTTGAGTCGCATAGCATCTAATTTCCTAGACATTAACTGGCCAAAATGCATTTTACGTCAGGAATTCTAGACATAATAGGAAAGAACATTTATCTACTTGCCGCCTATGTTGAATCCCCAGATCACTGCGACATGAATGAACTGCATTGTGATGATCATCGGCTAGGCCATGCGAGGCTTTACATGGAAAGTGAATGAAGGCTTCTGTACGTTTTCTGCCCGTCGCGAGAGGCAGAAAACGACCCACTATAGATAGTCCGTCCCACCTTCAACGATACTGGTAAAGGCGTCGAACTGGTGAAATGGTCTGAATCGCTATGGGGGCAAATCGATGTGCTCGTGAACAACGCGGGTATGGCGATTAAGGGGTGAGGCCGAGGTGTTCTCCGACGTAGCCAATACGAGCGTCGATGTCTGGAACAACTCTATTGCTTGTAATCTGACCACTGCATTTTTGCTGACCCGAGCAGTGTTGCCGGGGATGCAGAATCGTCGTTATGGACGCATCGTCCATATCAGCTCTACGACCGGCACCCGCGTCAGCAACCTGGGTGAGGCAGCCTATGCGGCGCCAAAAGCCGGGCTCGTGGGGATGAACATGAGCTTGGCGCTGGAAGCCGCGCACATGTGCTGACGCAGTTCATTGCCTCACCCTAATGCGACGAAACATAGAGGGCATGGCGCAGAAGGCGCCAAAAAAGACACTTTACGATGAGTGCCATCCATTTGATGGGAGATAGCGTGGAACTAATGGCTTTTTTCGTCTCGAGGTGAGTACCCAAAAGCTTCCTTGAACCGGACGGAAAAAAGCGCCTGGCTGGAAAAACCACAGTTGTAGGCCACTTCCGCAATGGTCGTGGGCCGAGCCTTGTGCAGCGCATTCTCGCGCAGAAGCTTTTGAGCGTGCCTGAGCCGAGCAAGACGAAGTTCTCGCCCGAACGTCGTATCGTGAGCCTGGAAAACCTTGTGGACATAGCGGATGGAAACGCGGTGAGCTTGAGCTGCTCGCTCAGGTGCAAGATCCGGGTCGTGAAAGTTTGCCGCGATATACGCCATGACACGGTGAAAGAAGTGATCGATGACCGTTCGTGAATCCCCCGCTGCATCGGTCTCCGGTACATCCATCATCAAGAAAGCCAATTCCAGCAATCCTCTCTCCAAGCTTCTGACATGCTCGGGGGAAAGGCAGGAGGCGTTTTCCAATGCTTGCAACGCGAATTGCGTTAGCAGTGGCACGAAACGCGAATTGGCGACGTCGACGCGGCCACAACGCGCATCAATTTTCGGACACATCGCCCTGAATTGGTCGGCCGGTATTTTTACTGTGACGTTTCTCGTGCCGTTGGGGATATCCAGCTGATAGGTTTCTGCGGAATTGAAGACAGAGACCTGGCCTGGCGCAACGTCTCCAAATCGACCCAGGTGAGTGAACTGCTCAGTTTGCATGGTCGGCATGACTAGCGCGAAAAAATCCGAATCATCGCGTCCGGCATGTACTTTGCGGCGCACAGCCCGTTGCGCATCAGCGGCAAAGCGAGTAATTCCGACCGCGCCGATCTGGGTGGATTCAATGACTCCGCAGAACGATGCCGGGTTGTAGGCCGCCACATCTATCGGGTAGTAGACATCGCTCATGAAATCCTGCCAGGCAGCAAGACGTCTTTGTGGATGAACCTCGCCCGTCGAGAACCGGGTTATCAAATGTAACGAATCCACACGCCCTCCTGAAAAAATCACTGCCTTAGAAGCTCAAGCAAGCCCTATGCCATGACTTCCAGGCAAGCCTAGTCAGCCTAGTCAGCCATCGGAAGCGCCGTGTCATATTTCGATAATAACCGGTGGATGCATAAGTCCAGTTAAAGCGGACCAATGGTGCGGAAGCAAAGGTATGCCATGAGCCGTTGCTCTGTAGGTGAGCCGGTTGCGCGCAAAGACCAGACTCGTGCACCCACTCTGCGCACCGTGCACGCTGACGAAAATCTTGGTTCTCTCATGCGATAGATCGCGGGGCGCGGTCCATCGGACGATATCGCTACCGGTACAGGGGGGTCAGCGTATCTCCTCCGGACCAGCGCTCCGCAACGCGGCCAGGCGCATTTTTGGATATCTGCGCAATCGACTGACAAGCAAGAGAAAAGTATGAACACAACAATAACTACCGCACTGAGGGAATGACCATGCGTACCTCCTCAGATCGCGAAGCTGAATTGGCCGCTTTGTTCCAGGCTCGGTTTTTTGAACGCCTGCGTGACGACTGCGACTCTGGCGTGATCGGCGCCTACGAACGGTCTCCGCTCGGGCCACATGATGACAAGACTCGAAGGGTCGTGCGTGGGCTAGGCGGGGCGTCTATAGCCGGCAAGGCGATTGTCATTTCGCTGGGTATCGACGGGCCATGGGGCGTCGGGAACATTGTGATTGGAGAGCCAGGCAACTTCGTTCGAAGTCCAGGCATTTTCCTGACTTACGACGACGCATTGCGTCACGTTTTTTCGCTTCGATGCCGAGCCCTTTTCGCTGCCGAGTCGCGCGAAACGGATTCTCAGTCGCATAACGGATGAAATGAGAATGAACCAGGTCAGTCAGCAAATTTTCGGCTATAGCGACGGATTCTCTGTGTCGCCGGGTGAAAGTCTTTCTTTCAAGGTAAGTTGCGAAGGGGTCGCGCGATATGACGCCTCGCTTGTGAAGCTTCGACACGGGTTTACGGGGGAGTCGGGCCCCGGTTTCCTTGAGACGCCTGTTGAGTCGTCGTTCGAAGGAAGCTACGAGGGTATCCAGCATGTGTGCCAGCCGGGCTCTTATGTGGAAATCACTGACACGCAAGGACTTCTGCGATCCCCTAACGGTTTGGTTATTGAAGCCCATGTCTATCCGACACTGCCGCAAGGCACACGCTCGGGCAACTTCGGGGCCTACCACGTAACGCAGAACTCATTTGAGAGTGATTCGAGTCTACAGGCCATTTTGGGAAACTGGTCCGTGGCAAGTTGTTCTGGCTACGCCCTTGTACTGGAGGAAGGGCGGCCAACGTTTATATGGGTGGCAGATGGTGAGACAAAGAAAGTTTCATTGGCAACGCCACTTATTGCACACCAGTGGTATCGCGTCATAGTCAGTGTCAAATCGGATGCCGGGACGGTCTGCCTGGAGCAGACACCAATCGACAACATCATGAACCGTCTCTCAGCGAGTGCCAGTGCCTTGCGCGCAGAATCACGTACTGTCCCGTTCGGCGCGAGACTGACTGAAAGCCAAGCCCCCTTCAGGTTCGGCACGAGACTGACTGAAAGCCAACCCCCCTTCAGGATCGGGGCGCTGGCCTGTCAGCAAGACGGTCGATGGCTGGCGAATGCCGCCTACAACGGAAAAATCGGTGGAGTCCGCATTCTGCGTCCCTCTCTCGGCGATGCGGCTGTTTCCGAGCTGGCCGCCTGGCACTTTGGCAAGAGCCTTCGTGACGATGGCCTGTTACTCAGCGATGTTGTAGACGTGTCCGGAAACGGTTTGCATGGACGCTGCTTCAACGCGCCGACACGGGGAGTGGCGGGCCATAGGTTTAAGGGGTTGAGCGACGACTTTCGGCGGGCACCTGACGAGTTTGATGCGATCCATTTTCACGACGATGACATCACCGACGCCCAGTGGCCAACGGCGTTCAAGATTCAGGTCCCGGACGATCTCGCGAGTGGTGTATACGCCGCGAAACTGAGCAGTGCAGGCGTTGAACAATACATCCCGTTTTTCGTCAGGCCGGGACGTCAGAAACGCGAAGTGGCGGTGCTTTTCTCTACGGCGACTTATCTGGCGTACGCCAACGACCGAATAGCCTTTGAAGCCAATGGCGCGGAAATCATCGTCAGTCGGACACCGATCATTGATCGTCAAGATCTGACGCTTCAAGACCATCCTGAATTCGGTCGTTCCTGTTATGAAATCCATAACGATGGCTCTGGCGTCGTCTTCGGCAGCACTCGGCGCCCCATCCTGACGCTCAACCCCAAACACCGCGCCTGGTTCCAGGCAGAGGGCGTATGGGGGCTTCCTGCTGATCTCTGCATCGCTCATTGGCTCGACACAATCGGTTGTGAATTCGACGCGCTGACGGATGAAGACCTCGATCGCGAAGGCGTCGACCTGCTCAAGGACTACAAGGTTCTAATCACGGGCAGTCATCCAGAATATGTGACACGCAACGAACTCAACGCGATCGAGGCTTTCACCGGGAACGGCGGACGCTTGATGTACTTGGGCGGAAACGGTTTTTTCGCAACTGTTTCATTTGATCCGGAAGAGCGGCATGTCATGGAGTTGCGCAGGTCAGATGCGGGTACACGCCCCCACGAGTCGCCGTTTGGCGATCGCCGCCACCAGACCTCCGGTGAAATGGCCGGCTTATGGCGCAACAAGGGTAAGGCGCCGCAGCGACTGCTAGGCGTGGGGTTCGCCGCGCAAGGCTTCGACCGCTGCACGTATTACGAACGCCTCACCGACAGCTACGACCCACTCGCCGCATTTGCGTTTGAAGGGATTGGCAGTGACGAGCGCATTGGCGACTTTGGAATCATGGGCGGTGGTGCCGCCGGCGCGGAGATCGACCGGTACGATCCGTCATTAGGGGCCCCACCGGGTGCGCTTGTCCTGGCGACTTCCGGGCCATTGTCGGATGCCTATCTTCTCGCCGCCGAGGACGTCTACGAATCAATCCCTGGCATTGGCGGGACCGAGCAGTCTCGCGTTCGCGCGGACATCGTTCTGTGTCCATTGCCAGGAGGGGGCGGCGTGTTCTCAGTGGGATCAATTGCCTACACCGGTTCACTTTCCCACAACCGTTACGACAACAATGTCGCGCGACTCACCGGCAATGTGCTCAAGCGGTTCCTGCACCCTGAAGCGCTGGACGTCATCATCGATTGCAATTGACCGTCCATTCAGATGCATGAGTGCGGAGCCCGGCCGATGCTTGGCTTCGGGGAGCGGACCATGCTGCGGTGCATACATTGATCGGACCCAAGGGGCAGCCACGCCCGGTTGCTCTTTGGGCGCGACAAGTTCATGGCAATAAAGGCGCCGTGCACTCACACGAAAAGCGCGGTTCGCTGGTTCGATAGTCGACAGTAAGAGGGGCTCCTAAACTGAATTCATCGAACGTCAAAAGACCCATCTTGGTGTTTGAGTGAATAGGTCCTTTCCAGTCCCGATGTGCAAATAACAAAAGCGGTACGCGGTTCCACAGCAAATGCTGGCGACACGCGGCAACCGTACCTAAATAATGTCCGGGTGAAAATCCGGGCCAATCGTCAAGGGGCAACAAAAATGAGCGATACCTTGGTCGTACCCAGTGATAATGGTCAACTCAGCAAGAAACTTTCGCTGACGGACGTCCTTGTCTACGGGTTGCTTTACTTCGTTCCGATTGCTCCTGTCTCTGTCTTTGGAGCGATTCATAACACGTCCAATGGACTGACCGCGCTGACCTATACGCTGGCCGCCATCGCGATGGTGTTCAGTGCGATCAGCTACAGTGAAATGGCGAAACGAATTCCTCTTTCGGGATCGGTCTATTCCTATGTGACAAAGGGCACCAATGCCACATTCGGCTTTATGGCGGGATGGGCCATCTTGCTGGACTATCTGTTGCTTCCCGCGTTGCTGGCGGTTCTAGGTGCAGCGGCCTTGCAACCTTTGTTTCCCGGCATCGACAAGGTGGTTTGGTTAGGGATTTTCGTCGCTGTGCCCATGATCGTTAATCTGTTCGGTATCACCGTTAATGTGAATGTGGGAAAGGTGCTGCTGGTCATCCAGCTGGTTGTCCTCTCGATTTTCGTCGTGTTTGCGGTTGGCCTTATCGCCGGAGGAACGGTTTCCAAGGAGCAACTGTTAGCGCCTTTCTATAACCCGTCGCAATTCAGTATGTCCGCCGTGTTTGGCGCCGTACCAATCGCCGCTCTGAGCTTTATCGGTTTTGATGCTGTTTCGACGCTGAACGAGGAGGCCGAGGGGGGCGGTAAAACCGTATCGCGGGCGACGATGTTGTTGCTGGTGATCGTGACCGTGCTGTTCGTTGCGCAAGTCTACCTGGCGTCTGTGTTCGTTCCCCTGGGGTCGAAATATCAGGACGGCGCCGTTGATGTTGCCTTTTACACGGTCAGCACCCAAGTGGTGGGGACGTGGTTCCTGCCGGTCATCACGTTGACGAATGCACTGATAGCTTTGCTGGCTAATGCACTTATCTCCCAGGCCACCACGACAAAAGTCATCTACTGCATGGCACGCGATAAAAAGCTGCCTCGTGTGCTCGCCAAACTTAATAAAAATGAAGCACCAACGACCGCGTTATACCTGGTCGCTGCGCTCTCGCTGGTGATTGCCATTGTCGGCAAAGACCAGATTGAAACCATCGTAACGATGGTCACGTTCGGCGCATTGTGTGCCTATGTGATGTTGCATGCTTCTGTCATCGCTTTTTTCAGGGGTAAGACTGATCGCTCTTTCTTCAGACATCTCGTTTCCCCTGTACTGGGTGCGGCCGTCCTCTGCTACGCACTGTTCAGCGCGAACTCGAACGCCCAACTCGTCGGTGTCGCATGGCTCGTACTCGGTGGCATCGTCGCGTGGATTCTGAAAGGCAAGAACTCGTTGGACATACCCGTATAGAGCCCCTCTGTGACTTTAAGGCTGCATGAAAAACCATGTGGCCGATACGCAAACCTGTCGTGACTCCCCAACTGGACGGCTGACTTAGTCAGCAACTTATTGTCCGTTAAATCTAAATTCTTTCTGAGTGCAGGCATCTGGCGCCTGCACTCATTGGAGACGCCTATGCACATTAAAATGCTCATCAACGGCGAATTGGTCGCAGGCGAAGGCGAGCGACTCGCGGTAATGAACCCTTCTCTGGGGACCGCACTAGTGGACATTGCTGAGGCTACGCCCGCGCAGGTTGATTGCGCAGTGCAAGCCGCTGACGCCGCCTTCGAAAGCTGGTCCCAGACCACGCCAAAGGATCGCTCGCTGTTGTTGCTCAAACTGGCTGACCTCATCGATAGCCATGCCGTAGAACTGGCCCGGCTGGAATCGAATAATTGTGGCAAGCCTTACGCGGCCGTCTTGGGCGACGAACTGCCTGGAGTGTCCGATGTGTTTCGTTTCTTCGCGGGTGCGAGTAGGTGTTTGCAAGGCTCTGCGGCGGGCGAGTATTTGCTAGGCCATACTTCGATGATTCGGCGCGATCCCGTGGGTGTCATCGCCTCGATCGCGCCTTGGAACTATCCACTGATGATGGCCGCGTGGAAGCTGGCTCCCGCCTTGGCGGCCGGCAATACCGTTGTCCTCAAACCTTCCGAACAGACACCGCTGACGGCGCTTAAGTTAGCCTCGTTAATGGTCACGGTTTTCCCTGCTGGCGTGGTCAATGTTGTGTTCGGACGAGGGCCCAATGTAGGCAAGCCGCTCACTACCCACGAGAAAGTGCGGATGGTCTCACTGACGGGGTCAGTGGCCACCGGCAGTCATATCATCGCCGGCACCGCTGACACCGTTAAGCGTATGCATATGGAATTGGGAGGCAAAGCCCCCGTCATCATTTTCGACGACGCAGACATCGATGCGGCTGTAGAGGGCATACGTAGTTTCGGTTTCTATAACGCCGGCCAGGATTGCACCGCAGCCTGCCGGATCTATGCGCAAAAAGGCATTTACGCTCGCCTCGTTGAAAAGCTCGGCATCGCCGTATCCAGTATCAAGTTTGGTCTTCAGGATGATCCTGAGACTGAGCTGGGGCCTCTGATCACCCAACAGCACTTGGACCGTGTTGTCGGCTTCGTGGATCGAGCACGGTTACTGCCACACATAGAAGTCGTGACGGGCGGGAAACGCGTGGAAGGTCCCGGTTACTTCTTCGAACCCACGGTACTTGCCGGCGCGCGACAAGACGACGAAGTGGTGCGCCGGGAGATTTTCGGCCCGGTGGTTTCCGTGACCGAATTTGAAGACGAGGCGCAGGCACTGTCTTGGGCAAACGACTCTGATTATGGCCTGGCATCATCGGTGTGGACCTCAGACGTAGGGCGAGCTCACCGTCTTGCGGCGCGCCTGCAGTATGGCTGCACTTGGGTCAATACCCATTTCATGCTGATGAGCGAGATGCCACACGGTGGTGTAAAGCAATCCGGCTACGGCAAAGACATGTCGATGTACGGATTGGAGGATTACACCGTGATTCGCCACGTGATGGTCAAGCACTGACCGAACAGTGGCGCCGACTCTGCGGCCACACGAATGCTGAAACGCACAAGCGCGCAGTCTTGCTTTTGCAGGCTGCGCGTAGTGCCAACGCCGAGTAGGTGGAAGCACTTATCTGACTGACAAAACATATTGTTCATCCATGAGGCAGTCCCATGTCTATTCGCTTGAAGATCGTGCTTTTATCCGGGCTCTGCCTGCTCGGGGTAATGGGCCTGATCGTCGGCATGAATCTTTATCAAAGCAATCTGAACAAGCAGATGATCAGTCAATCCAGCAGCCAGATGCTGACCGGCAGTGGCGAGAACCTGCTACTGGCAAAAGCTGCTGAGCAGGCTGCGAATTTACAGAAGACCTTCGGTACCGGCCTGACCGTCATCACTGCTCTGGCCGACGAGGCGAACGATTTGCGCAATATGGCAAACCATCGTGGACTAACAGCCGCAGCACTGCGGGAAGAACTCAATCAAAGCATCAAGACCACATTCGAGCGCAATCCCGGAGTGCTGGGTGTATGGCTGGTCTATGAACGTAATGCCTTAGATGGAAAGGACGCCGAGTTCGCCCATGATACGGCCCGTGCGTCGAATGAGTCGGGGCGCTTCGCCAGTGCCTGGAACCGTGGCACCGGTCAGGTGATGAGTCTGCAGATCAACGAGAGCGACCTTGGCAGCACGGCGCTCAGCATCAGTGGTGCTCCCTATAACAGCTGGTACACATGCCCTCGGGACAGCAAGCGACCTTGTCTTATGGCTCCTTTCGCAGACATCGTCGACGGTAAGCGAATATTGATGACGACCATCTCCCTGCCTTTGATCGTCGGCGACAAGGTCATAGGTGTAGTGGGCCTGGACATCGCGCTGGACTCACTGCAGGCAGCTGCCAGTGCCGCGCAGAGCAGCTTGTTTAATGGCTCGGGTCGTATGCTGATTCTCTCCGACACGGGCATACTCGCCGCCTTCAGCTTCGACGCCACCCAGGTTGGCGCAAATATGGGGAAAGCGCTTGGCGCGGAGGGTAAACAAATCATTGCGTCGCTGGACGGTGATACGCCGAAGATCCTTCACCAAGGGGGGCTGATCCGGGCGGTCTATCCGGTCAAACCGATTGCTGATGCAAAAGCCTGGGGCGTGGCCATCGACGTACCGCACCAAGTATTGCTGGCCGATGCGGATAAACTTCAAAGGGTGTTCGATAAAGCCCAATCCAGCGGCACCCTCCAAGCCCTGTTGATGGCCACTGGGGCTTGCCTGCTGGGGTGCTTACTGATCTGGATGTCCGCCTCAAGCGTGACCCAGCCGATCACTTGCGTAGCAGGTATGCTCAAGGCAATTGCCAGCGGCGATGGCGACCTGACCCAACGTTTGCAATACAGCAAGAAAGACGAGTTGGGCGAACTGGTCAACTGGTTCAACCGCTTTCTCGACAAGTTGCAACCAACCATCACCCGGATAAAGCAAAACACCCTCGATGCCCGCGGCACCGCCGATCAGTCTTCGTTAATTGCTAGGCAGACCAGCGAAAGCATGCAGGTTCAGTTTCGTGAGATCGATCAGGTGGCCACGGCTTCAAACGAAATGAGCGCGACCGCCCATGATGTTGCCAACAGCGCGTCAAATGCCGCTCAGGCTGCCCGCGCGGCCGACCAATCGGCCAGGGACGGAGTCGGCATAATTGAGCGCAGTACCCGTGATATTGGCATCCTAGCCGAGGACGTCAGCAAGGCAGTGGCCGAAGTCGAAGCGCTGGCGGTCGATAGCGAACAGATCGGCACGGTCCTGGAAGTCATCCGCAGCATTGCTGAACAGACCAATCTGCTTGCCCTCAACGCGGCTATCGAAGCCGCCCGTGCGGGCGAAAGCGGGCGTGGTTTCGCGGTGGTCGCCGACGAAGTGCGCAACTTGGCGAGACGAACCCAGGATTCCGTTGAGGAAATCCGCCAGGTCATCGAGCGCATCCAGAACGGTACTCGCGGTGTCGTGGTGGCGATGCACGTGAGCCAAACCAAGGCTCACAGTAATGTAGGACAAGTCCAAAAGGCACTTCAGGCGCTGGGCAAGATCAGTGACGCGGTCACGGTCATCAGCGACATGAATCTGCAGATCGCCAGCGCGGCGGAAGAGCAGAGTGCAGTCGCCGAAGAGGTCAATCGCAATATCTCGGCAATTCGCAGTGTGACCGAAACCCTGACCGAGCAAGCCACCGAATCGGCGCAGGTTGCCAGCGAGCTACATAGCCTGACCACTCAACAGATGAAATTGATGGAACAGTTCAGGGTGTAGCTCCACCCTAAGGCACCCTTTGCGTTTGATAAGCCGTCTCGCAGCCATATAGTGTTGTTGCCGCTGACCGAAAACTGACCCAGTGGGGATGCGGACAAAAACTTGGACTGGTTATGCCGCGAAGCCCAGGCTCTCACGATACTCAACGGGACTGAGAGCGCCGAGGGAAATCTTTATA
>NZ_VIUG01000058.1:0-17206 GCF_007828255.1 Pseudomonas sp. SJZ078 | reverse complement strand
TATCGTCGGTCTTGCCGATGAATTCCTTATTGGCGCTTTAGGTAGAAGGGGCGGGACGAGAAGTCTCCCACAGTCCGTACTGGCTAGAGTCGGAACCGAGCTTTTAGTCCCGCCCACCCCTTCAAGTCTAAACATACAAGCGAGCCTGCTCACGAAGGCGATGTGTCAGCCAACTTTTCCATTGACTGGTCCACCGCCATCGCAAGCAGGCTCCCGCACAGGGATCCTCGCTAGACTCAGGAGCCGTGCTTGACCTCAGGCGTGAGGCTCTGCGCCAGCTCGACCATCTGCACGAACTCGGCACGCAACCCGAAGGGGTCATCGCCCCGGGCAGAACGGGCCAACTGAGCGGTGTCCTTCAAACTCATCGACCCAGTGTAGCGCCCCTCACCCTTGAGTTGCTGTGCAAAGGCTGCCACCGCGGCCGAGAAACGCAGGTCATCGCTGGCCTTGCCTTCGCCCTGGGCACCGGCAATGGGATGCTCGATCAGCCGGCTGCTGCCGCCCTCAGCGGGCTTGTAGCGTACCCGCAACATCGCCAGCTCACCGGCCTTGCCCTCTTGTTTGGGCTGCGGGCTGGCATAGCGCAGCGGCTCCAGCCAACCCTGCTCACCTTTGGGTACGATTTCATACAGCGCCGTCACCGTGTGCCCCGCGCCGATTTCGCCGGCATCGACCTTGTCGTTGTTGAAATCCTCACGTTTCAGGGCGCGGTTCTCATAACCCAACAGGCGATACTCGCTGACCTGGGCCGGGTTGAACTCCACCTGCAACTTCACATCCCGCGCCACCACCGCCAGGGTCGAGCTGAGCTGGTCCACCAGCACCTTGCGCGCTTCGAGCAGGTTGTCGATGTAGGCGTAGTTGCCGTCGCCGGCATCGGCCAGTTGTTCCATCAGGTGTTCGTTGTAGTTATCCACACCGAAACCCAGGGTCGTCAGAGAGACGCCACTTTTACGCTGGTCCACCGCCATCTGCTTGAGGCTGTCGAAATCACTGATGCCGACGTTGAAGTCGCCGTCGGTGGCCAGCAGGATGCGGTTGATACCTTTGTCGATAAAGCTCTCCCGGGCCATCTGGTAAGCCAGTTCGATACCCGAAGCGCCTGCGGTGGAGCCTCCGGCATTCAACTGATCGATGGCGTTGCGGATCTTGGCTTTATCGCGACCCGAGGTGGGCTTGAGCACCACCCGCGACTCACCGGCATAGACCACCAGGGATACCCGATCCTGATCGCGCAACTGGTCCACCAGCAACTTCAGCGTGCTTTTGACCAGTGGCAGGCCTTCACGACGGTCCATCGAGCCGGAAACGTCCACCAGGAAGACCAGGTTGGCCGGCGCCAGGTCCGCCACGGCGCGGTCGGAAGCCTTGATGCCGATGCGCAGCAAACGGGTGTGAGGGTTCCACGGCGACGGCGCCACTTCGGTGGTCACGCCAAATGGCGAACCATCGGTAGGCAGTGCGTAGGTGTAGGGAAAGTAGTTAACCATTTCCTCCAGCCGCACAGCCCCTTCGGGCGGCAGGCTACCCTGGTTGAGGAAACGTCGCACATTGGCGTAGCTACCGGTGTCGACATCCACGCTGAAGGTCGACACCGGTGTTTCAGCAACGCTGTGGATGGGATTGTCCGGAAGTTTTTCATATTGTTCCCGCGGCTCGCTGCGGTAATCCGCAACGGCGGTATCGCTTGCCACCCGTAGCGAACCAACCGGCGCCGGCACGACCATGCGCTTGACCTGAGACGGCGCGGGGGCGATCTCGTGTTGCAGTTCGGGCTTGGCGGCCGCTGCGGCGGGTTCGGCGGTTCCGGCAGTCTCTCGGGACGAAGACAACCCACAACCCGCCAGCGCCACCAATAAGGTCACGGTGAAGCCCTGGGCTGCAGGACGAAGAAATGGACGGGGACGGGACATGGGCTGAACCTCGTGAATGAATGATCCGTTCACAAGCTC
Source organism: Pseudomonas sp. SJZ078 (assembly GCF_007828255.1). NCBI lineage: Bacteria > Pseudomonadati > Pseudomonadota > Gammaproteobacteria > Pseudomonadales > Pseudomonadaceae > Pseudomonas > Pseudomonas sp. SJZ078. The sequence continues at coordinate 15,251 of NZ_VIUG01000058.1, read as the reverse complement.
AGACGAGGAGGATTTGCGGTTCGGGTTAACGACAGCAAATTTTTTTTGGCGGCGCAGAAACAGCAGCGCCTGGCCATCGTGGATGCCCAGGCGCAAGAGGCGGCTAGCGAGACGGCACATGACCGGCAACGGGAGATCCAATCATTCAGTCCCGATTTCCACCACCGTTTTCCCTTGTCCGCACCCTCCGGCCACTTGCACAAACGCGTCATTGACCTCGCCCAGGCCAAACCGCCGTGGATCGACCTTGATCCGCAGTTTCCCGGCCTCAACCAGCCCTGCCGCCTCGCGCAGGATCTGGCCATGGCGCTCGCGCCCCTTGCCGGTCAGCAAGGGCATCAAGGTAAATACACCGGAATAACTCGCGCCACGAAACGACAATGGCGCCAGGCTGTGTTGTCCCCAGCCCAGGCAACTGAGGACGTGGCCGGTGTAGGTCTTCACGGCGTTGAACGACGCATCCAGGGTCGGGCCGCCGACCGTGTCATAGACGATGTCGAAGCCCTCGCCATCGGTGTGCAGGCGTACGTAGCTGTCGGTGTCCTCGGATCGGTAGTCAATGGCCGTCGCGCCCAGCTCACGGATGAAATCCAGGCTGCCGATCGAGCCGGTGGCATAGACCTCGGCGCCCCGTGCCCTGGCGATCTGCACGGCCATTTGACCGACACCACCCGCGCCACCATGGATCAGCACTTGCTGGCCGGCACGGACATTGGCGCGATCCACCAGCCCTTCCCAGGCCGTGATGAAGACCAGCGGCAATGCCGCCGCTTCCCGCATGCTCAGTGAAACGGGTTTGGGCGCGATCAGGCGAGCATCAACAGCAATGTATTCGGCCAGGGCGCCTTGAGCGCCGCCGATACCTCCTGCCATGCCGAAGACTTCCTCGCCGAGGACAAAGTCATTCACACCTTCCCCCAACGCTACGACCGTTCCGGCCAGGTCAATTCCTAATACAGCAGGCAGCGGCTGACGAGCATGGGCACCGCCCCCTGCCGCGATCTTGGTATCCAGTGGGTTGATTCCTACAGCGTGGACCTTGATCAAGACCTGTCCCTTGCCCGGAACAGGCCGGGGAATGTAGCGGACGATCAAGGGAGCCTGGGCAGCTTCGGCGACGGCGGCGGGCATGGTGTTGTTGTTCATGACGGTAAACCTCCAATGGGTGGGTAGGTTCATGTTGCGAGCAACGACGCATTCCGATAAGTGAGCAACAATGGATAGGATTTATTCCCCAAAGAGGCCAAATCCCCATGGATCTGTTCGACGCTATGCAGGTATTCGTACGGGTGGTGGAACGCGGCTCGTTCTCGGCCGTCGCCAGGGAACTGAACCTGGGTCAACCGGCAGTGAGCAAACAGATCCGCGGGTTGGAGAAACACCTGGGCGGAGCACTGTTTGCCCGCAGCACCCGCCATCTGGCATTGACCGACCAAGGCCAGCGATTCTACGCCCAGAGCAAGGACATCCTTGCCAGCCTGGACACCGCCCGGCTCAGTTTCGCCAGCGGACAGGAACAAGTCGCCGGCCCGCTGCGCGTGGCGGCGCCAGTGAGTTTCGGACGGTTATGCATAGCACCCTTGGTGGGTGACTTCCTGGCGCTTCATCCACAGGTTCGGATCGATCTGAGACTGAGCGATCACCATGAGGATGTATTGAAGGAAAACATCGACGTGGCCATTCGTATCGGCGCAATCAAGAACGAAGGACTGGTGGCCTTGAAGCTCGGCGAGAGCACGCGCCGGGTGTATGCCTCTCCCGCCTACCTGCAACGGTACGGTACACCACTCGAACCGTCCGACCTATCCCGTCATAACTGCCTGGGGTTTACCCTGCTGGAGCATTATGACGTCTGGCAGTTCGACTGCCAGGGCGAGCGACATCACGTGACGATCAAGGGCAACGTCACCAGCAACAGCAGCGAAGCGATCCGGGAAATGGTGCTTGGCGGGTTAGGCCTTTCGCTTTCACCCCAGTGGTTGTTCGCCGCCGATGTCCGCCAGGGAACCGTGGCCCACGTGCTCGCTCCTTATCAGCCGACGGCATTGCCCATCCACGCGGTATTCAGCCAGGACCGACGCCGCTCGGCACGCACCCGGGCCTTTGTGGACTTTTTGCGCGAACGCCTTTGAAGGCTGAACCTGCAGAGGCGTCTTAGCAGGACTAGGCGTCACACGCCCATGAAGGCTGCGCCGACTTGATGGGCCGCCGCGAAAAAAACATCGCCGCCGCGACGCCTACCGCCCCCATCACGACGCTATACCCCACGCATACCCACGGACTCCATGGCACCAACGCAATCAGTACCAGCGGCGTAACACTGGCCCACAGCGCATAGGCGATGTTGTAGGTGAACGAGATGCCAGAGACGCGGATCTTCGGCGGAAACAGATTGACCATCACCGAAGGCACCGCGCCGACCACGCCGCAACCCAGACCGGCCACGGCGTAGGCCAGGCCCAGCCAGGCACCGCCGTTGATCAGGCTGGCGTAGAGCACGCAGATGCCCAGGGGCAACAGCAGGCTGTAAAGCAGGACGGTGCGCCAGGCGCCGATGCGGTCGACGATGAGGCCGGCCAGGACACAGCCGATGTTCAGGAAGACGATGCCCAGGCTGCTCAAGGCGAAGGTCTGGCCGGGCGTCATGCCGAAGCTCTTCTGCATCACGGTCGGGGTAATGACCACGAACACCACCACGGCGGAGGTCAGTACGCAGGTCAGAATGACGGCGGGCAGCAAGGCCTGTCGATGGTCCCGCAGCACCGTGTGCAACGGCAACTCCGCCGCGCCTTCGCGGTTGGCTTGCAAGGCCATGAAGATCGGCGTTTCGCTCAGCCAGCGACGCAGCCAGACGCCGATGACACCGAAGACTCCCCCCAGCAGGAAGGGCAAGCGCCAGGCGTAATCGAGCATTTCCGTCGGGGTGTAGATACGGGCCAGCGCCGTGGCGGTCAGCGCGCCGAGCAAGTAGCCGAAGGTCAGGCCCGCCTGGAGAAAGCCCAAGGCGTAGCCACGATGGTGGAGCGGGGCATGTTCGGCCACGAACACCCAGGCGCTCGGCACCTCACCACCCACCGCCGCACCCTGCAGGATGCGCAGCGCCAACAGCAGCAGTGGTGCGAAATAGCCGATTTGGGCATAGGTTGGCATCACGCCGATGAGCAGGCACGGCAAGGCCATCATCAGGATGCTCAGGCTGAATACCCGCTTGCGTCCCAGGCGGTCCGCGAAGTGCGCCATAAGGATGCCGCCCAGTGGCCGCGCCAGGTAGCCGGTGGCGAAAATCCCGAAACTTTGCAGCAGGCGCAGCCAGTCGGGCATTTCCGGAGGGAAGAACAACTGGCTGAGGGTCAGGGCGAAGAAAACGAAGATGATGAAATCGTAGATCTCCAGCGCCCCGCCCAAGGCGGCAAGCCCCAGGGTCTTATAGTCGGACCGGCTGAACCGGTCGCCTGGCGGATGGGTGATGGCGGTCATGGGCAGATTGACTATCAGGTGGTTGGAATGGCGAGGCGCCGCCGAACGGAACCCCTCGCCATAAAGTTCACATGGCTTGAGTCAGCGGTGGTAACGCCGCACGACGCTGCTGTTGCGCAACACGTGACCGTTGATCTTTTCCATCAGTTGGGCACGGGTCAGCCCCGCGGGCAACGCATCCGGAGGCAAGTCCAGGGCGAAGAGCTGGATCAGATAGTGATGAGCGCTGTCGCCGATGGGTGGGCAAGGACCGATATAACCGTGGGTATTCTTGCTGTTGATACCGCTCACGCCTTCCAGCGTGGTCTTGCTGCCTGCCCCCGTCGGAATTTGCCGCGTGGTGGCCTTGATGCCGTAAAGGACCCAGTGGTCGACGCCCTGCCCCCTTTGGCCATCCGGATCCAGCATGACGATGGCGTAGCTGAGGGTACCCGGCGGGCCGGCATTCCAGCTCAGGGCAGGGGAAATGTTCTTGCCACCGCAATTGTTGGCGTCACTGGCAGCCGCAGCGGTGAAAAGACGGTCATCCGACACGCCGGGGATGTTGAGCGTAAAGCGCTCCTCGGCCTGGACAGCCCCTTGTGCGCACAGCACCAGGACGAAGGCTGCCAGCCAGGGGGTCAGGGAAGTCAATCGGGTCATACCGGGCACCTTATGCGGGTCAGGCCATGGACGGCCTGCGCACTATAGCCCCAGCACCGCCCGGGTTGCAGTGACAATTATGCTGAACCTCGCTCCAATCGGCCGACTCCAACGAGAAACGCCTGCCGGAGACCGACCATGCCCTTGCATCAAGTCGCCCGCTTCGCGGATGTACGCGAAGACCGCGGCCTCGAAGTCAAGATCAACGAAACGCCCCTCCTGCTACTGCGCGTGGGCGACCAGGTACGCGCCTTCCAGGGCAGATGCCCGCACGCCGGCGCACCGCTGGCCAAGGGTGCGGTGTGTCATGGAAGGCTGATCTGTCCGTGGCACAAGGCGGCCTTTCGGGCCGAAGACGGCGCCCTGTGCGAACCGCCGGCCCTCGACAGCCTGGAGCGCTATCACGTCGAAGTGCGCGACGGCGACATCTGGGTCGATGACCAACCACTGCCCGCCGAGAAAATCCCACCGGCCGACGACCTGCGCACTTTTGTCATCATCGGTGCCGGGGCCGCCGGCACCGCATGCGCCGCAGCATTGCGCGATAAAGGCTTCGGCGGCCGGATTCAGCTGATCGATCGCGAAACCGACGCCGGGTATGACCGCACGGTGCTGAGCAAGTACGTCCTGGCCGGTGACATGACCGTCGACGACACACCCGCGCTGCGAGATGAAACTTATTTCACACAGCAACGCATCGAACGGATTCACGGCGAGGTCGTTGGCCTGGACAGCACCTCCCGCCTGGTTCGCCTGGCCGACGGACAGACGCTGGGCTACGACGCAGCATTGATCGCCACTGGCGGAACGCCCAGGATTCCGGAACTGTCCGGCATCGATCTGCCGCAGGTGTTCGTATTGCGTTCAATGGAGCACACAAGACGGATCCTCGACAGCGTCCGGCCGGGGCAACGGGCGGTGATTATCGGTGACAGTTTCATTGCCATGGAGGTCGCCTCGTCGCTGCGCAAACGGGAGCTGAGCGTCACAGTCCTGGCCCGTCATCCCGTGCCATTCGCGGCGCAGTTGGGCGACAGTGTCGGCCAGGCCATCCTGGCTCGGCATCGAGCCAATGGCGTGGTGTATCACAGCGATGGCGAAGCGGCGCACATCGAAGGTGCCGGCAAGGTTGAGGCGGTGGTACTGGATAACGGCCAGCGCTTTGCCGCAGACCTTGTAGTTGTCGGGATCGGCGTGCGCCCGGCCACCGATCCGTTCGCCGATTTGCCACGGGAAGAGGACCAGTCATTGACCGTCGACGCCGGCATGCGCGTGACTAATGGAATATGGGCCGTCGGCGATATCGCGACATTTCCTCTCAGCGGCCAGCCCCGGCGAATCGAACACTGGCGCCTGGCCCAGCAACAGGCCCGGATCGCGGCGGCGAACATGCTCGGTGGTGAGGAGCATTATCTGGACGTGCCGTTTTTCTGGACCTATCACTTCGGCAAACGCTACGACTACCTCGGCCATGTCGAACAATGGGACGAGGTGCAATTCAAGGGCACTCCCGAGCATCCACCCTTCATTGGCCTGTTGGGTAAGGATGGTCTCGTCGCCGCGGCAGTGGCGTGCGACGAGGGCCGGGCCATGGCGGCGCTGGCCCAACGCATGAAACAGCCGCTGCCGGTGGATGAGGCGTGGCGGTTGATCCGGGATTTTTCAAGCGCCTGACCCATCGCGTTCGCGGGCAAGCCCGCTCCCACATTGATCTGAGTTGTCTCCAAGCTTGGTGTTCAACATCAATTCCTGTGGGAGCGGGCTTGCCCGCGAACGCGTCAGCAGCCTCTACACAGCATTATCGGTCGGAAGCTTGATAACCCGTGCCTGCTCCAACGGCGCCAGGGGTGGCGGGGGCAATTCCTTGCTCAACACATGGAAGTGCGGCACCACGTGGCTGATGTCACCGTCCTGGTTGTTGTGGATGACTTTGGAACCAGGCCGGCGCAGAGTGTCCAGGCGCTCGTCGGTCAATTTGAAACTGTCGCTCAAACCCTGGTCATCAACCACCGGCGCCGGCAGTCGACGCTGGGCGAAACTCTGGCTTTTGCGCTGCTGATAACGCGCCCAGGCAATCAGGATGAACGCGTTGACCAGCGCCACCCAGCCATAGATCTGCAGCGTCCCGAGGGTGTCCAGCCACGTTCCGCCAAAGCGCGGCCCGGCATGGCTGTCGAACAACGGCCAGAGCCCATTGACCAGCAGGTACAGCAGCCCGACCCATGCCAGCACTGTGAAGAACACATCGATGAGCACCAGAAAAGGCCTTTGCCGGGTCCTGATAATTTTCATCGGATCACCTCCTCTTCTTCACCAAACGGTTTGATCCCCCGATCCGGGCTGACCCAGCGTGCACGCTTCTGATGCTGCCCGAACAAGACTTTCGGAAAACTCACCAGGGTGGTGAACAGGCTGATCAACCAGAACACCAACGGATACCAGACCACCCAGAACATGATGTGCCACAGGCCCTTTTCATAACGCCGATCAATGAGGATGCTCACCGCGAACTGGACCAGGCACACCACCGCCAGCAACAGCCCGGTGAAAGCCGGCGGCATGAGATGCTCGACCGCAATGGCCGCCGGCATCTCGACGAATTTACCCGTGCCCCAGAACGCCACCGACAGCAGGAACGTGAACGCCCACCCCGTCGACAGGCAATATTCGAACAGTAGCGGCCACAGGTAGCGATGGCGGTATTGCCAGATGCCACGGATATTCTTGAACAGCACCTCGGCACCGCCCTGGGCCCAGCGCAGCCGTTGCCGCCACAGGCCGCGCAGGGTTTCGGGCATGAGGATCCAGCACAGCGCACGGGGCTCGTAGAAGATGCTCCAGTGGTCCAGTTGCAGCTTCCAGCTGATGTCGATGTCTTCGGTGATCATGTCCGGGCTCCAGTAGCCGACCCGGTGCAGGGCCGTGCGACGGAAGGCGACGATCACGCCAGAGACGGTAAAGATCCGCCCGAAGACCCGCTGAGTGCGCTTGATCAAGCCGATGATCGAGGAAAACTCGCCCACCTGGACCCGACCCACCAATGTCGAGCGGGTGCGGATACGTGGGTTGCCAGTCACCGCGCCAAGACGGGCGTTCTCCAGCATCGGCGCGACCAGATAGGCGCAGGTATTGGGCGCCAGCAGTGCATCGCCGTCGATGCACACCAGGTATTCGCTGCGGGCCGCGATGGCGCCCATGCGCAGGGCCACGGCCTTGCCCTGGTTCTCCGCCAGGTGCAGCACCCGCAGGCGTGGATCCTCCAGCGCCAACAGATCGAGGACCTGGCCGGTGTTGTCCTTGGAGCCATCGTTGATGGCGATGACTTCGATGTTCGGGTAATGCTGGCCCAGCGCTGCGTGAATGGTGTCGGCGACGTTGTCGCCCTCGTTGAAGCAAGGCACCAGGATGCTGATCAGCGGCTCACCGGCCAGGGGCGGTGGCAAGGTGTCGTCCTTCCACGGCCAGTGGCGCTCCCAGTGCAGCCAGAAATACAGGCCACCGGCAATCCACAGGCCGGACATGAACAGCGGGTAGAAGAACACGAAGTCCATCAGGAATTGCCCGGTGACCAGGAAGATCAGGCCCAGGGGCACCCCAAGGACGATCGCCAGCACCAGCAGGGCGAGCAGTCTGTCGAGCATGTCAAGGATTCCACTTGTTGGAGAGCGCCGGCCGCACGGTTTTCACCGCCGGCTGGTCTTCGATGAAGTTGTCCGGGTAGTAGCCGAAACTGGTCACGCCCTGACGTTTGAGGCGTCCCATCCAATCAGCCAGTTGTTCACCCTCGATATCGCTGACCGGCTTACTGTCCCAGTCACGGGCCTGCAACTCGAACACCGTGCGCTTGATGGCGCCGGGGCGGGCCTTGACGGTCTGTACCAGGCGCTCCAGCCACGGGCCGGACTGCGCGCGGGTCTGTTTCTCCATCAACGGCATGGCCATCGGTGCCGTCCAGTCATAAGCGCCGAGGAAGTCATCGAGGTTCTGGGCGAACCAGGCTTCGCTTTCTGGGTTGAGCATCGGTTCGGCAAAGATATTGCGCGCTGTCAGCACCTGCGGGCCACGAATCGCCTGGACCTTGGCGGTGAGTTCACGGGTGAAATCGATCAGGTAACGGCTCTTGAAGCGGGTCCAGCGTTGCATCGCTGCCGGGTCTTCGCGCAGCGCCGCGATGGACGTCGGCAGGCCGTTGGCCGCATAGACTTTGAGGGCGGCGGGGCCGGCATCCTCGAAGTCGGAAAACACCGCATCGTCGTGGTACAGAACGCCGTCCACCGAACTCATCCGCGCCAGGTCCTCATAGATCTCGCCGATGACCTTGCGCACGGTCGGATCGAACGGTGACAGGCGCACATATTGGTCTGGGGCAATGCCGGTCTTGCCGGTTGCCGGATCCCAGCGCTGTACGCGCGGCAGCTTCGCATCCAGGGCAAAACTGAGCACCGGCATCCAGGCATAGACCTTGGCATTGGCCCGCGTGCGCAACTGCCACGCCACCCGGTCGAACAGATCGGCCCGTACCGGCAGATGACGATTGGGAAAGTACAGCGAATGCACCAGGCCATCGCCTTTCGGATCGGCGAACGCCTGCAGGAATACCGTATTGGCGCCCAGGTCATAGATGCGCTGGATCAATTTGCCGACGTTGGCTTCCTGCTGCACGGGGTCCGGGTCGTAGACGTAATCCAGGTCGACATGGACCACGCGCATCGGATCCATCGTCTGTACAGACACGATGCTTTCGGCGAAATGTGCGCCGTCCGGATCGGAGGCCACCAAAAACCGCGGCCCGCTCATCAGGTTATCGAGGCTGTCGAGGCCGTCCTCCAGGGTCAGGGCCATTTTATAACCCTCGCTGTCGATCACCTGCAGCGCGGTGCCATCGGCTTCCCCGTATGGCCATACCCAGATTCGCGGACGGTAGCCGGTGACCTTGCGGATTTTCTCCGAGATCGACGCCACATCCTTGCGCAGGCGAGCCTGGAAGTCGGCCTCGGTTTCATAGCGACCGGTAGCGGGATCGTAGCGCCGGGTGGTGGCCGCGGGTTGCTGGTTGCCTTGCGGGTTGGCGAGTACGCCTTTGTGATTGGCGTCGGTGTGGGCAGCGATTTCCACCAGACCCGATTTCGACACTTCGCGAATCTGCTCCCAGGTCAGGAACTCGGAACGCTTGCGCGGCACCCCGGCGAAATCCACCGGTTGGTTCAGTGGCGTATCGATCCAACTGCCCACCGGCGCCAGGATCGCCGGCCAGTTATAAGCTCGCAGGATCGGCATGACCCGGGTGTAGAAACTCGCATAGCCGTCGTCGAAGCTCAGCAGCACCGCACGCGGCGGCAGCTCGGGGCCGCCGTTACGGGCGTGGATGATCTGGTCCACGGTAACCGGCTGATAGTTGTTTTCCCGCAGCCACGCCAGTTGTTCGATCAGTCGTTCAGTGCGCACGGCCACCAGCGCCTGGTCCGGATCCAGGTCCTCGACGTCATGATAGGCGATGCCGAGCACATGGTTCTTCGGCCACGGCTCGTCGTTGGCCGCCAGTGGCCGTTGCGAGGGCGGCGTGAACGCCGGGGCCTGCTGGGCACACGCGCTGATCAGCAAGACCCCCAGCAGCAGGATGAATCGCAAAATGACGGGCATCTTCAAACTCTTCTAGAAGCGGTAGGTGAGGTCGACAAGCAGGCGCAGATCGCTTTCACGATCGCCGTCGTAAGGGCGGTTGAGCCAGCTCAGCGTAGCGCCCGTCTCGAGCACGTCGTTCCAGAGGAAGCGCTGGCCGTAACCGAGCAGTCCCATGGCGCCGGTGCCGTAGTCGCGCTGGCTGTAGCTGCCGGCACCGACCTGGAATTGCTGGCTCCATGCGGTTTCATAACGGCGATACAACACATGGTTGGCCGTGACGGTCGGCATGACGCCGAGGTCCGACTTGGGGTTGAAATAGGGCACTTCGTTGGAGCCACTGTTGCGACTGGCCGCGACCTCCAGACCCATTTCCACCTGCAGGCGCGGTGTGCTGTAGAGACCTTCGCGACCGGTCAGCAAGGTCTCGAGACGGTTGTTGCCATCGCTGAAATGGGACGGGCTGACCGTCAATCGCCACTCGCGGCTTTCATGGGCTCGCCAGCGGATGAAACCGCTGCCGCCATTGGCGCGAATGCCGCTGTTGAGGGCACGCAGCGGCGTGTTGGCCGAGAGGTAATCCAGGCTGCCGCCGTACTGCCAGTGATCATCGATATCCCGGGCCAACGCCACGCGCGCGCCCTGTTTGTCACCGGAGCCATAGACATGATTGGAGACTTCTGCCTCCAGGGTCATGTCGCGGCTGCGGCGCTCCACACCCAGGCGCTGCCAACGATGATGGCCGGTGCCTTCCTCGAAGTCGCCCGTGGCGTAGCCGACGCCGCCGAACAACCGCCAGTCCTCGTCGATGGGTGGGCTATAGAGCAACGTTTCGATACCGAAGTCCCGGCTGCCAGTGACCGCACCGGCATCGCCGTTGCCGCCGCCATAACTTTTGCCGGTGTAGGCCTCGATGCGCAGCTCAGCCATGTCGTGCACGTCGCGCTGGCGTTGCAAGCGTTTGACGTGGGCGTTTTCCGGGTAACGAGCAACGACATCGTCGGTCAGCGCATCCAACTGCCGCCATTCCTGTAAATCCATGGCGGCGCGGGCCTGGGCGACTTCCAGGTCCCGACTGCGCGGGGTGGTCGCCTCGACTTCCTTAAGCAGGTTTTCCGAACGTCGCGGCCAATCCCGGGCCTGATACAGATCGGCCTGGGCCAGCCGCAGGCCGATATTGCCAGGCCCTTGGTTGACCAGGGCTTCCAGACGCGCTTCGGCGGTAGGCAGATCGGCACCATAGGTGCCGGACTGGGCGGCGAGCAGTTGGGCGTCCATCCATTCGTCGTTGGGGTTGCCGATTGGCAAGCCCTTGAGCTCGACCCGTGGACGCTGGGACTTTGCCAGGTCTTCGGCCCAGGCCCGGGCCTCTTCGGATCTGTCGCTTTCCAGCAACGCGTAATAAAGCGCGGTACTGTCTTCGAAGCGATCCGCGACATCGGCGTCCGGTGCGCTCAACACCCGCCGGTACAGGTCGACGGCGATCTCCGGCTCACGCTGCTCCAGGTAGGAGGACGCCACCCAACGCAAGGCATAGGTGGGAATACTCACACCTTCGGCGATCAATTTCTGGTACTCGGCGATCACTTCCGCCCGTCGCGCCCGGGCGTTGAGCGCGCCCATGCGGTCAATTCGCCAGCGGAGTACGTCATCATGGGCCTCGGCCACCGGGGTCCAGCTGGCGAGCAACTTATCGTAATCGGCCAGGGCACGATCAGCGATGACGAAGCGTTCCTTTTCGCTGCGGCTGGCCATGTCCGCCAGGCGAACCCGCTCGGCTGCCACGTCGCCTTCCAGGCGCCGCTGCACGCCACGGTCAATCAGACCCGGCTGCAGACGGGCCAGGCGCAATGCCGGCTCCGGCAGGCGGGCACGCTGCAGGGCATTGATGTATTCCCTGGCGATTTCGGGCCTGCTGCCAGCGCGAGAGAACGCCTGGTCGTATTCGAACAGCGCTTCGTGAGGGTTGTTGGCACGGGTCAAGGCATAGCCCAAAGCCATCCGACGCGTCGGGTCTTCCGGCTTCGCGGCGACCATGGCCCTTGCGCGATTGACGGCTTCATCAGGCTTGCCGGCATCGGCCTGGGTCAAGGCCAGGCCGAGTTGCAGGTCCGGGTTCTGGGGATCGATCAGTAGCGCCTGGCGATACAGCGCGGCGGCCGAATCCCAACGCTTGAGGTTGCGGTAGGCACGAGCCGTTGCGCTCAGCGCCTGAACCGGCAGGTTGCGATGGCGCCCCTGGGTTTCGTAGACCTTTACCACCTCGGTATCAAGGCCGGCCCAACTGGCGATCTGCAGATAATCACTGATCTGGGCGGTACTGGCTTGTTCGGCAGGTAGCTGACGCAACAGGGTCAACGCAGGCGTGTAATGACCGGCACGGGCGTCGAGCACCATCTGATCATAAGCGGTATCAGCGAATGCGAAGGCCGGCCAGTACAACTGGCTGCACAACACGACGCCAAACAATGGGCGCAAACCGCATTGAAAAAAGGGACCCACAGTACGCGGCATTCGTCAGCATCCTTACATGGCCAGCCGGGTCGCAGTGCCCCCTTGCCCATCAAACAGGAAGCCGGATCAAAGGAATCCAGCCAAGCTCTAATGGGCCTAGTCTTGCATTGCGGGGCCGGGCATTTTCGAGAACGCCACAATTCTTCAGAATCGATACAGATTCAGCCCTGATCCGAAGGCGAAAAAAAACCGGCCCGTGCGCAAGGCACGGACCGGTCCTGGATGTTGCTGAGGTTATTGAGCGGCGACGCCACCACCCATCTGGTTCATCACAAACGCGGTGAATTCTTCGACCGTCATTTTCTTACCGTTGAAATCAACCTGATTGTTGGCATAGCGCAGCTTGGTTACCACGTCGTTGCCTTCCAGGGTCGCCAACTGCATACCCACTGCCATGGCGCTGAACATATCGCTGGTGGCCAGGGCCTGATCCGCGATCAGCTTGACGTCGGTCTGGCCTTCCATCTGGGCTTGCACGGTCGCCAGGTCCACCAGCATCGGCTTGGACACTTTTACGTTGAATTCCAGCAAGGCAAGCAACTGACGACCGAGCTCATCGGGCGGCAGGTCCATCGATTGCGGCTTGGCCAGATCGACGACCAGGCTCGCACGGCTTTCACCGCTGGCGGTACTGAACGACAGATTCTCCAATGCTATCTGCGGGCCAGCGGCCAGGAGTTTTTCCAGATCGGCCTTGACCTGAGCCTCTTCGGCCTCGGTCAGGTTCAGCTCTGGAGCAGGCTCGCCAGCTTCCGCGGCTTCGGCGGCGGCTTTTTCATAGGGCTGCAGCTTGGCTTGGTAAACCTGCATCAGCGACATGGTGGCGGGGATGTCGAGATTCTTCGCGCTGATCGCCATTTGCACGGCGCCAATGGTCTTATCGTTGAATGACAACTCACCGATCTTGTAATCGGCACGCCCCGAAGCGCTGGTACCGCTTTCGGTACTGCTGTTCTTCATCTCGATATTCTTCAGGCCCACCACCGACTTCTGCTCGCCGAAGCTGGCCTTGATGTTGCTCAGAATCAGGGCGTTATCGCCCATGTAGTAGCCGTAGCTGCTCTTGCTCAAGTTGCTGGCAAGGGTCAGGCCATTCAGCTCAACCAGTACCGGGCTCTGATCTTCCGCGACGCTGGTCAGCTTCAGGCTGTCCATGTAGCCGTCGGCCTTGATCTTCTGGGCCTGGGCATTGGCGGCCAGGTCGAGTTTCAAACCGGAGAATACGACTTGGGACTGCTCATCCAGCTTGGCGTCCAGAGGCAGCAACTCCAGCGTGCCGTTGACCGATTGGTCATAGCCCAGGTTGAACACGCCTTTGAGCGGCGATTTATCCTTGGCGGCGGCGAACCATTTTTCGGTCAGCGGAGTCCGCTCGATTTCGGTGTGGCTGGTAGCCATGACCGGCAGCCATTTGAGGGTCATCAGACGGGAAAAAGGCAGCGGGCCATGTTCGATGTTGTCCACGACCAGCAGCTCGACCGCTTCGCCACCAAACATGTCGCCTTCACCCTTGAGGCGATAATGGGCGGTGCTGCTGAAGATCCCACGATCCAGCGAAACCAGCTCGATGGAGGACGAGCTGTTGGAGCCGGCCAAAGCAGTCACCATCTGCTTGTTACTTTCGGCAATGGCAGTTTGCAGCACGCCCTCAAGCTTGGTTCCGGTGTACCAAGCGCCGCCCGCACTGACGGCTCCGATCGCTACAACGATTCCCAAGAGTACGCTTGCCGATTTATTCATAAGTGACCCGAACGATATCCATGGTTGAAAAAAGCCGTCGTCTTCCCTGACCCGCGAAGGGTGTGGCTTGACGCCGTAGAGTGGGGGTGGAGATTATCATCAGGCGCCCTTGTGGGCCCAATGTTTAAAGGGGGAAAAGCAAATTCTTGAGAGGTGGTCTACGAATATTGGACTTCGATTTCGTCCAATTGATGATCGAATGTCCTGAGCCGCGCCGTCCAGGTGTACACCAACACCTCGAAATCGCGATTGATGACCGCTGCGCCGGATGACTCTGCACGAGGGTCACAGAAGTCCAGTTGATAACGTTCGCGGGCCATGGCATTGGCAACATCGCACAGCTCGCGGGCATTGTTGAGCCAATGCCAGCCATCCTGGGCGACTTGCTTGTCCAAAGCGGCACATTGGATTTTCAGGGCCTCGAGGCTTTTTTCCAACGGAGTGCCCGTGAGTTCGCCCATGACCTCCTGGAAAGTGCGACCAGGCTGCCAATAGCTGCCCCAGAAATAACGGTCGAACACTGTTTCGACCCTTCTCAATGCAACCTTGGTATCCCAGATCAGCACCAGGGTTTTGCCTTGTCCGAGATGTTTTTTCTTGATGCGTTGCCCTTGCAGTGACGCCCAGGCAACCACGGCGATGGATATCACGCCGATCAGCGCAGAGGCACTGTCCAGGAATATCAGCGCTTTTTCGATCTGGTGAGTCAGCATGACACCATAAAAATAAGTCGCCGAAAGCAGCACCAAGGCCGCGATGGCGCACCAGAAACCGGGAGCATAAGGGTTTTTCATTATTGGAATCCCCATGACCAGTGACGCATTGGTGTCGCGGGTTCGGTTTTTCGTCAGTCCCCCGACACTCACAGCATAGCAACGGCCCCGGGGTTTGCCGGGGTGTCGACAGCAAATGAGGGGCAAGATCCGATTACCGGCCCAAAACGAAAAAAACCCTGTCTGCGTCAGCAGACAGGGGTTTTGGGAATTCAATCTTGACGATGACCTACTCTCACATGGGGAAACCCCACACTACCATCGGCGATGCATCGTTTCACTGCTGAGTTCGGGATGGGATCAGGTGGTTCCAACGCTCTATGGTCGTCAAGAAATTCTGTGACCAGCCCGTCCAACAGCAACGTGCCGGTGAAAATCGATAACTTCTACTAAAACAAAACCCCTACCTGCATCAGCAGATAGGGGTTTCGGAATTTAATCTTGACGATGACCTACTCTCACATGGGGAAACCCCACACTACCATC
>NZ_VIUG01000057.1:0-17879 GCF_007828255.1 Pseudomonas sp. SJZ078 | reverse complement strand
TCCAAGGCCAGGGCGGCCGAGGACAGTGAAGATTTCCAAAACTCGGTATCCGGTAGATCGTAAGGCCGCTCCGCTTAAGTGAACAGCATTACGGCCCTGCCGGGGGTTTTGTCATGTGCAGATAAAATCCCCTTCGCTACACCCCCCGCCCCATTGCCCGTCTACACTCGAAACATCCTCCCTATGCCATGACGAGACCGTGATGCCCAGACTGACGGCCCTGCTCTTGCTGTCATTGATGACCTGGACCGCAACGGCTGGCGCGTTGATGCTCACTGACGAAGAGCGCCGCTGGCTCAAGGACCACCCTGACCTGCGCCTGGGCGTCGATGCCTCATGGCCACCGTTCGAATTTCGCGACGATCAAGGCCGTTATCAAGGCCTGGCCGCCGATTACGTCGAAATCATCCGTGAACGGCTGGCCGTCACATTCACACCTGTCGAGCCTGCCAGCTGGACCGCTGTGCTGGAGTCCGTCGCACAAGGCAAGATCGATCTGCTGCCGGGCATTATGTCCACCCCCGAACGGCAGAATTTCCTGGCATTTACCCGCCCTTACCTGGACTTTCCCATCGTCATCCTGGCTCATCAAGGCGCAGCCCAGCCTCACAATCTCAAAGACCTGTACGGGTTGAAGATTGCCGTGGTGGAAAACTATGCCCCCCATGAGCTACTGCGCAATCATCATCCCGACCTGAACCTGGTGGCGCTGCCCAACGTCAGTTCAGCCCTGCAAGCCCTGGTCACCGATAAAGTGGATGCTGTGGTAGGCGACCTTGCCTCCAGCGTCTGGAGCCTGCGCCAGCTCAAGCTCGAAGGCCTTTATGTCAGCGGCGAGACGCCCTATCGCTATCAATTGGCTATGGCCGTTCCCCGCGACAACAAAATCCTGGTCGGCATCCTGGACAAAGTCATCGCCGACATGAACCCGGCCGAGATCGCTGAAATCCAGGAGAAATGGGTCGGCAATGTACGCGACTACCGAGAGTTCTGGTCCGACCTGCTGATTTATGGGCTGCCTGGAATGCTGCTTTTGATGGGTATTCTGGTGGCAGTGATTCGTGTCAACCGCCGCCTAAGCTCGGAGATCGCCCGTCGAGTCGACCTGGAACAGGAACTGCGCAGCAGCGAATACCACTATCGCGGACTGGTGGAAAGCCTCTCGGCGATTGCCTGGGAAGCCAAGGTCAGCGACTTCACCTACACCTATGTGTCGCCCCATGCCGAAGATTTGCTCGGCTATCCCCTTGCCCATTGGTTGATACCGGGCTTCTGGCGCAACATCATTCATCCGGCCGACCTGATCCGCGCCCAGACCTATTGCGATCATGAAGTGCTCGCCGGACGCGACCATTCTATCGATTACCGGGTCATCACCGCCGATGGCCGCTGCTTGTGGGTCCGCGACATTGTCAGCCTGATTGAACACGGTCACGAACCGGTGATGCGCGGGCTGATGATCGACATCAGTGAAGCCAAGCGCACCGAGGAAGCGCTGCGTCTCTCGGAACAGAAATTCGCCTCGGTATTCCGCCAGTGCCCGGACATCCTGGTGATCGCGCGCCTGCTGGATGGATGCCTGCTGGAAGTCAACAAAGCCTTCGAAGAACAGATCGGCCTGAGCGCCGACGCGGTGGTGGGCCAGACCGCGACCGAGCTGAACATCTGGGGTATCCAGGGCGTTGGCCCGAGCCTGCTGCAGCGCTTGCAGGCCGGGAGTATCCGCAACCTGGAAATGCCCTTTCGCCGCAGCAACGGCCAGGTATTCACCGGGCTGATCTCCGCCGAACCCTTCGACCTCGACACGACCCCCGCGCTGGTCGTGGTGGTGCGGGACATTAGTCAACTCAAGGAAACCCAACAACAATTGCAAACCTCCGAAGAGAAGTTCGCCAAGGCTTTCCACGCTTCGCCCGACGGTTTGCTGCTGTCCCGACAAAGCGACGGCCTGCTGATCGAAGTCAACGAAGGCTTCAGCCGTATCACCGGTTTCAACAGCGCCCTGTCGGTGGACCGCTCCACCCTGGACCTGGGGATCTGGGTCAATCTCAACGAACGCAAACAGATGCTCGACCTGCTGCAACGTGACGGTTATGTCAGGGACTTCAGCTGCCACATCCGGCGCAACGATGGGCAGATACGGCTCTGCGAAGTCTCCAGTCGCCCGCTGCCCATCGGCAATGAAGACTGCATGCTGACCATCGCCCGGGACATCACCGAACGCCATCTGATGCAGGAAAAACTGCAACAGGCCGCCACCGTGTTCGAAAGCACGGCCGAAGGCGTGCTGATCACCGATACGCAACAGCACATCAGCGCCGTGAACCGCGCCTTTAGCGAAATCACCGGCTATAGCGAAACCGAAGCCTTGGGCCATACGCCACGCCTGCTGGCTTCCGGCTTGCACGACAGCGCATTCTACGCCGCGATGTGGCACCAGTTGACGGCAGAGGGGCATTGGCAGGGGGAAATCTCCAATCGCCGCAAGAACGGCGAGCTGTACCCCAGTTGGCTGACCATCAGCGCGGTGCGCAACCGTGATCAGCAAATCACCCATTTCGTCGCCGTCTTCGCCGATATCTCCAGTCTCAAACACGCCCAGGCCAAGCTCGACTACCAGGCTCACCACGATCCACTCACCGGCCTGCCCAATCGCACGCTGTTCGAAAGCCGCTTGCTGACGGCCCTCAACAACCAGCAGGAAAACGGTGGGCAAGGTGCGGTACTTTTCCTGGACCTGGACCGCTTCAAGCACATCAACGACAGCCTGGGACACCCGGTCGGCGACCTGCTGCTCAAGGGCATCGCCGTGCGTCTGCGGGAGCAGCTGCGTGATATCGACACCGTGGCGCGGCTGGGCGGTGACGAGTTCATCATCCTGCTGCCTGGCCTGCAGCAGCCCAGCGACGCCGAACACATCGCCCTGAAGCTGCTGAACTGTTTCGCCGCCCCCTTCCAGGCCGGCGAACACGAGTTCTTCATCAGCGCCAGCATCGGCACCAGCCTCTACCCTCAGGATGGCTGCGACGTCGCCACGCTGGTCAAGAACGCCGATGCGGCGATGTACCGCTCCAAGGCCAAGGGCCGCAACCGGGTGGAAAGCTACACCCGCGACCTCACCGCCCAGGCCAGCGAGCGCGTGGCCATGGAATACGAACTGCGCAGAGCGATTGAACGTAACGAGCTGTCACTGTCTTTCCAACCGAAAATCAGCCTCACCGATAACCGGCTGGTAGGCGCCGAGGCCCTGATTCGCTGGACCCACCCGACGTTTGGCGACGTGCCACCGGAACACTTCATTCCACTGGCGGAAGAAAATGGCATGATCCTGCAGATCGGCGATTGGGTCCTCGAACACGCCTGCCGGCAGTTACACGAATGGAACAACGCCTACGAAAGCTTCGGTCCGCTGTCGGTCAACCTGGCCGGGGCGCAACTTCGCCAACCAAACTTGCTGGTACGTATCGAACAACTCCTGCGAGAGAACCATCTCAGGCCTGGTCTATTGCAACTGGAAATTACCGAAAACTTCATCATGAGCCAGGCCGAAGAAGCCCTGACGGTGCTGCATCAACTCAAGAAGCTCGGCGTGCAACTGGCCATCGACGACTTCGGCACGGGCTACTCCTCCCTGAGCTACCTCAAGCGCCTGCCGCTGGACATCCTCAAGATCGACCAGTCCTTCGTCCGCGGCCTCCCCGACGACCCCCATGATGTGGCCATCGTGCGGGCAATCATTGCCCTGGGCCGCAGCATGCAATTCACCATCATCGCCGAGGGCGTCGAAACCCTGGCCCAACAGCAATTCCTGGCCGAAGAAGGCTGCGAACAGATCCAGGGCTACATCGTCAGCCTGCCCCTGTGCGCCGACGAATTCGCCGCGACGTTTCTGCGTATGACCGTATCGGATTTTTCGGATAGCACAGCCGAGAAACCGTCGCTATAATCCGCGGCCTACTGAGGGCCTATAGCTCAGTCGGTTAGAGCAGAGGACTCATAATCCTTTGGTCCACGGTTCGAGTCCGTGTGGGCCCACCAACTTGAAAGCCGCGCAATGCGCGGCTTTCGCGTGTCTGGCGCCTGGATTTTAAGCCCCCCTCCCTTGCTCCCCTGGTTCACCAGAAGCAATACTCCGTGGGCTGACAACGGTGAAAGCCATCCCGCGCCGAATCCTTTCACTCAAATCCCTCACCGAGACGCTCATCATCGCCACCCTCCCCCGACTGTTCCTAGAGCTATTCTGGCAACTCGCCATCCTCCTGGTTCCGGCCTTTTTCGTCACGGTCATGCCACCCCCGCTGGCACTGCTAACGGTGCTGCTCTTCGGCCTGTTGATGGGCATCGCGGCGAGACTGGGTTTCTTATCAGTGGGACGGGGCTGTGCCCGGTTGATGATCGGCGCCGTCTTTGGCCTGGGTTTCAGCCTGGGCAGGGCGCTGCCCGAGTGGTGGGGTATTTTGGCGGCAATCGCCGCCATCATCGGCGGGCTCGCCTGCGTCAGCAAATGGGAGCGCCGTCTCGGCCTGGTGTCGGACCCTATCAAAGGGCCAAGTGCCTGGGGCGGATCCGAGCCGCAACTGACTCCTGAGGGTGAACCGATCCGGACGTTCAACCACGGCGAAATCGCCATGGGCGGCCCGACCTATTGCGACTATCTGTTTCCTGATGGCGTGCTCCTGCAAGGCCTTGGTTCCTCAGCGGTGTTTTCCAGCGATGGGCGTTATTTCGCCGCACCGGTGCCGTCCCGGCAGGCCTGGGGGCTGGTCGTCCTGGATCGTCAACAGCGCCGGGTCTACCGCTGCGACAACAGTGAGTTCTGGGAACTGGACACGTTGGACCTTGATCGCCTGAGCGGTCGTTATAGCCCGTTGGTGGATAACAGTGTTCGCCAGACTCGGATCGATGAGCTGTTGCAAGCCGCCAGCGCTACCGATCTGCTACCCGTTGCTGACCTTTGGCTGGAACCTGGCAGTTACCCGGACAATATCGCGTGCACCTTCGAACGGCGCTCCGCTGACGGGCAACAATGCCTGGTAGGTTACATCGTCTTGCCTGCGGCTTTTCGCGATCTGCCCCAGCCTTTGGAACCATTGCGTTCACCGCGCTATGCCATCAGCGTCAATGGACAACCGTCGGCTCTGCTGATGGCCGCCGACACAGCATTGGTATGGAGCACCGATCAACGCGCGCTGGTGTGTCAGGCCCAGGAACAAACCGGGCATCCGAGCGGCGACCGCTACTGGTTGTGGCAGGTTGACCAGGGCTGGCGGGCACTGCCTTCGCCGTGGGTGAAGCGTGAGGCCGAACCCTCTTTCTATTGGCATGACGTGTCGAGCCTCGACGAGCACCATGTGCATATCGAGTCGTACCTCGACTACCCGCGTCCATCCCTCGGCCGCTATGGCTATCGCCTCGACAGCATCCACAGCGATACCGAAATCCAGGCGGGCCATGACGCCCAGGGTCGGGTGCAGGTCGCCGAGTTTCAACTGACCCGAATGAGCATTGCGATGCCGCGGGACGGTCAGGGCCGGCGAGGTGAGTCGTTCATAGCGACGCAGCCAATGCTGGGCGGTATCTGCGCTCACTTGATCTGGCTTTGCGACAACAACGAAGGATTGGGGGCTTATCGCTGTCAGATCGGTGACTGGCAGTTGCCGGGGCGCTGGCTACTGGATCATCGGGTTTCCGACTGCGGTCGTTATCTGGCGCTGTTACCTTTTGCAGATTCGATGACAGTCGCGACCCACGCGGCGGTTGTCGACGTGAAGGCGCGATGCGTGCTGGAAGGGCCCAGCATGTGGGTGGCCCGCCTACTCGATTTCCGTGCCGGCCTACTGAGTCTGGCGGCGATCGTCGGCCGCCTGGATCAGGACCTGAACGGCAATGCGCTGCAACGCTTCAATGTGCCTGCGCCGAAGGTCGGTGGCGATCCTTCGTTCTTTCATCCCGACGAGCAATCCCGGCTGTTCTACACCACCGTGGAGTTGCGGGTGACCGAGTCACAGCTCTACCGCGTTGCCCCTTGGCGCCTGGTGGATCGCCCGCAGGCTGCCATTGCCGAGGGCGATTTCATCCAGCCCTCCTCCACCCATCGGGATGCCGCCTGGCTGTTCGGCAGCGAGACGGAATATGCCGACAGTTGGGTCCGTGCGAATGCACCGCGGCTCGGCGGTCATCTGTTGACCGCATCCGGCTGTGCATTGAGTGACCTTGCGCCCTCGATGATCTGGTCGCCGGACGGCCGCTATCTCGCGCTGACCCGCATGGCCACCGATGTGACGGAGCTCTGTGGAAGCTATCGCGGCTGGCTGTTGCTGCTACTCGACGTTCAAGCGCACACGCTGCGGGTGCATCCACAATGGTTGGGCAACCGTCCGCTGTTTGAAGGTTTCGACGAGCAACATGTGCACCTACGCTGCTTTGAACGGGATTGGGAAGCGGAGGACGATGAGGACCCAGGTTCCTTGCGGTCACTGCCACTGGCGCTGTTGCTGCAACTACCCGGTGAACAATTGGTCTGCCAGGATGGTTTCTGGCTCCAGGCCTCGCACGTACATCTGGCGTCCTACTGGCAAGCCTTGGCATTACCTGCCAGCAACTATTTCGGGCACAAGAGCCTGTAACATGCCCACCACCGATGCCCACGCCGGAGCCCACCTTGTCTGACACCCGCCCTCCCGTCCTCGACGAAATCGACCGTCAACTGATCGCCGCCCTGCAAATCAATGCCCGGGAAAGCGTCGCCATGCTCGCCCGGCAACTGGGCATCGCCCGGACGACCGTGACCTCGCGGCTGGCCCGGCTGGAAAAAACCAAGGTGATTACCGGCTATGGCGTGCGCCTTGGACAACGGGTGGTCGATGGCGGCCTGCAGGCTTACGTCGGCATCAAGGTCCAACCGCGCTCCGGCAAGGACGTGTTGCGGCGCCTGAGCGCCATGGCCCAGGTCCAGCAGTTATGCGCGGTCAGTGGCGAATTCGATTACGTGGCCTGGCTGCGCACCGACTCACCGGAACAGCTGGACCAGTTGCTGGACCAGATCGGCAGCGTGGATGGCGTGGAGAAGACAACCACCTCGATCATTCTCAGCAGCAAGATCGATCGAGGGCAGCCGGTCTAGGGCCTGTGTCAGCCGAGTCAATGTGGGAGCGAGCCTGCTCGCGATTGCGCAGTGTCAGTCCAGATAGATGTTGACTGGACTGACGCTATCGCGAGCAGGCTCGCTCCCACGGGGACTGCACTTCGTCACTTTGTCTTGCGTGCACTTCATAATGACTCCAGGCAAACCAAAACGACGACACATTGCGTCTTATTAACGTGTTCCACGCTCTCTAGAATGGCCGGCATCTTTCCTATACTCAGACGCGAGCCAGCGTCGGGTCGCCCCACAAGGTCAGCCATGAACAAGCACAATCGCCATCCAGCAGACGGTAAGAAGCCCATCACCATTTTCGGGCCGGACTTTCCTTTCGCCTTCGACGACTGGATCGAGCATCCGGCCGGCCTGGGCAGTATTCCGGCTGACAACCTCGGAGCGGAGGTGGCGGTCGTCGGGGCTGGGATCTCTGGCCTGGTGGCAGCGTACGAGTTGATGAAGCTGGGCCTCAAGCCGGTAGTCTACGAGGCGTCGAAAATGGGCGGGCGGTTGCGCTCCCAGGCGTTCAATGGTGCCGAAGGCATTGTTGCCGAATTGGGGGGCATGCGCTTCCCGGTGTCGTCCACGGCGTTCTACCACTACGTCGACAAGCTCGGACTGGAAACCAAGCCGTTTCCCAACCCGTTGACCCCGGCTTCTGGCAGCACCGTCATCGACCTGGAGGGGCAGACTTTCTACGCGCAGAAATTGGCGGACCTTCCCGCGTTGTTCCAGGAAGTGGCCGACGCCTGGGCCGATGCGCTGGAGGACGGCTCACGCTTCAGCGAGATCCAGCAGGCGATTCGCGACCGTGACGTGTCGCGCCTCAAGGAGCTGTGGAACACGTTGGTGCCGCTGTGGGACGACCGCACCTTCTATGATTTCGTCGCCACCTCCAAGGCATTCGCCAAACTTTCGTTCCAGCATCGTGAAGTATTCGGCCAGGTCGGCTTCGGCACCGGTGGCTGGGATTCGGACTTCCCCAACTCGATGCTGGAAATCTTCCGCGTGGTGATGACCAACTGCGACGATCACCAGCACCTGGTGGTGGGCGGCGTCGAACAGGTGCCCCACGGCATCTGGAAACACGTGCCGGAACGCTGTGCACACTGGCCGAAAGGCACCAGCCTGAGTTCGCTGCACCTGGGCGCGCCCCGCAGTGGTGTGAAACGCATCGCTCGCGCCGAGGATGGCCGGTTCAGCGTGACGGATGTCTGGGGCGACACCCGGGAATACGCCGCGGTGCTGGTCACCTGCCAGAGCTGGCTGCTGACCACCCAGATCGAATGTGAAGAGGCGCTGTTCTCGCAAAAGATGTGGATGGCCCTGGACCGCACTCGCTACATGCAATCATCGAAGACCTTTGTCATGGTCGACCGCCCGTTCTGGAAAGACAAAGACCCGGAAACCGGCCGCGACCTGATGAGCATGACCCTCACCGACCGCCTCACACGCGGCACCTACCTGTTCGACAACGGCGATGACAAGCCAGGCGTCATCTGCCTGTCGTACTCCTGGATGAGCGATGCCCTGAAAATGCTGCCCCATCCCGTGGAAAAACGCGTGAAACTGGCCCTCGATGCCCTGAAGAAGATCTACCCCAAGGTGGACATTGCCGCCCGGATCATCGGCGATCCGATCACCGTTTCCTGGGAAGCCGACCCGCACTTCCTCGGCGCCTTCAAGGGAGCCTTGCCGGGTCACTATCGCTACAACCAGCGCATGTATGCACACTTCATGCAAGACGACATGCCGGCAGAACAAAGAGGGATCTTTATCGCTGGCGATGACGTCTCATGGACACCGGCCTGGGTTGAAGGCGCGGTGCAGACCTCACTCAATGCCGTGTGGGGAATCATGAAGCACTTCGGCGGTGAAACTCACGCCGAGAACCCGGGTCCAGGTGATGTATTCAACGAGATCGGTCCGATCGCATTGCCTGAATGAAACGGCCCGAATAAAAGGAGTTGTCGATGCGCGTAGCCCTCTATCAATGCCCACCGCTGCCACTGGATCCGGTCGCCAATCTGCAACGCCTGCATCAGGTAGCGCTGGAGGCCAGGGGCGCCGATGTGCTGGTGCTGCCAGAGATGTTCATGACTGGCTACAACATCGGCGTCGACGCGGTGAATGTATTGGCCGAGGTCTACAACGGTGAATGGGCGCAGCAGATCGGCCGCATTGCCAAGGCCGCCGGCCTGGCGATTCTCTATGGCTACCCTGAGCGCAGCGAGGATGGGCAGATCTACAACTCGGTCCAGTTGATCGACGCCCAGGGCGAGCGCCTGGCCAACTATCGCAAGAGCCATCTGTTCGGTGACCTCGATCATGCGATGTTCAGTGCGGGCGACGACTCATTGCCGATCGTGAGCCTCAACGGCTGGAAGCTCGGCTTCCTGATCTGCTACGACCTGGAGTTCCCGGAGAACGCCCGACGCCTGGCCCTGGCCGGCGCCGAACTGATCCTGGTGCCAACCGCCAACATGCAGCCCTATGAGTTCATTGCCGACGTTACGGTGCGCGCCCGGGCTATCGAGAACCAGTGCTTCGTGGCCTACGCCAATTACTGCGGCCATGAAGGTGAATTGCAGTATTGCGGCCAGAGCAGCATTGCCGCGCCGGACGGCAGCCGCCCCGCCCTTGCGGGACTGGATGAAGCCTTGATCGTGGGTGAACTGGACCGTCAGTTGATGGACGACTCCCGGGCAGCCTACAACTACCTGCATGACCGCCGCCCTGCGCTTTACGGCGACTTGCGCAAGCACTGATTGAGAACATCCTCCAATCCGCTAGCATGAGCGCATCTCTGCCTTGGAAGCGCTCATGCCGGCCCCCGACTCCCTCCTCCCCTCTACCGAAACCCTGGCCAACGGCCTGAGGGTGACATTGCGTCATGCATCCGGCCTCAAACGCAGCGCAGCCGTGCTGCGGGTGGCCGCTGGCAGCCATGATGCGCCGCTGGCCTGGCCGGGCATGGCACATTTCCTCGAACACCTTTTCTTCCTTGGAACTGAGCGTTTTCCCACGGGAGAACATTTGATGGCCTACGTGCAACGGCATGGCGGCCAAGTCAACGCGCGGACCAGCGAACGCACCACAGACTTTTTCATCGAGTTGCCGCCCGTTGCCTTCGCCGGCGGACTGGAGCGTCTGCAGGACATGCTTGCCCATCCGCGCCTCGACGAAGACGATCAGTTGCGGGAGCGGGAAGTGTTGCAGGCAGAGTTCATCGCCTGGTCCCAGGACGCGGCGGCCCAGCGCCAGGTTGCCCTGATTGATGGCCTCTCGACAGCCCATCCGCTAAGGGGTTTTCACGCGGGTAACCGTGACAGCCTGGCGGTGGAGCAGCCCGAATTCCAGACGGCACTGCGGGATTTTTACCGACGGTTCTACCACAGCGGTCAAATGACCCTGAGCCTGGCTGGCCCGCAAGGCGTTGATGAGCTGGGCGCACTGGCAGAATCATTCGGCAACGGCTTGCCTGCCGGCGACATAGCTGCCCGGCAGTCACCACCGAGACTGATGGAGTCGTCCGATGCAGGTTATCAACAGGTCAGCGACGGTCGCCTCGATCTGCTATTCGCGTTCGAAGACCTGCCCGACGCTTCGCCCCAGGCCCTGGATTTTCTCTGCACCTGGCTGAACACCGGCAAACACGGCGGCTTGTTGGCCACCTTGCGCCAACGTGGGCTGGTTGACAGCCTCAACGCCACGCCACTGTATGAATTTGCCGGACAGGCGCTGCTGCACATTGAACTCAAGCTCGATGAGCCTCAACGGCAGGACGAAATAGAGCCGTTGCTGCACGACTGGTTGGGATTTTTTGCCGCCCAGGACGACTGGACGTCCTTGCGCAAGGAGTCGGTCGCCATGTTCCACTGCCGGCAGATCACAGGATCGGCGCTGCAACTGGCTCGCTCGGACAATGAAGGACGGGGAGCCTCCCTGTCGGAGAACGATCTCGTGCGGCTCAGGGAAATCCTCAGGCAGTTGCAACCGGCATCTCACTTCACCGAAGCATGGCAGTTGCCCGCACCCAACCCGTTCCTGCAAACGGCTGCCGAGCCACCCCGCGCCGGACTGATACGCGGCCAGACGAGCGCCCATCGCGGTTTGCGAACCTTCGCCCAGGATCGCTCCCGGGGGCGACGCGACCGCTCCCCCATGCAGTTCCGGCAAGGGCTGACGGATAACAGCCGCGAAGGCGTGGTATACCTGCGCTGGCGTCTGTCAGCTCAGCCACCGCATGACCTTCAAGCCAGGCTGGAACGGCACCTGCAGGATTTGCGAGAAGAGGCCCGGCAGGCCGGGGTGGAGGTCACTGTGGAAGCCACCGAAGGCCAATGCCTGCTGAAGCTGGTCGGTTTGCAGGCACCGATGCCGTTGGTGCTCGAACAGGTTCTGAAAAAGTTGGGAGAGCCGCTGCCCAATGCTGTAAACGAAGCGCCGCTGATACCGATTCGACATTTGTTGAAGGCGCTGGCGGACCATTGCCGGCCGTCGTCTCCACCGGAAACGCTGTCGAAGCCCGACAGCGACCAAAACCTGTGGGCAAGCGCCGAGTGGGACGGCCTGGCCATCGGCCTTTCTGAAACGACCCAGGGCATCATCGGCCCTGCCCTGGCCAGGGTGCCTGGCATCGCCGGCCAGCCCGTCGAACCGGTGCCACTCCTGGCGCAGCGCATCTGGTACACGTTGCCAAGCCAGGGCGACGAACAGGCCGTGTTGCTGTTTTGTCCGACGCCCACCCTGGCGTTGTCCGACGAGGCCGCTTGGCGGTTACTGGCACAGTTGTGTCAAACGCCGTTCTACCAACGCCTGCGGGTCGAGTTGCAGTTGGGCTACGCGGTGTTCAGCGGATTGAGACAGATCAACGGGCAGGCCGGCCTGCTGTTCGGTGCCCAATCCCCCAGTGCCTCAGCGGCTGGGTTGATCAGCCACATCGACGTGTTCCTGATGGGATTACCAGAGTTGATCCGACAGATCGACGATTCGACCTTGCTAGGCCAACAACGGACACTCGCGTCCCAGTTCCACAGCGATGCTCTGCCCTGCGCCCAAGCGGCCGAGCTGCTTTGGCAGGGCAAGCTGGCCGGCCGGCCGTCGGATTACCTTGAGCAACTTAGCGATGCAATCGCGGGGTTGAATCGCGCGCAATTGCTCGATGCCGCCCGCCGCCTGATCGACGCCGAAGGTGGCCGATATTGCCTGAGCAACGGCGCTTGCCCGGACACACATCGGTACCTGCCGAAATGATCGTTACAGCGTCTGCAACGAGCTTTCTCGGAGAATCGAGGCGTACTAAATTGTTTAATTTAGTAACATAGCTGCCTAAGCATCTGAACATCTCCGAGCGGAGGTGGACTATATGTATAGATCCGAACCGTCCCACCCCAACCAAAGGAGTATTTCCATGTCCTGGTCCAAACCCGCATATATCGACCTGCGTATCGGTTTCGAAGTCACCATGTACTTCGCCAACCGTTGATTGCTGCAGTCGGTTGAACGCGCAGCAAACGCCTCGGTCACCCGGGGCGTTTTTTATTTCGGTTTGCAGATGGAGCGGCCATGTTCGTCCAGATTCTAGGTTCCGCCGCCGGCGGCGGTTTCCCTCAATGGAACTGCAATTGCGCCAATTGCGCCGGCTTTCGCAACGGCAGCCTGCGGGCCCAGGCGCGCACTCAGTCATCCATCGCGATTTCCGATGACGGTGTGAGCTGGGTACTGTGCAACGCCTCTCCGGACATCCGCGCCCAGCTCCAGAGCTTCGCTCCGATGCAGCCGGGCCGAGCCCTGCGGGACACCGGCATCGGCGCCATCATCCTGATGGACAGCCAGATCGACCACACCACCGGCCTGCTCAGCCTGCGCGAAGGCTGCCCGCATCAAGTCTGGTGCACTGACATGGTCCATGAAGACCTGAGCACGGGCTTTCCGCTGTTCAATATGCTGACCCACTGGAACGGCGGGCTGAGCTGGAATCGCATCGAACTCGACCAGAGCTTTACCGTTCAGGCCTGCCCGAACCTGCGCTTCACGCCGCTGCCCCTGCGCAGCGCCGCACCGCCCTATTCACCCCATCGCTTCGACCCGCACCCGGGCGACAACATCGGGCTGATCGTCGAAGACCTGCGCACGGGCGGCAAACTGTTCTATGCCCCAGGCCTGGGCCAGGTCGATGGTCCGTTACTGGAGATCATGGCCGGCAGCGATTGCCTGCTGGTGGACGGCACGATGTGGGACGACGATGAAATGCAGCGCCGTGGCGTTGGCACCCGGATAGGCCGGGAAATGGGCCATCTGGCGCAGAACGGTCCCGGCGGTATGCTGGAAGTGCTGGAGCAACTGCCCGGGCCACGCAAGGTGCTTATCCATATCAACAATACCAATCCGATTCTTGATGAAGACTCACCGGAACGGGCCGAACTTGTACGCCGAAAGATTGAAGTGGCCTACGACGGAATGAGTATTGAGTTATAGGGAGGGTGGGATGAATGTGGGGGTGGGTCAGGCAATGTTGATGTTGGCTGGGCCGGCCTAATCGCGAGCAGGCTCGCTCCCACAGAGGCTTGAGTGACATCGGATATTTCATGCACTACAAAACCCATGTGGGAGCGAGCCTGCTCGCGATGGGGCCGGCCCTGGCCCCACAGAACCCACGGGAATTGCCCGGAGAACCGCAATGACTGATACCCCCCTGTCCCCCGCCGAGTTCGAAGCGGCCCTGCGTGCCAAGGGCGCGTATTACCACATCCACCACCCGTATCACGTGGCGATGTATGAAGGCCGTGCCACTCGCGAGCAGATCCAGGGCTGGGTCGCGAACCGTTTCTACTATCAAGTGAATATACCCCTCAAGGACGCCGCGATCCTGGCCAACTGCCCGGACCGGGAAATCCGTCGCGAGTGGATCCAGCGCCTGCTCGACCATGATGGCGCGCCCGGCGAAGACGGCGGCATCGAAGCCTGGCTACGGCTAGGCCAGGCGGTGGGCCTGGATCCCGATCAACTGCGCTCCCAGGAGCTGGTGTTGCCGGGGGTACGCTTCGCGGTGGACGCCTATGTCAACTTCGCTCGCCGGGCCAGTTGGCAAGAGGCCGCCAGCAGCTCGCTGACCGAACTGTTCGCTCCACAAATCCACCAGTCGCGCCTGGACAGCTGGCCCCAGCATTACCCGTGGATCGACCCGGCCGGCTATGAATACTTTCGCACCCGCCTGGGGCAGGCCCGCCGTGACGTGGAACATGGCCTGGCGATTACCTTGCAGCATTACACCACCCGCGCGGGCCAGGAGCGCATGCTGGAGATTCTCCAGTTCAAACTGGACATCCTCTGGAGCATGCTCGACGCGATGAGCATGGCCTACGAATTGAACCGCCCGCCCTACCACAGCGTGACCGGACAACGGGTTTGGCACAAAGGAATCCCTTTATGAGTTTCGACCGCAGCAAAACCCCTCGCTGGCGCCCCGGCTATCGCTTCCAGTACGAACCGGCGCAGAAAGGTCATGTGTTGCTCTATCCTGAAGGCATGATCAAGCTCAACGACAGCGCTGCGCTGATCGGCGGCCTGATCGACGGTGTGCGTGACGTCGCAGCCATCATCGACGAGCTGGCCAAGCAGTTTCCCGACGTGCCCGAACTCGGTGATGACATCGAGCAATTCATGGAGGTCGCCCGTGCAGAGCACTGGATCGAACTTGCCTGACCAGCCAGCGATCGGCTTGCCGCTGTGGTTGCTGGCGGAGCTGACCTATCGTTGCCCGCTGCAATGCCCCTACTGCTCCAACCCGCTGGACTTTGCCGAGCAGGGCAAGGAACTGAGCACCGAGCAGTGGTTCAAGGTCTTTCGCGAAGCCAGGGAAATGGGCGCCGCGCAGCTGGGCTTTTCCGGTGGCGAACCGCTGGTGCGCCAAGACCTCGCCGAACTGATCGGCGAGGCGCGCAAGCTGGGTTTCTACACCAACCTGATCACCTCCGGCATCGGTTTGACCGAACAGAAAATCAGCGACTTCAAGAAGGCCGGCCTGGATCATATCCAGATCAGTTTCCAGGCCAGCGACGAGCAGGTGAACAACCTGCTGGCCGGCTCGAAGAAAGCCTTCACACAGAAACTGGAAATGGCCCGGGCGGTGAAGGCCCACGGCTACCCGATGGTGCTCAACTTCGTCACCCATCGGCACAACATCGACAAGATCGACCACATCATCGAGCTGTGCATAGCCCTTGAGGCCGATTTCGTCGAACTCGCCACCTGCCAGTTCTACGGCTGGGCGCAGCTCAACCGAGTGGGGCTGCTGCCTACCCGGGAGCAACTGGTACGTGCCGAACGCATCACCAACGAGTATCGCGCCAGGCTCGAAGCCCAGGGGCATCCGTGCAAGCTGATCTTCGTCACCCCGGATTACTATGAAGAACGTCCCAAGGCCTGCATGAACGGCTGGGGCAGCCTTTTCCTGACGGTAACGCCGGACGGTACCGCATTGCCTTGTCACGGCGCCCGACAGCTGCCGGTGCAATTCCCCAACGTGCGCGACCACAGCATGCAGCACATCTGGTACGACTCCTTCGGTTTCAACCGCTTCCGCGGTTATGACTGGATGCCCGAGCCGTGCCGCTCCTGCGATGAAAAGGAACAGGACTTCGGCGGTTGTCGCTGCCAGGCGTTCATGCTCACGGGCGACGCCAGCAACGCCGACCCGGTATGCAGCAAATCCGAACATCACGGGGTAATCCTCAAGGCCCGGGAAGAAGCCGAGCACGCCACCCAGACCATCGAGCAACTGGCCTTCCGCAATGAACGAAACTCGCACCTCATCGCCAAAAGCTGACCCCTTCAGCGCCGCCCAGGCCGTTGCGGCGGGGATCGACTTCGCCGAGTTGCAGCTCGGCCCACTGGGCCTGTTCTGGAACGAATATCGCCCGGAAGACGGGGCCTGCCGGATCTGGCAATGGCAAGACGCCAAGGTCCGCTGCCTGACCCCGGACGGCTTCAGCGCGCGCAGCCGGGTCTATGAATATGGCGGCGGATCGTTCTGCCTGGGTGATAACGGCGTGCTGTTCGTCAACGACACGGACCAGCAGCTGTACCACCAACTGTTGAGCGGCGAGACGCCCGTGGCGCTGACGTCGGGCGACTGTCGATACGGCGATCTCGGTTTTGCTGCCGGCCAGGTATTGGCAGTGGAGGAACAGGCCAAGCGGCATCGCCTGGTCTCGATCGGCCTGGCAGATCGGCAGCGGCATTTATTGGCCGAAGGCGCTGACTTCTATGCCGCGCCGACTATGAGCCCCGACGGCCAGCGGCTGGCCTGGATCGAGTGGAGCCGTCCGCATCAGCCGTGGACGGCCACGCGACTGATGCTGGCCGAGCGTACCGCTTCCGGTTGGGGTGAACCACGCTGCGTGGCGGGCAACGCTGAAGAGGAATCCATCCAACAGCCGCGTTTCGATCATGCCAGCCGCTTGTACTGCCTGAGCGATCGCGGCGGCTACTGGCAGCCGTGGGTTGAGTCGAACGACGGCTTGCAACCGTTGCCCTGCGCTGAAGCCGATCACGCTCCCGCACCTTGGCAACTCGGTGGTTGTACCTGGCTGCCGTTGGATGGCACGACGTACCTGGCAAGCTGGACCGAAGCGGGTTTCGGGCGGCTTGGCCTGTGTCGCGGGGACGCTGGGCAGGAAGATTTCACCGGCGTCTACACCCGCTTTCGCAGCCTGGCGCTGGACGAGCGGTTCATTTACGCCATCGTCGCATCACCGGTCAGCCCATCCGCAGTCATCGCGATTGAACGCAACAGCCACGACACACAGGTCCTGGCCGGCGGCGTCGCGCCTCTGCCCGTCGAACAGATCAGCCGCCCGCAGACCCTGCACTATCCGTCGACCTCGGGCATGGCCCATGGATTCTTTTACCCAGCCATGGGAGCGGAAACCAAGCCGCCACTGGTTGTATTCATTCATGGCGGCCCCACCTCGGCCTGTTATCCCCTGTTCGATCCGCGCATCCAGTACTGGACTCAGCGCGGCTTTGCCGTCGCGGACCTGAATTACCGTGGCAGCAGCGGCTATGGCCGGACCTATCGGCAAGCGCTGCATTTGAACTGGGGCGTGGTAGACGTCGAGGATGCCTGCGCGGTGGTTGGCTATCTGGATAAACAAGGCCTGATCGATGGCCGCTGTGCATTCATTCGCGGCGGCAGTGCCGGTGGCTACACGACACTCTGCGCCCTGGCGTTTCACGATGTATTTCGTGCCGGCGCCAGCCTTTATGGTGTCAGCGACCCGGTCGCCCTGGGCCGCGCCACGCACAAGTTTGAAAGCGATTACCTGGATTGGTTGATCGGCGACCCGCAACGGGACGTCGAGCGTTACCGCGCCCGTACTCCATTGCTGCATGCCGACCAGATCCGCGCACCGGTGATTTTCTTTCAGGGCGAACTGGACGCCGTGGTCGTGCCACAGCAAACCCGCGACATGGTCAGGGCGCTGGAGGACAATGGCGTGACGGTCGAAGCGCATTACTACCCGGATGAGCGCCACGGCTTTCGCAAGGCGGCGAACCAGGCCCATGCGCTGGAGCATGAGTGGTTGTTCTATCGGAAGGTGATGGAGCTGTAAGGAAATTAAGAACCTGTGGGAGCGAGCTTGAACTGGCTTAATGATCCCGGACACCTCTTAAGGGCGATATGATTCGCCCCATCAGGAGGATCCATGCAAGAGCGAAAGACCTACACCCGCGA
>NZ_VIUG01000056.1:0-21052 GCF_007828255.1 Pseudomonas sp. SJZ078 | reverse complement strand
TCGTGACCCGTGCCTCGAACAGGCCATGCAGGGTCAGGCCTTGCGGATAGTCGACGGCCGTCGCATTGAAGGCTTCCAGCAGGTGTTGGCGCTCAGCGTCTTGCAACAGCGGGATCTGCGCCACCAGGGCCTGCTCATCGGCCACCATGGCGCGCAGAATGCATTCGAGGTAACCGAGGTAGCGCTCCATCGTGGCCTGGTCGAACAGCGCCGTGGCGTACTCCAGCGAACCGAACAGGCGCCCATCGATCAGAGCCATGTCCAGCAACACATCGAACTTGGCGGTGCGGCTGGTCACCCCCAGTCCTTGCAGTGACAGCTCGGACAATTCCATCCCGCCGGTTTCATTGTTCTGCCACGACAGCATGGCCTGGAACACCGGGCTGTGGGACAGGCTGCGCAATGGCCGGACCACTTCCACCACCTGTTCGAACGGCAGATCCTGATGCGCCTGGGCGCCCAGGGTCTGGGCCTTGACCCGTTGCAGCAAGGTCTCGACGGTCAGTTCGGACGAAACCTCGACGCGCACCGCCAGGGTGTTGACGAACAAACCGATCAGGTCTTCCACCTCCGCCTGCATGCGGTTCGCCGTCGGAGTACCGATGACGACATCGTCCTGCCCGGACATCCGGCTCAGCAGCGCGGCCCACGCGGCCATCACCGTCATGAACAACGTGGCGCCATGGCGCTGGCTCAGGGCCTTGAGGCCTTCGGTCAACGCTTCGTCGAAGGCGATCCCCACCGCATGACCGGAATGATCCTGCTGGGCCGGCCGTGGCCGGTCCGTCGGCAAGGTCAGCAATGCCGGCGCGCCGGCCAGGGTGTCCTGCCAGTAACGTTCCTGGCGGCTCAACACCTCGCCGGTGAGCCAGCGCCGCTGCCAGATGGCGTAGTCGGCATATTGCACCGGCAAGGCCGGCAGCGGGTCGTCCTGGCCTTGGCTGAATGCCGCGTACAGCACGCCCAGCTCACGGGTCAGGACATCGGCGGACCAGCCGTCCGAGACAATGTGGTGCAGGGTCACCAGCAACGCATGGTCAGCATCGCCCATGCGCACCAGGCGACCACGGGCCAGCGGGCCACGGCTCAGGTCGAAGGCCTGCTGCGCCTCCTCCCCGGCCATGCGCGACAGCTCGGCCTCGGCATCCGGGTGGGCGGACAGGTCATGCCGCTTCAAGGCGAAACCGATGTCGGCCGGAGCAATGCGTTGCTCCACTTCCTGGCCCTGGACAAAGGTCGTGCGCAAGGCTTCGTGACGGGCGACGATGCGATCCAGGGCACGACCCAGGGCGGCGGTGTCCAGGGCACCGCGCAGACGCAGGCCGGTGGGGATGTGATACGCCGCGCTGGCGTTGTCCAGCTGCGCGAGGAACCACAGGCGTTGCTGGGCAAACGACAACGGCAGTGCCTGCTCACGGGACACCGGTACGATGTCCGGCCGGGCGCTGCGTGCCGCTCGGGCCAGCACCTGGGCCAGCGCGCTCAGCTCGGGTTGGGCAAAGACCTCGTTCAGGCTCAGTTCCACCCCCAATTGCTCGCGCACCTGGGCAATCAAGCGCATCACCAGCAACGAATGCCCGCCCAGCTCGAAGAAATGGTCGTGACGCCCCACCACTTCGACGTTGAGCATGCCCTGCCAGATCCGCGCCAGGGCGACTTCCGTGGCGCCTTGCGGCGCTACATGCACGCGACTGGCGAACGCGTCGGCATCCGGCGCCGGCAGTGCCTGGCGGTCGAGCTTGCGGTTCGGCGTCAGCGGCAGTGCGGCCAGGCTGACGAACGCACTTGGCACCATGTACTCGGCCAGCAGCGTCGACAGTTCCGAGCGCAAGGCGGCTGCGCTCAGGGTGACACCGCCCTGCAGCACGACATAGGCCACCAGGCGCTTGTCCCCCGGCGTGTCCTCACGCACGATCACCGCCGCTTCCTTGACCCCGGCGCAGTGGCCGAGCCTGGTTTCGATTTCACCCAGCTCGATACGGAATCCGCGCACCTTGACCTGAAAGTCATTGCGCCCCAGGTATTCGATACGTCCGTCCGGACGATAGCGGGCCAGGTCGCCGGTCTTGTACATGCGGGCGTCGGGCTGGTCACTGAATGGATCGAGGAGGAAGCGTTCGGCATTGATCGCATCGAGGTTCAGGTAACCCCGGGCCACGCCGTCACCACCGATGTAGATCTCTCCGGCCACCCCGAACGGCACCGGCTGACGGTGCCCGTCGAGCAGGTAGATACGGGTGTTGGCCATCGGCGTGCCGATGGTGGCGTTGCCGGCCGCGCCGTCGGCGTCGTAGTGCATGTAGGCGGCGGTGCACGAGACGGTCGCCTCGGTTGGACCATAGGTATTGATCAGTCGGGTATGGGCCGGGCGCACCGCGTCCCACATCTGCAGTTTCTGCATCGACAGGGCGTCACCGGTGACGTTGACCAGGCGCACGTCGCGCAGATGATCGCGGGCCTGTGCCGGCATGCTGTGCCATTCAGCCGCCAGGGAATGCCAATGTGCAGCGGTCAGGTGCACGAAGGTCGGCCGGATCCCGAGGTCCTGCCGCAACTCGACGCTACCGAACAATTGTCGGGTTGGCGCCAGGGTGGCACCGGCGATCAGCGCCGGGAAAATCTCTTCCACCGACAGGTCGAAGTTCAACGTGTTCTGCTGCAGCACCGTGTCGGCCGGCGTCAGTTCGAACAGGCGCGCGGCATCCACGCAGTAATTGACCAGGCCCCGGTGTTCGATCATCACGCCTTTGGGCGCACCGGTCGAACCCGAGGTGTAGATCACGTAGGCCAGGTGGCGCACGCCGAGGGTCGCCACCACCGGGTTGTCTTCACGGCCCGCGGCAATGCCGCTGCGCACCCGTTCGACGTAATCGAGTAGCACCACCGGCGCAGCCAGTGACGGCAGGCGGCCTTGCAGTGCGCGTTGGGTCAGCAGCGCTACCGGGGCACTGTCGGCGATCATGTAGGCCAATCGCTCGGCCGGATACGCCGGATCCAGCGGCACGTAACCGCCGCCGGCCTTGAGTACCGCCAACAGGCCCACCAGCATCTCGGCGCTGCGCTCGACACAAATCGCCACGCGGTCGTCCGGACGGATGCCCAGACCGATCAGGTGATGGGCCAATTGGTTGGCCTGGCGATTGAGTTCGGCGTAGCTCAGGCGCTCGCCTTCGAACACCACGGCAATGGCCTGCGGCCGGGTCGCGACCTGGGCCTCGAAGAGTTGATGGATGGTCTGTTCGCAGGGGTACGGTGCCTGGTTCGCGTTGAGTCCGACCAGCAAATGCTGGCGTTCGGTGTCGTCCACCAGCGCGATCTGCTCGATCAGCGTCTGGTCACTTGCCACCATGGCACGCACCATTCGCTCGAAATAACCGAGGTAACGCTGCACCGTGGCCTCGTCGAACAAGGCCGTGGCGTATTCCAGGGCGCCGAAGATCTGCCCCTGGGCCTCGCCGAGTTCCAGGGACAGGTCGAACTTGGCGATATTGTTCGCCACACCAAGGCTTTCGAGCTTCAGGTCGCCCAGCGCCAGTTCGCTGTTGTCCAGGGTCTGCCAGGACAACATGGCCTGGAACAGCGGGCTGTGGGACAGGCTGCGTACCGGATTGAGCACTTCCACCACCTGTTCGAACGGCAGGTCCTGATGCGCCTGGGCGCCAAGGGTCTGGTTCCTGACCCGCGCAAGCAAGGCCTCGACCGTCGGTGCGCCCGAAACGTCGATACGCACGGCCAGGGTGTTGACGAAGAAGCCAATCAACCCTTCGACTTCCGAACGTGTGCGGTTGGCCACCGGCGAACCGATCACCACGTCGTCCTGCCCGCAAAGGCGACTCAACAACGCCGCCCAAGCCGCCATCAACGTCATGTACAGGGTGACGCCATGACGCTGGCTCAAGGCTTTGAGATGGGCCGTCAGCTCGGCATCGAACGCCAGGGGCAGCGCCGCCCCGCTGTAGTCCTGCTGCGCCGGGCGCGCCCGGTCCGTGGGCAGCATCAACAATGCCGGCGCATCGGCCAGGGTTTGTCGCCAGTAGCTGCTCTGGGCCTGCAACACTTCGCCGCTCAGCCAGCGGCGTTGCCACAGGGCGTAGTCGCCGTATTGCACGGCCAGCGCCGGCAGCGGATCGTCCAGGTCATGCCGGAACGCTTCGTAGAGCGCGACCAGTTCCTTGACCAGCACCCCCATGGACCAGGCATCCGAAACGATGTGGTGCATGGTCACCAGCAGCACATGCTCCTCATCACCCAGGCGGATCAACCGGCCACGGATCAGCGGGCCGTGTTCCAGATCGAAGGCATCGACGGCTTCCCGTGCCGCCAAGGCATGCACTTCGGCTTCGGCATCGATCCGCTCGGAAAAGTCATGCTGCAGCAAGGCAAAACCGCTATCGGCCGCGGCGATACACTGCCGGGGCTCCTCGCCCTGGGCCTGTACGAAAGTCGTGCGCAACGCCTCATGACGGGCAACGATGCGATCCAGCGCCCGTTGCAGGGCGACGCGGTCCAACGTGCCGCGCAGACGCAGGCCGGCCGGCATGTGGTAGGCCGCACTGGCCCCTTCCATCTGCGCCAGGAACCACAGGCGCTGTTGGGCGAACGACAGCGGCAAGGATTCGTCGCGGGAGGCCCTGACGATCTCCGGCAATGTGCTGCGCCCGGCCTCGGACACGGCCTGCGCCAGGTCCATGAGTGCCGGATGGGCGAACAGAGCGGTCAGGCTCAGTTCCACCCCCAGGCGCAAACGGACCTGGGAAATCAACTGCATCGCCAGCAACGAATGACCACCCAGCTCAAAGAACTGGTCGTGACGACCAACCTGTTGCAGGCCCAGCAAGTCCTGCCAGATCTTCGCCAGGACGGTTTCAACTTCACCTTGTGGAGCTTCGTAGCCACGACTGATGACCGAATTCAGGTCCGGCGCCGGCAAGGCCTTGCGGTCGAGTTTGCCGTTGGGAGTCAGCGGCATGGCGTCGAGGTGCACGTAGGCCACCGGGACCATGTATTCCGGCAACTGCGCTTGCAGGTGACTGCGCAGGGTTTCGATGTCCACCGCTTCGGATTGAGTGAAATAAGCCACCAGACGTTTGTCGCCGGGTACGTCCTCGCGGGCCAGCACCACCGCTTCCTTCACGGCGTCGTGCTGGGCCAGCTTGGCTTCGATCTCGCCCAGTTCGATGCGGAAACCACGGATCTTCACCTGGTCGTCATTACGGCCCAGGTATTCGATATTGCCGTCGGGCAGGTAACGGCCGAGGTCGCCGGTCTTGTACATCCGGGCGTTTTTAGTGTTGCTGAATGGGTCGTTAAGGAAACGCTCGGCGGTCAGGTCATCACGATTGAGATAGCCACGGGCGACACCCGCGCCGCCAATGTAGATCTCGCCCGGTACGCCCAGCGGTACCGGTTGCTTATGTTCGTCCAGCAGATAGAACTGGGTGTTGGCGACCGGTTTGCCGATGTGCGCGGCAAACCCGTCTTCCCGGGCCATCGATACCCAACTGGAGTAAGTCGTGGTTTCCGAAGGACCGTAGAGGTTGCACAGGCGCTTGACCGCAGTCTGCTCGAACAACGCTTCCACCAGGCTGCGCTTGAGGGCTTCACCGGCCACGTTAACCGTGTCCACGCCCTCGCCCAGTCCACCGGCTTCCAGCAATGCCTTGAGTGCCGACGGCACAGTGTTGATCAGGGTGATGTCGTGCTCGCCGTGTTGCAGTTCCAGCACATTAGTGACCACTTCGATGCTGCCACCTGACGTCAGCGGCGCGAAGCACTCATAGACCGCCAGGTCGAAGTTCAGCGAAGTCGAGAACAGCGTCTTCGACAAGGTTTGCGCATCGAACGACCGATGCGCCCAGGTCAGGAAGTTCACCGTGTTGCGGTGTTCGATCATCACGCCTTTCGGCAACCCGGTAGAACCGGAGGTGTAGATCACGTAGGCCAGGTGCGCCGAAGTCAGCCCCGGGACCAACGGATTCGGCGCTGTTTCGTCCTGCCAGACACCCCTGTCGAGGTCGATCACCGGGACCGCCGTCTCACCCAACAAGCCTCGCGTGGCCGCCTGCACCAGGATCGCCGCCGGGGCGCTGTCTTCGAGCATGTAGGCAATGCGGTCCGCCGGGTAAGCCGGATCCAGCGGCACGTAACCGCCACCCGCCTTGAGGATCGCCAGCAAGCCTACGACCATGTCGATGCC
This sequence comes from Pseudomonas sp. SJZ078, assembly GCF_007828255.1. Classification (NCBI taxonomy): domain Bacteria; kingdom Pseudomonadati; phylum Pseudomonadota; class Gammaproteobacteria; order Pseudomonadales; family Pseudomonadaceae; genus Pseudomonas; species Pseudomonas sp. SJZ078. Next base: position 14,856 of record NZ_VIUG01000056.1, on the reverse strand, counting down.
GCGCTCGACGCAGATCGCCACCCGAGAATCCGGCTGCACACCCTGCTTGCGCAGGTAATGGGCCAACCGGTTGGCGAGCCCATTGAGCTCGCGATAGTTGAGCTGTTGCCGACCATGACGCACCGCCAGCGCATCCGGTGTGCGCCGCACCTGCTCCTCGAACAGCCCATGAATGGTCTGCTCCAGCGGGTATTCGGCCTCGGTGGCGTTGAACGCCACCAGCAATTGCTCGCGTTCGTCGGCAGGTACAATCGACAACTCGCGCAATGGAGCGTCAGGTGCGTGCTCCAGCGCCTGCACCAGGCTCTCCAGCGCCATATGCATGTAGCCGCAGACACGTTGCGCACCCACTTCGACCACCGCCTGGGCCGTCAGCAGGAAACCTTCGCCGAGGTCGTCGACGTTCAGGCACAACGGGTAATTGGTCCGCTCTTCCATGCCCAGGGTATGAATTCCGTGCCAGGCCGAGATGGCCTGCTCGGATGCGGCTTCACCAGCGCTGTGCCGGTAGTTCAACAGCGTGCTGAACAGCGGCAGCGAGGCCGGTACGCCGCTGCAGCGCTGGGCCAATGCCAGGGAAGCGTGTTCATGCCCCAACAATCCGCTCAATCGGGCGTGGGTGGCCTTCACGGCTGTACGGACACCGGTGTGCCCCACACTCACCCGCAGCGGTAAGGTGTTGATGAACATTCCCAGCGCGCGGTCGGCACCGTCGCCGCCCTGCATCCGGCCCATCAGTACGGTGCCGAACACCACTTCCTCACGCCCCGAGACACGCCCGACCACTTGGGCCCAGGCCAGGTGGACCAGGCTCGCCGCACTCACGCCGAGCTGACGGGCCTGCGCCCGCAAGCGCTGGGCCAATGCCGCATCCACGCCTTGTTGCACTTCTTCGATGCCGCTGCCATCGCCTTGCACATTCAGCAGGCCGAACGGCAGCGTCGGTTCGTCGATATCGCCCAGCATGTCGCGGAAGAACGCTTCGTGCTGTTCGCGACTCACGCCCAACCGGGCCTGGGCGACATGGTTGCGGTACGGCACAGCCGGTGCGAGCAGCTCCGCCTGGTCCAGCAGACTGGCCTGCATTTCATGCACCACCACCTCAAGGGCGGTGTGGTCCAGCGCCACGTGATGGAACAGCAGCATGCCGACCCAGCGCTGATTGGCCAGATCCTGGGCATAGGCCAGCCGCATCAACGGTGCCTGGGCAATGTCGAGCCGGTAGTGACGCGGGTCGAAGCGTTCGTGCAACTGCTGCACTGCGTCGCCTGCCGCCGGATCCAGCCCGACTTCTTCAAGGGCCAGCGTCGCATGGCGCCAGACCACTTGCACCGGTGACTCCAGGCCCTGCCAGGCCATGCTGGTGCGCAGGATGTCGTTACGCGACACCACGCTCTGCAAGGCCTGGGCAAAGGCTTGCAGGCGTTCGCGGCTGTCAAAGCCGAACATCACCTGCAACACGTAGGGATCGCCCTGCTCCGCGGCCAGGTGATGGTAGAGAATGCCTTCCTGCAACGGCGCCAGGGCATAGATATCCTGCACGTTGGCAACGCCGCCGGGCACCGTTGCGACGATCCGGTCGATGGCTTCCTGGTCCAGGTCGGCCAGCGGCAGCATGTCCGGGGTGATTCGCGTGCAGCCGTCCGGAATCAGGTTCTCCGGCACCACGACTTCCGTGTGCCCACCCACCGCAGCGGCCAGCGCGGCCAACGTTGGCTGACTGAACAGCACGCGCACATCGGCGCTCAGGTCCATCTGGCGCATGCGCTCGATCAACTTCACCGCCAGCAGCGAGTGGCCGCCCAGTTCGAAGAAGTTGTCGTGGCGCCCCACTTGTTCAAGCTTGAGCAAGTCCTGCCAGATCCGGGCAATGGCGCTTTCTACTTCCCCTTGGGGAGCTTCGTATTCACGGCTGATCACCGCCGACTGATCCGGTGCCGGCAAGGCCTTGCGGTCCAACTTGCCATTGGTGGTCAGCGGGAAGGCTTCGAGCATCACGAAGGCACTCGGCACCATGTAGTCGGCCAGCGAGCCCAGCAACTGCGTGCGCAGCTCGGCAGCCGCTGGCTGCGCGTCTTCCTTGGCGATGACGTAGGCCACCAGGCGCTTGTCCCCCGGCTCGTCTTCGCGAGCGATGACCACCGCCTCGCTGACCCCGTCGCAAGTCGCCAGCGCCGCTTCGATCTCGCCCAGTTCGATACGGAAGCCGCGGATCTTCACCTGGTCATCGTTACGCCCCAGGTATTCGATGCTGCCATCCGCCAACCAGCGACCCAGGTCTCCGGTCTTGTACATGCGGGCGTTCGGCTCATCGCTGAACGGATTTTTCAGGAAACGCTCCGCCGTCAGCTCGTCGCGGTTCAGATAGCCTCGGCTGACGCCCGCGCCACCGACGTACATCTCACCCACCACGCCCACCGGCACCGGCTCGCGCTGGGCATCGAGTACGTACAGTTGCAGGTCGGGAATACGCCCGCCAATCGGGCTGACGCCGACCAACTGCGCATCCGCCGCGCACAGTGCACGGTAGGTCACGTGCACCGTGGTTTCGGTGATGCCGTACATGTTGACCAATTGCGTGCCGGCGTTGATTTCGCGGGCGTACCACGGCTTGAGAATGCCGGTTTCCAACGCCTCGCCGCCGAAAATCACCTGGCGCAGGCTGTGCTTCAGCTCGCTTTCGCCCTGGGCCGCGATCAACTGGCGGAACGCGCTTGGCGTCTGGTTCAACACCGTGACGCCGGCCTGGCACAACAGCGCATAGCATTCCTGCGGCGAGCGGCTGACCAGTTGCGGTACCACCAGCAGGCGACCGCCGTGGGTCAGCGCACCCCAGATTTCCCAGACCGAGAAGTCGAAGGCGAAGGAGTGGAACAGTGCCCAGACGTCCTGCGGGCCGAAGTCGAACCACGGTTGCGTGGCCGAGAACAGCCGCGCGACGTTGCGATGCTCGACCATCACGCCTTTGGGCAAGCCGGTGGAACCGGAGGTGTAGATCACATAAGCCAGATGACTGGAATTCAACCCCGCCACCTGCGGATTACGGACGGATTGCGCCTGCCAATCGCCACCTTCGAGATCGACCACAGGCAACGAAATGTCGGCCAACAAGCGACGTGTCGCGGTCTGTACCAACACGGCCACAGGCGCACTGTCCTGCAACAGGTAGGCGAGACGTTCGGTCGGATAGGCCGGATCCAGCGGCACATAACCCGCGCCCGCCTTGAGGATGCCCAACAGGCCGACGATCATGTCCAGGCCACGCTCGACACAGATCGCCACCCGGTCATCCGGGCGGATGCCCAGGGCCAGCAAATGATGGGCGAGTTGGTTGGCCCGGTTATTGAGCTCACCGTAGGTCAGCGTCCGGCTCTCGAACACCACGGCCACGGCATCAGGTTGTGCCGCCGCACAAGCCTCGAACTGCCCATGGATCAGTGCATTGTCGGCGTAGGCCACATCCGCAGCATTCCAGGTTTCCAGCAACTGCCGACGCTCGGCCGGCGGCAGGATCTGCAACCCGTGCAACGGCGCCAGGGGCGATTGTTCCAGCGCCTGCACCAGATGCTCCAGGACCGTTTGCACATAGTTGCAGATACGTCCGGCGCCTATGGGCTCCTGGGCCATGACCGTCAGGTTGAAGTCTTCGCCCAGGTCATCCACCGACAACGACAGCGGATAGTTGGTCCGCTCTTCGCCGCCCAGAACCTGGATACCTTCCCAGGCCGCGATGGCTTCGCTGGAGGCCGTCTGCGCACCGAGGTGGCGATAGTTCAGCAGCGCGCTGAACAACGGTGCCGGCGCGGTTACGCCACTGCAACGCTGGGCCAGAACCAAAGAGGCATGCTCATGGCCGAGCAACGCGGTCAAGCGTGCATGGGTCGCCTTGACCCCGGCACGTACACCTTGCGCCCCCAGCTCCACACGCAGCGGCAAGGTGTTGATGAACATCCCCAGTGCCCGGTCGGCCCCCTCGCCGCCTTGCATCCGGCCCAGCAACACGGTGCCGAACACGACATCGTCCTTGCCCGAGACACGCCCCAGCACCTGTGCCCAGGCCAGGTGATACAGGCTCGCCGCACTCACCCCGAGTTGACGGGCCTGGGTCCGCAGGCGCCGGCTGAGCGCGCCATCGACCGGCTGGCGGACTTCTTCGATCCCACGTCCGTCGCCCTGCACATCCTGCAGGCCGAACGGCAATGTCGGCTCGGTCACATCGCCCAGCATCTCGCGGAAGAATCCTTCGTGTTCCTCGCGGCTGATGCCCAGCCGCGCCTGGGCCACGTAGTTGCGGTACGGCACCGAGGCTGCCAGCAGATGCTCGCGCCCCATCACATGGGCTTCGATTTCCGCCGTGAGCATGGCCAGGGACGTCGCGTCATCGACCATGTGATGGAACAGCAGCATGCCGACCCAGCGATTGTTCGCCACGTCCTCGGCATAGCCGATACGCATCATCGGCGCCTGGCGGATGTCCAGGCGATAATGCCGTGGGTCCAGGTGCTCGCGCAGTTGTTGCGCGATATCCCCCGCCGCCGGGTCCAGCACGACCTCATCAAGCCCCAACTGCGCCTCGCGCCAGACCACCTGCACCGGCTCGTCCAGCCCTTCCCAGACCACGCCGGTGCGCAGGATATCGTGGCGGGACACCACGCTTTGCAACGCCCTGGCGAAGTCGTCCAACCGGGAGCGGCTGTCGAAAGTGAACTGCACATATTGCAGATAGGGGTCGCCCTGGGCCGCAGCGAGGTGGTGATACAGAATGCCTTCCTGCAACGGCGCGAGGGCGTAGATGTCCTGCACGTTGCCCACACCACCGGGCACTGAGGCGACGACGCGGTCGATACCGTCCTGATCCAGATCGACCAGTGGCAACATGTCCGGAGTGATCCGCGAGCAGTCGACGGGGATGAGGTTGGCCGGCACCACGATTTCGCGCACGCCGCCTACGGCCGCCGCCAATGCAGCCAGCGTCGGCTGGCCGAACAGCACGCGGACGTCGGCAGCCAGGTCGATCTGGCGCATGCGCTCGACCAGCTTCACTGCCAGCAGCGAATGGCCACCCATTTCAAAGAAATGGTCATGACGGCCGACCTGCTCCACCTGCAGCAGCTCTTGCCAGATTCGCGCAATCGCCGTCTCGACCTCGCCTTGGGGCGCCTCGTATTCACGGGTCACCACCGAGGACTGGTCGGGCACCGGCAACGCCTTGCGGTCCAGTTTGCCGTTGGTGGTCAGCGGGAATACCGTCAACATCACGAACGCGCTGGGTACCATGTATTCCGCCAGGGAACCCAACAGCTCGGCGCGCAATTCGGCCGCCGACGGCGGCTCGCCCTCTTCGGCAATCACATAGGCCACCAGGCGCTGGTCACCCGGGATGTCCTGGCGCGCCAGGACCACGGCTTCGCGCACGCCGTTGCAGGCAGCCAGCTTGGCCTCGATCTCACCCAATTCGATACGGAAGCCGCGGATCTTCACCTGGTCATCGTTACGCCCGAGGTATTCGATACTGCCGTCCGCCAGCCAGCGACCGAGGTCACCGGTCTTGTACATGCGGGCGTTCGGCTCATCGCTGAACGGGTTGTCGAGGAAACGCTCGGCGGTCAGCTCATCGCGATTCAGATAACCACGGCTCACACCCGCGCCACCGACGTACATTTCGCCGACCACACCGACCGGCACGGGTTCGCGTTGAGCGTCGAGCACATACAACTGCAAGTCAGGGATACGTTTGCCGATGGGGCTGACACCGGTCAGTTGGGCGTCGGCAGCACACAGCGCACGGTAGGTCACGTGCACGGTGGTTTCGGTGATGCCGTACATGTTCACCAGTTGCGTGCGGGCATTGATTTCACGGGCATACCAGGGTTTGAGGATGCCGGTTTCCAGCGCCTCGCCGCCGAAGATTACCTGCCGCAGGCTGTGCTCCAGGTCGCTCTCGCCCTGGGCCGCGATCAACTGGCGGAAAGCGCTCGGCGTCTGGTTGAGGATAGTCACCCCCGCCTCGCACAGCAGCGCATAGCAGTATTGCGGGGAGCGGCTGACCAGTTGCGGCACCACCAGCAGGCGACCGCCCTGGGTCAATGCACCCCAGATTTCCCAGACCGAGAAGTCGAAGGCGAAGGAATGGAACAGCGCCCACACGTCTTGCGGGCCGAAGTCGAACCACGGCTGGGTGGCCGAGAACAGCCGCGCAACGTTGCGGTGCTCGACCATCACGCCTTTGGGCAAGCCGGTGGAACCGGAGGTGTAGATCACATAGGCCAGGTGACTGGCCTCAAGGCCCGGCACATCCGGGTTATGCCGTGGCTGCTGCTCCATTTCGCCGGCTTCGAGCGGATCGAGCAGCACGGTCGGCACGTTCAATGGCGGCAGGGTTTCACGCCATTCCCGCTGGGTCACCAGCGCTACCGGGCTGCTGTCGTGCAACATGTAGGCGATGCGTTCCGCCGGATAGGCCGGGTCCAGCGGCACATAGCCCGCCCCCGCCTTGAGGATGCCCAACAGGCCGACGATCATGTCCAGGCCGCGCTCGACACAGATCGCCACCCGGTCGTCCGGGCGAATCCCCTCGGCCAACAGGCTGTGGGCCAACTGGTTGGCGCGAGCATTGAGCTGGCCATAAGTCAGCGTCTGCTCTTCATGGATCACCGCCACGGCGTCAGGCTGGGCCATGGCCCAGGCTTCGAACTGACGATGGATCAGGGCGTCTGCGGTATATTCGGCGTCCCGGGTGTTCCAGGTTTCCAGCAATTGCCGGCGTTCGGCTGGCGGCAGGACCGTCAACGCGTGCAGCGCAGTGTGCGGCGCTTGCTCCAGGGCGGTGACCAGACTATCCAGTGCCATCTGCATGTAGCCACAGATGCGTGCGGCACCGATCGAGGTGTCGACCAGGGCCGTGAGGGAGAAGCCTTCCCCCAGGTCGTCGACGTTGAGGGTCAGTGGGTAGTTGGTGCGTTCGTCACCATTGAGCGCCTCGATCCCATTCCAGGCCGAGAGGCCATCCTGGGTCACCTCGGCGGCGCTATGACGGTAGTTGAGCAAGGCGCTGAACAGCGGCGTCGGTGCCGCCACGCCACTGCAACGCTGGGCGAGCGCCAGGGAGGCATGTTCATGGCCCAGCAGTTCCGTCAGTCGGGCGTGGGTCGCCTTGACTCCGGTACGAACATCCTGGGCGCCCACGTCCACGCGCAACGGCAAGGTGTTGATGAACATTCCCAGCGCCCGGTCGGCCCCTTCGCCGCCCTGCATCCGGCCCAGCAATACCGTGCCGAACACCACTTCCTGGCTGCCGGACACTTTGCCCAGCACCTGTGCCCAGGCCAGGTGCACCAGGCTGGCGGCACTGACGCCCAATTGCCGGGCCTGGGCCCGCAAACGCCTGGATAGCGCAAGATCCACCGGCTCGCGGATCTCATCGATGCCATGGCCGTCCCCCTGCACATCCTGCAAGCCGAAGGGCAGTGTCGGCTCGTCGATATCGCCCAGCATGTCGCGGAAGAACGCCTCGTGCTCCGCCTCGCTCGCCCCCAGTCGGGCCTGGGCCACATAGTTGCGATAAGGCATCGCTTCGCCCAATCGCTCGCCTTGCCCCAGCAGGTGCAGCTGCATTTCATGCTGCATCACATCCAGCGCGGTATGGTCCAGCGCCATGTGGTGGAACAGCAGGATCGCCAGCCAACGGTCATGGGCCTCATCCTGGGCGTAGATCAACTGCAGCATCGGCGCACGGCGCAAGTCCAGACGGTAGTGGCGTGCATCGAAGCGGCTCGCCAGTTGCGTGGCGACATCACCGGCCGTGGCATCGGCTTCGAAGCGCTGCGGCTCCAGCAGAACCTTGCGCCAGACCATCTGCAGCGGTTCGTCCAGGCCTTCCCAGGCCACACTGGTGCGCAGGATGTCATGGCGGTCGATCACCACCTGCAGCGCTTCGACGAACGCCTCGAAGCGCTGGAAGCTGTCGAAGGCGAACTGCGACTGCAGCACATAGGGGTCGCCCTGCTCGGCGGCCAAGTGGTGATAGAGGATGCCTTCCTGTAGCGGCGCCAGCGGGTAGATGTCCTGCACGTTGCGCGCACCGCCCGGTACCGTCGATACCAGGCGATCGATCGCGTCCTGGGTCAGGTTGACCAGCGGCAGCAGCTCGGGCGTGATGTGCTCGCACTCGGAGGGGATACGGTTTTCCGGCACGCTGATTTCCTTGCCACTGCCGATGGCAGCGGCCAGTGCCGCCAGTGTCGGCTGGCTGAACAGCACACGCACGTCAGCGCTCAGGCCCGCTTGACGCATGCGTTCGATCAGGGTCACCGCCAACAGCGAATGACCGCCCAGTTCGAAGAAGTGATCGTGACGACCGATCTGCTCGACCTTGAGCACCTCGGCCCAGAGCCGGGCCAGGGTCTGTTCCACTTCGCCTTGTGGAGCTTCGTATTCACGGCTGGCATACGCCTCGGCGTCCGGAGCCGGCAGTGCACGGCGGTCCAGCTTGCCATTGGCGGTCAGCGGGAACGACGGCAATACGACGAAGGCACTGGGCACCATGTACTCGGCCAGCGTGCTCGCCAGTTGGCTACGCAGCGCGTGCACCGATAACGTGACACCCTCTTCAGGGATGACATAACCCACCAGGCGTTTAGGTCCGTTGTCGTCCTGCCGCGCCAGCACCACAGCGTCTTTCACGCCGGCGCATTGGCCCAAGCGGGCTTCGATCTCGCCCAGTTCGATACGGAAACCACGGATCTTCACCTGGTCGTCGTTACGCCCCAGGTAATCCACGGCTCCGTCAGCACGCCAGCGTGCCAGGTCGCCGGTGCGATAGAGCAAGGCCGCCGGATCGGCGCTGAACGGGTCGGCGACGAACTTCTCGGCGGTCAGCTCGGGGCGATTCAGATACCCTTTCGCCACACCATCGCCACCGATGTACAACTCGCCCGCTACACCCACCGGCACCGGCTGCTGGTTCGCATCCAGCACATAGACGCGGGTGTTGCCGATCGGATGCCCAATCGGGATACCGCCCTCGCCCACGCCCTTGATTTCGTAAGTGGTGGTGAAGGTCGTGGCTTCGGTCGGGCCATAACCGTTGAGCAGATGCTGCGGCGCGCCGTCTTTCAGCACCCGCGCGATCACCGCCGGATCCAGCACGTCGCCACCCACGATCAGGTAACGCAGTTGCTTGAACACCGGCAGCAGGCCGTCGGCGTACTGATGGAACAGCCCTGCGGTCATCCACAGCACGCTGACCGACTGCTCGGTCAACAGCGCGGCAAAATGTTCCCGGGACAGCAACACATCCTGCTCGACCACCACCACACACCCGCCGTTGAGCAGAGGCGCCCAAACGTCCAGGGTGCTGGCATCGAAAGCCGGGTTCGAGGCGAACGCCACTCGGTCTTGCTGGTTGAAGTCGGCGTAGCCGTTGTTGATCACCAAACGGTTGATCGCCCGATGCGGCACCAGCACGCCCTTCGGCATCCCGGTGGAGCCGGAGGTGTACATGATGTAAGCGACGGATTCGGCGCTCTGCATCAGGTTCAGGTCGTCAGAGGTTTCTTCCAGCACCACGGTGTCCAGGTCCACCCGCGTCATCTCTTGCGGTGTGGTCGTAGCGCTCAGGGTCAGCAGGATTCGCGCGCCGCTGTCCTGCACCATGAATTCCTGGCGTTCCAGGGGCGCGTGGATGTCCAGCGGCACATAGACGGCAGCACACTTGAGCACCGCCAGTTGGCTGACCAGCAGATCGATCGAACGCTCCAGCAGGATCGCCACGCGCTCGCCCGGCTTGATGCCAAGATCGATCAGGTGACGGGCCAGGCGATTGGCCCGGCCGTTCAATTCAGCGTAGGCCAGGCTCTGCCCGTTGTGCACGACCGCCGGTGCCTCGGGGCTGACCTGGACCTGTGCTTCGAACAACCCATGGACGGTCCTGTCCCGTGGAAAGCTGCGAGTGGTCGCGTTGAAATCCACCAGCAATTGCCGACGTTCGGCCGGTGGCAGGATCGACAAGCTGTCCAGGCACGTCTGCGGGGCCTGCTCCAAGGCCTTCACCAAGTGCTCCAGCGCAATGTTCATATAGGCGCAGACCCGCTGTGCGCCGATCTGCGGCACGGCCAGCGCGGTCAGCAGGAAGTCTTCACCCAGGTCATCCACCGACAGGGTCAGTGGGTAGTTGGTGCGTTCTTCGTTGCTCAGGATCTCGATACCATCCCAAGCGGCCAGGGCGTCGTTCGACGTGACCGCAGCGGCGCTATGCCGGTAGTTGAGCAAGGCACTGAACAGCGGCATCGGCGCGACTACGCCACTGCAGCGCTGGGCCAGCGCCAGAGAGGCGTGCTCATGGCCGAGCAGACCGGTCAATCGAGCGTGGGCCGCCTTCACGCCGCTGCGTACATCCCGCGTGCCCACGTCCACCCGCAGCGGCAAGGTGTTGATGAACATGCCCAGCGCACGTTCGGCACCGTCACCGCCCTGCATCCGGCCCATCAACACGGTGCCGAACACCACGTCCTGTTTGCCGGACACCCGGCCCAGCACCTGGGCCCAGGCCAGATGGTGCAGGCTCGCCGCGCTCACGCCCAACTCACGGGCCTGGGCCCGCAGGCGACGGCTCAGGTCGCCGGACAGCGGCAAGCCGGCCTCTTCGATATCGCTGCCGTCGCCGCGAACATCCTGCACGCCGAACGGCAGGGTCGGCTCGTCGACGTCACCGAGCATGTCGCGGAAGAACGCTTCATGCTCCTCGCGACTGACGCCCCGGCGAGCCTGGGCCACGTAGTTGCGGAACGGCACCGCCTCGCCCAACTGGTCGGCCTGGCCCAGCAGGTGGGCCTGCATCTCGTGGCGCACCAGTTCCAGCGCCGTGTGGTCGAGGGCCATGTGGTGGAACAGCAGGATCGCCACCCAGCGCTGGTTGGGCTGGTCTTCTGCGAACGCAATGCGCATCAGCGGCGCCTGTTGCATATCGAGGCGGTAATGCAGCGTGTCGAATCGCTCGCGCAACTGCCCGGCGATATCCCCGGCACCCGCCGCCAGCACCACCTCTTCCACCGCCAGTTGCGCCTTGCGCCAGACCACCTGCACCGGCTCATCCAGGCCCTCCCAGACCACCGAGGTGCGCAGAATGTCATGACGGTCGATGACACCCTGCAGTGCATGGGCAAAGGCGTCCAGCCGCTCGGGATCGGCAACGGTGAACGTGGCTTGCAACACGTAGGGATCGCCCGACGGCGCGGCGATATGGTGGTAGAGAATGCCCTCTTGCAACGGCGCCAACGGGTAGATGTCCTGCACGTTGCGCGCGCCGCCCGGCACCGTGTCCACAATGCGGTCGATGGCGTGCTGGTCCAGTTCCACCAGGGGCAGCATCGGCGGCGTGATTCGCGTGCAACCGAGCAGGATGCCGTTGTCCGGTACCTGGATTTCGCTGCCGCTACCCACCGCTGCCGCCAGCGCCATCAAGGTCGGCTGGCCGAACAGCACGCGCACGTCGGCGCTCAAACCGACCTGACGCATCCGCCCGATCAGGCTGACGGCCAGCAGCGAGTGGCCGCCGAGTTCGAAGAAGTGATCATGACGACCGACACGTTCGACCTTGAGCAGGTCCTGCCAGATCTGCGCCAGGGTGGTTTCAACTTCGCCTTGCGGGGCTTCGTAGCCACGGGTAATCAGTGCATCGTGTTCCGGGGCCGGCAAGGCCTTGCGGTCGAGTTTGCCGTTGGGAGTCAGGGGCAGTGCGTCGAGGTGTACGTAGGCCACGGGGACCATGTAGGCCGGCAACTGTGCTTGCAGGTGGCTGCGCAGGGTTTCGATGTCCACCTCTTCGGATTGGGTGAAATAAGCCACCAGACGTTTATCGCCAGGCACGTCCTCACGGGCGAGCACCACCGCTTCCTTCACGGCGTCGTGCTGGGCCAGCTTGGCTTCGATCTCGCCCAGTTCAATACGGAAACCACGGATCTTCACCTGGTCGTCGTTACGGCCCAGGTATTCGATATTGCCGTCCGCCAGGTAGCGGCCGAGGTCGCCGGTCTTGTACATCCGGGCGTTCGGTTCACGGCTGAACGGATCCTTGAGGAAGCGTTCGGCAGTGAGGTCATCACGGTTCAGGTAACCCCGCGCGACACCGGCACCACCGATGTAGATTTCCCCTGGGACGCCCAGCGGTACGGGCTGTTTGTGTTCATCCAGCAGGTAGAACTGGGTGTTGGCGACCGGCTTACCGATGTGCGCGGCAAAACCGTCCTCACGGACCATGGACACCCAACTCGAATAGGTCGTGGTTTCCGAAGGACCATAGAGGTTGCACAGGCGCTTGACCGAAGTCTGCTCGAACAACGCCTCCACCAGACTGCGCTTGAGCGCTTCACCGGCCACGTTCACCGTGTCCACGCCCTCGCCCAGACCACCGGATTCCAGCAACGCCTTGAGCGCCGACGGCACAGTGTTGATCAAGGTGATGTCGTGCTCGCCCTGTTGCAGTTCAAGCACATTAGTGACCACCTCGATGCTGCCGCCACTAGTCAACGGTGCAAAGCACTCATAGACCGCCAGGTCGAAGTTCAGCGAGGTCGAGAACAGGGTTTTCGACAGCGTTTGAGCGTCGAACGAACGATGCGCCCAGGTCAGGAAATTCACCGTGTTGCGGTGCTCGATCATCACGCCTTTCGGCAACCCGGTGGAGCCGGAGGTGTAGATCACATAGGCCAGATGCGACGAGGTCAGCTCAGGCACCTGCGGATTCGAGACGGACTCGTCCTGCCACAGCCCGCTACCCAAATCAATCACAGGCATCGAAGCATCGGCCAACAAACCAACCGTCGCCGTCTGGGCCAGGACCACCGCCGGCGCGCTGTCTTCCAGCATGTAGGCAATCCGATCCGCCGGATAGGCCGGATCCAGCGGCACGTAACCGCCGCCCGCCTTGAGGATCGCCAGCAACCCGACCACCATGTCGAGGCCACGCTCGACGCAGATTGCCACCCGCGAATCCGGCCTCACACCCTGCCCGCGCAGGTAGTGCGCCAACTGGTTGGCCCGCTCGTTCAACTCGGCATAGCTCAGGCGCTGATCGCCATGCAGCACTGCCAGCGCATCCGGCGTACGCTGCACCTGTTCCTCGAACAACCCATGGACGGTCTGCTCCAGCGGATATTCAGCGTCGGTGGCGTTGAACGTCACCAGCAACTGCTCGCGCTCCGCTTCAGGCAGGATCGGCAAGCGATACAAGGCGGCCTGGGGCGTCTGCTCCAGCGCCTCCACCAGTTTTTCCAGGGCCGTGTGCATGTACCCGCAGACCCGCTGCGCGCCAATCTGCACTGCCACCAGCACCGTCAGGCTGAAACCGTTGCCCAGGTCGTCGACGTTCAAGGTCAGCGGGTAGTTGGTGCGCTCTTCGCCATTCAGGGCATGGATACCCTGCCATGCGTCCGTCGCCTGCGCCGAAACCGAGCCCGTGGCGCTGTGTCGATAGTTGAGCAAAGCGCTGAACAGCGGCAACGGTGCCGCTACGCCACTGCAGCGCTGGGCCAACGCCAGGGAGGCATGCTCATGGCCCAACAGCGAAGTCAACCGGGCATGGACGGCCTTGACGCCCGCCCGCACACCCTGCTGCCCCACTTGAACCCGCAATGGCAGGGTGTTGATGAACATCCCCAGGGCACGCTCGGTATCGGCGCCGCCCTGCATCCGCCCCATCAGCACTGTGCCGAATACCACATCCTGCTTACCGGACACCTTGCCCAGCACCTGGGCCCAGGCCAGGTGCACCAGGCTGGCGACGCTGACGCCCAACTGACGGGCCTGGGCCCGCAGACGCAAGTCCAGGGAAGCCTCCACCGACTGTCCGGCCTCTTCAATGCCGTGGCCACCGCCCTGCACATCCTGCAGGCCGAACGGCAATGTCGGTTCATCGACATCGCCGAGCATCTCACGGAAAAACACCTCGTGTTCTTCCCGGCTCATGCCCAGGCGTGCCTGGGCCACATAATTACGATAGGGCACGGCGTCAGCCAGTTGCCCGGCGTCGCCCATCAGGTGCGCCTGCATCTCGTACTGCACCACTTCCAGCGCCGTGTGGTCGAGCGCCATGTGATGGAACAGCAGCGTCGCGACCAATCGATGATTGGCGGCATCCTGTCCATAGGCCAGGCGCATCAGGGGTGCCTGGCTGACATCCAGGCGATGGTGTCGTGGGTCGAAGCGCTGTTGCAGCTGTGCCACGGCATCACCGGCGGCCGGATCGAGGTCGACCGCTTCAACGTGCAGCTTCGCCTCGCGCCAGACCACTTGCACCGGCGACTCCAAGCCTTCCCAGACCACGCTGGTGCGCAGGATGTCGTGACGATCGATCACCCCCTGCAACGCCTCGACGAACGCATCGAGCCGTTCGCGGTGATCGAAGGCAAACTGCGACTGCAAGACATACAGATCGCCCTGTTCAGCCGAAAGGTGGTGGAAGAAGATGCCTTCCTGCAGCGGCGCCAGCGGATAGATATCCTGCACATTGGCCGCGCCACCCGGCACCGTGTCCACAATGCGGTCGATGGTTTGCTGGTCCAGTTCCACCAGGGGCAGCATCGACGGCGTGATCCCCGTGCAGCCCGGTTGGATGCCGTTGTCCGGTACCTGGATTTCGCTGCCGCTACCCACCGCTGCCGCCAGCGCCATCAAGGTCGGCTGGCCGAACAGCACGCGCACGTCGGCGCTCAAACCGACCTGACGCATCCGCCCGATCAGGCTGACAGCCAGCAACGAGTGGCCACCGAGTTCGAAGAAGTGATCGTGACGACCGACGCGCTCGATCTTGAGCAGGTCTTGCCAGATCTGCGCCAGGGTGGTTTCAACTTCGCCTTGCGG
>NZ_VIUG01000055.1:0-21798 GCF_007828255.1 Pseudomonas sp. SJZ078 | reverse complement strand
GCTGAATGGGCATAAAAAATCCGATACCAGAGGACTGGTATCGGATTTTCTAGAAAGCCCGGCTTGGACTCAAATGCTTAAGTGAACAGCATTACCGCCGAAGCGGGGCTTTTTTGTGTGCTGAGCACCCCCTTCACGACACCCCGAGCCACTGTGTGCGAGCCTGCTCGCTCCCACAGGTGGGGTGGTGTTAAAAACCTATCACTGCCCCCGGGCGCTGAGTTGCTGTTGAAGGTTCTGGATCTGCGCTTGCAGCGTATTGATGTTGCGGGTGACCTGGCCGCGGAAGGCATCGAATTCGGCCGTGCCGCCTGAGCGGTTATCCTGCTGGCTCTTGAGCACCATCACCTCCTGCTCCAAACGCTCGATGGCGGGGTTCTGGCTATTCCTTTTCAGGGCAGTGATATCGGCACCGATGCTCTTGAGCTGGGCATCGAGCGCGCCGCCTTCCCCCTGGTTCTTCAGGGTAGTCACTTCAGCCGCCAGAGCCTTGACCTGGGCTTGAAGCTCTTTGTTGGCCGCTTGCAATTGCGTGCTGGTGTTCTGCTGTTCAGTGGCCTGGGCGATGAGCTGGGCCAGTTCCTTGTCCAGGTCGGCGGATGGACCGAAGGTGGCTTGCTGTTGCCTGTACTGCTCTTGCAGCTTGCTTTCGAACAGCCGGGCCTGGTCTTGCAGCTTGTTGTCCAACTGCTTGACCTGCAGCTTCAAGGCTTCACTGTCGCTCATGACATTGGACTGGCCAGCCACCACCTTGCCGGAAATGTCCTGCAAGCGCCCCGCCGCGTCCTCACTGATCCGCGCGAAACTCTCCTGGGTCGCCACCAACTGCTGCTCCATCAGGGAAATCTGCTGGAAGCTCCACCAGGCCAGGAAGCCGAACGCACACAGCAACGCGCCGACCAGTGCCCACAGCGGTCCGGTGCTCGGCCCCTTGACCTTGGCCGCCGCCACGGGTGTCGGGCGCGCTTGCACATGCGCCTGACGGTTGGGCAGGAAGTCATCGTCATCGGGGACGTCGGCGCGCATCCGCAGGCTCGGTACATCGTCGAAGTCGTCGTGTTCATCATTACGCGTGGGCATGGATTCAACCTTTGAAAAACCAGTAATGGCTCGATGCGGCGAGTATAACCCCCTCGCCCACCGCACCCATTGACCCCGAACCCGGCACTCGGTTCATGACGGGCCGATCAGCGGGCTTTCCACCAAGTGCAGAATTCATCGAGGGCGGTCCACAGGCTGACCTGCGGATCGTAATCGAGATAATGCCGGGCCCGGCTGATGTCGAGGGTGAAATTTTTGTTCATGACCTGCATGCCCAAGCGCGACAGCGTCGGTTCGGGACGACCCGGCCACAACTTGCAGGCCCCTTCGTTCAACGCTGCAATGCTGTAGGCCAGCCCGTAGGAACGGTAACGCCTGACTTGTGGGACGTCCATCTGCCGCATCACATAGTTGACTACGTCCCACAGCGGAATCGGCGTTCCATTGCTGATGTTGTAGGCCTGGCCCAAGGCTGAGCCGGTGACCAGCAGACTGCTGAGCAACGCCTCGTTGAGGTTGTGCACGCTGGTGAAATCCACCTTGTTCAAGCCGTTGCCAACAATCGCCAACCGCCCCTTGCGCTGCATGTTCAACAGCCGCGGGAAGATGCTCATGTCACCGGCACCGGTCACGAAACGCGGCCGCAGGGCCAGCACCTCAAGGCCGAACTCCTGGGCGCCGAAGACTTTCTGCTCGGCCAGGTATTTGGTGGCGGCGTAGGGATGGCCGAAGCGCTTGGGCACCTGCTCTTCGGTCAACCCGAAGTGGTCGCGGCCATCGAAATAGATCGAGGGTGACGACAGGTGAACCAGGCGCCGGACCTTCTGCTTGAGGCAGGCCTCGACAATATTTTCCGTGAGCTGGACGTTGCCCTGGTGAAAATCCTGATAACGCCCCCACAACCCCACGGAGCCGGCGCAATGCACCACGGCCTCGACATCCAGGCACAGATCACGGGCCAGCAGCGGATCGCCCAGGTCCCCCGGGACGAATTGCGCACCGCGACGCACCAGGTGTTCCACGCTCTCGGCCCGACGTCCGTTGACCCGTACATCCAGGCCCTGCTCCAGGGCGAAACGCGCAAAGCGCCCACCGATGAAGCCGCTTGCGCCGGTAACCAGAATTTTCATGAATGCCCCCAACCCATGCAGTGGCGAGCGTCGAGCCGCCACGGCAAATTAATCTGCGTCGCTTGCGGCTTGACGCTCATTGCGGTGCCCAAGGCACCAGCCAGCGCTTTGAGAAGCGAATCAACTGATCGGTCAACAACCCGAGCAACTGTCCACCGTTGCGCCAATGATGCCAGTACAAAGGCACATCGATCGGTTTATCTGCCAGCAACTCCACCAACACACCACGCGCCAGTTGTTCGCGCATCTGCAGTTCCGGCACCAGCCCCCAACCAAGCCCCGCTTCGGCGAGGCGGATGAAACCTTCGGAAGAGGGACATAAATGGTGCTCGAAACCGCCTTCGACACCGAGGGAAGCGAGGTAGCGGTGCTGCAGGAAATCATCCGGGCCGAACACCAGGGCCGGCGTGCGAGCCAATTGCTCGGCGCACACACCATCGGGAAAGTGCCGGGCGATGAAGGCCGGGCTCGCCAGGGCCCGGTAGCGCATGGCGCCCAGCAAGACGCTGCGAGCCCCGGCCACCGGCCGCTCGCTGGCGCAAACACACGCCGCCACTTCGCCAGCGCGCATGCGTTTGAGACCCACGGTCTGGTCCTCGACCACCAAGTCCATCAACAGATGATGTTCGGCGCAGAAATCGCCCACGGCTGCCGCCCACCAGGTCGCCAGGCTGTCGGCATTCAGGGCGATGCGCAGGCGTTCTGGCAGGCCCTCTTCATCCAGGGCCGGCACCAGGCTTTGCAGATCGCGCTCCAGCAAGCGCACCTGCTGCACGTGGTTGAGCAAACGACGACCGATCTCGGTGGGGGCTGGCGGCGTAGCGCGTACCAGCACGGGTTGGCCGACGCGCGCCTCCAACAGCTTGATCCGCTGGGAAATGGCCGATTGGGACAAACCCAGCACTTGGGCGGCGCGCTCGAAGCCAGCCTGCTCCACCACCGCAGCCAAGGCCGCCAGCAGTTTGTAATCGAACATCAGTATTCCTAATGAGCAATCAGCAAGATTGGTTTTTCTTATACAGCTTTCGACCGGAAAATGACCAGCATCACTTGAGAAGGAACGAGCCATGTCTGGCGAAACATCATTGAACACCCTGCTGCGCAGCATGAGCCCGCAGCTCAATCAGGGCCAATACGTGTTCTGTAGCCTGCCTGACGGCCGGGTCCCCACGGGCATCACAATCGTCGGCAGCTTTCTCGAGCGAGAAGGACTGACGGTGATCCTGGAAAAATCCCAGGCGCAGAAGGCAGGGCTGGGCTTCGACTACGTCGCCGCCTGGATCACCCTGGAGGTGCACTCCGCCCTGCAGGCGGTAGGCCTGACCGCAGCCTTCGCCACGGCGCTGGGCAATGCCGGCATCAGTTGCAATGTGATCGCCGGTTACTACCACGACCATCTGTTCGTCGGTCACGACGACGCTGAACGAGCCATGGCTGCGCTCCAGCAACTGGCCGCGAGCGGGGAGTAATGATGATGTGGCAAAGCTATGTGAACGGGCTGCTGGTAGCCCTCGGGCTGATCATGGCCATCGGCGCCCAGAATGCATTTGTGCTGGCCCAGAGCCTGCGTCGCGAACATCATTTGCCCGTGGCTGCGCTGTGCGTCACCTGCGATGCGCTGCTGGTCATGGCCGGCGTATTCGGGCTGGCGACGCTGCTGGCCCAGAGCCCGTTGCTGCTCTCTATTGCCCGCTGGGGAGGTGCGGCGTTCCTGCTCTGGTACGGCAGCCTCGCCTTGCGCCGGGCCTGTTCGAAGCAGAGCCTGCAACAAGGTGAAAACCAGGCCGTGCGCTCGCTGCGGGCGGTGTTGCTCAGTGCGCTGGCGGTGACGCTGCTCAACCCTCACGTCTACCTCGATACCGTGCTGCTGATCGGTTCTCTCGGTGCCCAGCAGAGCGTGCCCGGTGCCTATGTCATGGGCGCCGCCAGTGCCTCGCTGGTGTGGTTCTTTACCCTGGCCTTCGGCGCCGCATGGCTGGCTCCCTGGCTGGCTCGCCCGAGCACCTGGCGGATCCTCGACCTGCTGGTGGCGGTGATGATGTTCGCCGTGGCGGTGCAGTTGATCGTCATGGGCTGATATTCCAAACCGCTCTGGAACCTCTATTCCACACAGTTGTTGCGTGGTTATGCCGCCCCCCCGGTGCTATGATCCGACCTTGCGCCGCAAAGAGTACAAACTCCCCGGCGCTAGTCCGGCCGCCCGTGATCGGCCTTGCGCTCACCGCAACTGACCTGATTAGGAGAATCACCATGGCTTTCGAATTGCCGCCGCTGCCTTACCCACACGATGCACTGCAGCCGCACATCTCCAAAGAGACTCTGGAGTTCCACCACGACAAGCACCACAACACCTACGTCGTGAACCTGAACAACCTGGTGCCTGGCACCGAGTTCGAAGGCAAGACCCTGGAAGAAATCGTCAAGACTTCCTCGGGCGGCATCTTCAACAACGCCGCTCAGGTCTGGAACCACACCTTTTACTGGAACTGCCTGGCGCCCAACGCCGGCGGTCAACCTACCGGCGCACTGGCTGAAGCCATCAACAGGGCCTTCGGTTCGTTCGACAAGTTCAAGGAAGAGTTCAGCAAGACTTCCATCGGCACCTTCGGTTCCGGCTGGGGCTGGCTGGTGAAGAAGGCTGACGGTTCCCTGGCCCTGGCCAGCACCATCGGCGCCGGCAACCCCCTGACCAGCGGCGACACCCCACTGCTGACCTGCGACGTCTGGGAACACGCCTACTACATCGACTACCGCAACCTTCGCCCGAAATACGTCGAAGCGTTCTGGAACCTGGTCAACTGGAAATTCGTGGCCGAGCAGTTCGAAGGCAAGGCTTTCACCGCCTGAGTTTCGATCCGATGCCCAAAAAAGAGCCCGGCATTTTGCCGGGTTTTTTTTGCCCGGCATAAATCCCCGCCCCGGTTTCGAGCGGATGACCTCAGGTCCGGATTCCAACAAAAATTCCTTCGAGGCCTCAAGTTGCGGGCCTTTGCAACCGACACAATGACCGTAGAGCAATCACTCTGGAAAAACCGTATATCGGCCATGTTCCAGGCAATATCCCTTGTGTTTGATTGTCCCTTTGACTGCCATCACAGGATTGCCAATACTCATGGCAACTTGACGCTACCCGCACGGTACAAGGAATCCCTCTTTGAAGCTGGAACTCAAGAACAGCTTGTCTGTGAAGTTGCTCCGGGTCGTGCTCCTTTCGGCATTGATCGTTGGCATGATTCTGAGCTGCGCTCAGATCGTGTTCGATGCCTATAAAACCAACCGGGCCGTCGCCAGCGATGCCCAGCGCATTCTCGATATGTTTCGCGACCCGTCTACCCAGGCCGTCTACAGCCTCGACCGGGAAATGGGCATGCAAGTGATCGAAGGGCTGTTCCAGGATGAAGCCGTGCGCATGGCCTCCATCGGTCACCCTCGTGAAACCATGCTCGCCGAAAAGACCCGCCCCCTGCAGCATTCTGAAAGTCGTTGGCTGACCGACCTGATCCTGGGCAAGGAGCGTACCTTCACCACGCAGTTGGTTGGCCGTGGCCCCTACAGCGAATACTACGGCGATCTGAGCATCACCCTGGACACCTCCACCTACGGCCAGAGTTTCATCATCAACTCCGTGATCATTTTCATCTCCGGCATGTTGCGGGCCCTGGCAATGGGCCTGGTGTTGTACCTGGTCTATCACTGGCTGCTGACCAAGCCGCTGTCGCGGATCATCGAGCACCTGACGGAAATCAATCCCGATCGCCCCAGCGCCCACAAGATCCCGCAGCTTCGCGGCCACGAGGACAACGAGCTGGGCCTGTGGATCAACACGGCCAACCAATTGCTCGCCTCCATCGAACGCAATACACACCTGCGCCATGAAGCGGAAAACAGCCTGCTGCGGATGGCTCAATACGATTTTCTTACCGGCCTGCCCAACCGCCAACAGCTTCAGCAGCAACTGGACAAGATCCTGGTGGACGCCGGCCGCCTGCAACGTCGCGTGGCGGTGCTGTGCGTGGGGCTGGACGACTTCAAGAGCATCAACGAACAGTTCAGCTACCAGACCGGTGACCAACTGCTGCTGGCCCTGGCCGATCGATTGCGGGCCCACAGCGGCCGCCTGGGCGCGCTGGCACGGCTGGGAGGCGACCAGTTCGCCCTGGTGCAGGCCGACATCGAGCAGCCTTACGAAGCCGCCGAGCTGTCGCAAAGCATCCTTGACGACCTGGAGGCGCCCTTCGCCCTCGACGACCAGGAAATCCGCCTGCGTGCCACCATCGGCATCACGCTGTTCCCCGAGGACGGCGACAGCACCGAAAAGTTGTTGCAGAAAGCCGAGCAGACCATGACCCTGGCCAAGACCCGCTCGCGCAACCGCTACCAGTTCTACATCGCCAGCGTCGACAGTGAAATGCGCCGCCGTCGCGAGTTGGAGAAAGATCTACGCGAGGCCCTGGTTCGCGAACAGTTCACCCTGGTCTACCAACCGCAGATCAGCTATCGCGACTTGCGCGTGGTGGGCACCGAAGCCCTGATTCGCTGGCACCATCCCGAACATGGCTTCGTACCGCCGGATCTGTTCATTCCACTGGCCGAGCAGAACGGCACCATCATTGCCATCGGCGAGTGGGTGCTGGACCAGGCCTGCAAGCAATTGCGCGAATGGCACGACCAGGGTTTCGTCGACATGCGCATGGCAGTCAACCTGTCCACGGTGCAACTGCACCATGCCGAACTGCCTCGGGTGGTGAACAACCTCCTGCAGATGTACCGGTTGCCGCCTCGCAGCCTGGAGCTCGAAGTCACCGAGACCGGCCTGATGGAAGACATCACCACCGCCGCCCAGCACTTGCTGAGCCTGCGCCGCTCTGGCGCATTGATCGCCATCGATGATTTCGGGACCGGCTATTCGTCCCTGAGTTACCTCAAGAGCCTGCCCCTGGACAAGATCAAGATCGACAAGAGCTTCGTCCAGGACCTGCTCGATGACGAAGATGACGCGACCATCGTCCGCGCCATCATCCAGCTGGGTAAGAGCCTCGGGATGCAGGTGATCGCCGAAGGTGTCGAGACGATCGAGCAGGAAGCCTACATCATCGCCGAAGGCTGCCATGAAGGTCAGGGTTACTACTACAGCAAACCCCTGCCGGCACGGGAGCTGGGTGCTTACCTGAAACAGGCGCAGCGCAGCAAGGCCTCCATCCTCTGACACCTCCAAAGATCGCAGGCCTGCCCGGCTCTTACAGAAAAATCGCATTTTTCTGTAAGAGCCGGCGAAGCCTGCAATCCGCATTCATTAAATAAGAAATATTTACAGACGCAGCTCTTTACACATAATGCAAATCTTTCGCATTATGTCGCAGCTTTTGCGCACCCTTGCGCCAGTCCCATCCATTTTCCAAGCAGGATGTTTGCCATGATTCGTATGCCCCTGGCTACCGCCAGTCTGCTGGCCATCGCTATTTCCCTCGCCGGCTGCGGCGAGGGCAAGGACAAGGCTGCCGCGCCGCAAGCGCCAACGCCTGCCGCCAGCACCGCGGCACCGGCCGCCCCTGCTGCCGCCGGCAAACTCGACGAAGCCGCCGCCAAGGCCGTCGTCGCGCACTACGCCGACATGGTCTATGCGGTCTACAGCGATGCCGAATCCACTGCAAAGACCCTGCAAACCGCCGTCGACGCGTTCCTGGCCAAGCCGAACGCCGACACCCTGAAAGCCGCCCGCGCTGCCTGGGTCGCCGCCCGCGTGCCTTACCTGCAGAGCGAAGTGTTCCGCTTCGGCAACACCATCATCGACGACTGGGAAGGCCAGGTGAACGCCTGGCCCCTGGACGAAGGCCTGATCGACTACGTCGACAAATCCTACGAGCACGCACTGGGTAACCCGGGCGCCACCGCCAACATCATCGCCAACACTGAAGTCCAGGTGGGCGAAGACAAGGTCGACGTGAAAGACATCACCCCGGAAAAGCTCGCCAGCCTGAATGAGCTGGGTGGTTCCGAGGCCAACGTCGCCACCGGCTACCACGCCATCGAATTCCTGCTGTGGGGCCAGGACCTCAACGGCACCGGTCCCGGTGCCGGCAACCGCCCGGCTTCCGACTACCTGGAAGGCGCCGGCGCCACTGGCGGCCACAACGACCGTCGTCGTGCCTACCTCAAGTCCGTGACCCAATTGCTGGTCAGCGACCTGGAAGAAATGGTCGGCAACTGGAAGCCAAACGTGGCCGACAACTACCGCGCCACCCTGGAAGCGGAACCGGCTGAAAGCGGCCTGCGCAAAATGCTGTTCGGCATGGGTAGCCTGTCCCTCGGTGAACTGGCGGGCGAGCGCATGAAGGTGTCCCTGGAAGCCAACTCGCCAGAAGACGAGCAGGACTGCTTCAGCGACAACACCCACAACTCGCACTTCTACGACGCCAAGGGCGTGCGCAACGTGTACCTGGGCGAATACACCCGCGTCGACGGTACCAAGATGACCGGCGCCAGCCTGTCTTCCCTGGTAGCCAAGGCCGACCCGGCCGCGGATACCGCGCTCAAGGCCGACCTGGCCGATACCGAGGCCAAGATCCAGGTCATGGTCGATCACGCCAACAAGGGTGAGCACTACGACCAGTTGATCGCGGCCGGCAACACCGCCGGCAACCAGATCGTCCGCGACGCCATCGCAGCCCTGGTCAAGCAGACCGGTTCGATCGAACAGGCTGCCGGCAAACTGGGCATCAGTGACCTGAACCCGGACAACGCTGATCACGAGTTCTGATCAACGCTGGCGGAATGAAAAGGCGACCTTCGGGTCGCCTTTTCATTGGCAGAGGAAACCGCATTTCTGTGGGGCTTGCTCCGGGCTCGCGAGCAAGCCCGCTCCCACAATAACCCGATCAAGCTCAATACCAGCGCCCCCCCCCAATCCCCTGTGGGAGCGAGCCTGCTCGCGAAGGCGTCGGTACATTCAACATTTGCATCGACTGGCCCACCGCTTCGCGAGCAGGCTCGCACACAGATTTGTCGCCGGGCCGGCTATGGTTGCTTGGCCAATTCCGCCAGCCGCCCCTCAAGAAACCGTCGCTCCGGCAGTTGCTGTGTCAATTCAAGCGCACGCCGATAAGCCACCCTCGCCTCTTCCACTCGCCCCAACTGCCGGCAGAATTCCGCCCGTGCCGAGTGGGCCAGGTGATAGTCGAGCAGATCGCCCCGCCCCAGGATCGCCTCGATCTGGCGCAACCCCGCCTCCGGCCCGTCGCGCTTGGCCAGGGCGACGGCGCGATTGAGTTCGATCACCGGCGACGGCATGACCCGCAGCAGCACGTCATACAGCCCGACGATCTGCGGCCAGTCGGTTTCCTGCGCGGTGGGCGCTTCGGCGTGGACGGCCGCAATCGCCGCTTGCAGGCAATAAGGCCCGAACCGACGGGTATTCAGCGCGGCCTCCACCAACCGGCAACCTTCGGCAATCAGTTGCGCATTCCACAAGGAACGGTCCTGCTCATCCAGCAATACCAGTTCACCGGTATCCGACGTGCGCGCCGTCCGCCGGGATTCGTGCAGCAGCATCAGCGCCAACAACCCCATGACCTCGGCCTCAGGCAACAACTCCATCAACAGCCGTGCAAGGCGGATGGCTTCGCGGGTCAGGTCTTCTCGGGTCAACTCGGCGCCCATCGAAGCCGAGTAACCTTCATTGAACACCAGGTAGATCACCCGCAGCACACTGTCCAAGCGTTCGGGCAGTTCCGCACGGGACGGGACCTGGTAGGGGATTTTCGCGTCGCGAATCTTCGCCTTGGCCCGCACGATGCGTTGGGCGATGGCCGCGGGTGCAGCCAGGAAGGCCCGAGCGATTTCCTCGGTGGTCAGGTCGCAGACTTCCCGCAGCGTCAACGGCACCTGGGCATCCGCCGCCAGGGCCGGGTGGCAACAGGTAAAAATCAGCCGCAGACGATCGTCTTCCACGTCTTCGTCGCTCCAGTCAGACTGCTCAAGGGCCTCGAGCTGGGCGATCAGCATCGGCTGGGACGCCGCGAAGCGCGCTCGCCTGCGCAGGCTGTCGATGGCCTTGAAGCGCCCGGCGGACACCAGCCAGGCCCTCGGGTTGTCCGGCACGCCGTCACGCTGCCAACGCTCGACCGCAATGAAGAAGGCTTCGTGCAGGGCTTCTTCCGCCAGGTCGAAATCCCCCAGCAAGCGAATCAGCGTCGCCAGGATCCGCCGCGAGTCTTGCCGATAGACCTGTTCGACCCGCGCCTTGACCACATCGGCCGACATCAGTCGGGCATGCCTTGGGTGACCAACGCATCGAGCCGGCCCAGACTCTGCCCCCAGCCGTCATGGAAGCCCATGGCTTCGTGGGCCTGCCGTTCCTCTTCGCTCCAGTGAAAGGCACGGAAGCGCTGCTGGCGCCGGGCATCGATCAGCCGGCTGATGGACAACTCGAAAGCAGCAGGTGTGAGGTTCATGAATCGGATCCTGTTTGTGATTGTTGTTCAGGGGTTCAATTGGCGTACCGGTCGGACTTCGACGCAACCGACCCGGGCCGCCGGGATGTTACCGGCGACCTGGATGGCCTCGTTCAAATCCTTGGCATCGATCAGGTAGAAACCCGCCAGTTGCTCCTTGGTTTCGGCGAACGGTCCGTCGGTGATCGCCAGCTTGCCGCCGCGCATGCGCACGGTGGTCGCGGTCTGCACCGACTCCAGGGCCTCGGCGGCGATCATCAGCCCGCTGCTCTGGATCGACTCGGCATAGGCCATGCACTCGGCGTCCTCCGGGCTGTCGGGCGAGCTGTGCAGCGTTTGTTCGTTGCTATACACCAGGCATAAATACTTCATGAAAAACTCCGGGACCGAACGGGTCAACTATGACGGTAGAAGGACGCGGTGGCGAAAAAACCGACGATCAGGGCTGGAGGTCGAATATCGCCGTGCCCGCCATCGGATCGAACGGCGCCGACCAATGTTCATGGACGATCTTCCATTGTCCCGCCATCCGTTGATAGCAGGCCGTCACGCGCATCCAACAGGCCTGTTCTTCGCCCTTGTCGTTGGTGCCGCCGCAATAGGCCAGCCAATGGGCGAAAGCGATGTTGTCCGCCGCATTGATCCTGACCTGATGGAAGTCGAACTTGTGCGGGCCAGGGCACATTTCCATGCAGGCCTGCCAATGGGCGCGATAGGCGACCTTGCCCTTGAATTGCAGGGCCTGGATAGCGTCGAACGAGACGATGTCATCGGCATAGAGCGCCATGACCTTCTCGACGTCCTTGGCCATGACGGCCTGCCGATAGGTGTCGATCAGGGCCTGGATTTCGGTTTCGGCGGCTTGGGTATTCATGGTGATTCTCCACAGGTTTTTGTTGAAGACACCCTTTGTCGTCTGGGGAAACGGCGAATCGACATGCCGGATAAAAATAATTCAAGAAAGAAAAGTCGCTAGAATCTAGCCTCATCCTGCCAGCGGCCAACGGACGTTACTGTGACTGCTCAACTCGTCGCCTACGAACATCTGAACGCTGTCCAGCGCCAACAGGTGCAAGCCATAGAGCTCCTGCCTGAACAGGTCCGGTTCGCCGGCGACATCCACGGCGCACTGCACATGCTGCTGTCCCGGCCCTGCCCGGGGATCAAGGGTTTCGCGTTGCTGGTCGACGGCGCGCCGATGGCGTTCCTGGTGCTCAAGCGGCCGCCTGTGCTGCCCGCCTGGGCCGATGAGCACAGCGCGACCCTGCACGCCCTGCAGGTCGATCACCGGGCCCAGGGCCAGGGCCACGGCAGGGCCTGCCTGCAGGCACTGCCCGCCGTGGCGCGTGCGGCCTGGCCGGAAATCAGGGGGTTGGAACTCTCGGTGGATGCCGCTAACGAACCGGCCATCGGCCTGTACACCCGAATGGGCTGGGTCGACTGTGGCGAGGCCTACAAGGGCCGCGTCGGTTATGAGCGGCGGATGAGCCTGATGCTCTCTAGCTCTTGAGCGGTATCCAGATCTCCAGCGTGCCTTCGCCGGTCCTGGGGTTGAAGTCTTCGCTGTAGCGTTCGAACTCCGGCGCCTCCGCGGCTTCGTGACCGGATTGGGGCAACCAGACATTCCAGATGTAGTGAAAGGTGTCCGGCAGGTTTTTCAAGGGTCCACGGTGTTCGAACACCGCATAGTGAGCGGGCTGGATTTCGATCCAGCGGTACTGTTCCGGCAGATCGTCGAGTCGGCTGATCTCCACGCCGGCGATGTATTCGAACCCGCCCTTCCCGTCCGGGTTGCAACACACACCGTAAGTGACTTCGCTTTTCTGCCCTGGCACGTTACCGAGCCAGGGCAAAAACTTTTCCCAGAGCAGGGGGATACCTTGGGCGGTCTCCTGGGTGAAACGACCGCCAAATCCGGCGATAAGATGAAAGTTTCCGTGTTCGAAGCGTGGTTCGGCTGTGTAATCGCGTTGGGGCTTTTCCATGCGTCAACACTCCGCAAAACATGAGGTCGGGCTTGGCAGTATAGAAGCCAAACCATGATTGCCAGGGCCGTTTCGCTTGTCAGGACGCCGGAATGGCCGTCGCTACAGAAGCCCCTACAAACTCGTTGTAACCAGAAACGATCACGTAAACAGCGAAATAACAGAAGATCGCAGCGGATGCCCAATAGGAATAACGCAGCAATTTATCCCCCAATAATTTTCCGCCCTGGGTCGCCGCCAGGCACAGGCTGGCGCTCCACAGCAACCCGGCGCAGAGGAAGCCACCGAGAAACAGGACCGAGCTGAGCACCGAGCCCCCCCTGAACGGGCAATGAGCGTACCACCCACGGCCGCGAACCAGAGTATCGCGCTGGGGGATGACATGGCCAGGAAAATCCCCCGCAGGAATTCCTGGCCAGAGGAGTTGCCCTGCATCTCCCCCGCCTGCTCCAGCACTGCACCGTGATAAATCGCTGAGTGGACCATTTTTGCCGCGAAGTACAGCAACAGCACCGAACCGCCGATCCACAGCACCCAGCGCACCGCTTCGTATTGCAGCAACACGGTCATGCCGGCCAGGGCCAGTACCGCGTAGACCAGATCACCCACGCAGGTCCCCAGGCCGAGGGCGAAGCCTTGGAAATAGCCACGCTGCATGGCGAGGGTGATCATCGCGATATTGGCGATACCGATGTCCAGGCATAGGGAGAGACTCAGCAAAAAGCCGCTGGAAAATTCCATCATCATTCCGTTCGAGTGGGGTATGGCAATTGAACAGTCCGCACGCATCCCACGAGCGGATCGACAGTGTCGTCGAAAATAGTTGTGGGCCGCCACTGGACAAGCGGCCATGGCGGCCATTATCTTGCGCCGCAGGCCACCGCAGTGGCCAACGTCGCTCGGACGGTTCCGGGCGCTCACGTATTTCGAGGCAACAATGGCCGAACAAGGTTCGCCGCGCCGCTTTGCGCGCATCGATCGACTCCCCCCTTACGTATTCAATATCACTGCCGAGCTGAAGATGGCTGCGCGTCGGCGCGGCGAAGACATCATCGACTTGAGCATGGGTAACCCCGACGGCGCCACGCCTCCACACATCGTGGAAAAACTGGTCACCGTCGCCCAGCGTGAAGACACCCACGGCTACTCCACCTCCAAAGGCATCCCGCGCCTGCGCCGCGCCATTTCGCGCTGGTACAAGGACCGCTACGAGGTGGACATCGACCCTGAAAGCGAAGCCATCGTCACCATCGGCTCCAAGGAAGGCCTGGCCCACCTGATGCTGGCAACCCTGGACCAGGGCGACACGGTACTGGTGCCCAACCCCAGCTACCCGATCCACATCTACGGCGCAGTGATCGCCGGCGCCCAGGTGCGCTCGGTACCACTGGTGCCAGGGGTGGATTTCTTCGATGAACTGGAGCGGGCCATTCGCGGTTCGATTCCCAAGCCGAAGATGATGATCCTGGGCTTCCCGTCCAACCCCACCGCCCAGTGCGTGGAGCTGGATTTCTTCGAGCGGGTCATAGCCCTGGCCAAGCAGTACGATGTCTTGGTGATCCACGACCTGGCCTACGCCGACATCGTTTACGACGGCTGGAAAGCACCATCGATCATGCAAGTGCCTGGCGCGAAGGACATTGCGGTGGAGTTCTTCACCCTGTCCAAGAGCTACAACATGGCTGGCTGGCGCATCGGCTTCATGGTCGGCAACCCGGAACTGGTCAGTGCCCTGGCGCGGATCAAGAGCTACCACGACTACGGGACCTTCACCCCGTTGCAGGTGGCCGCCATCGCCGCGTTGGAAGGCGATCAGCAGTGCGTGCGCGACATCGCCGAGCAGTACCGCCAGCGCCGCAATGTGCTGGTCAAGGGCCTGCATGAACTGGGTTGGATGGTGGAGAATCCCAAGGCGTCGATGTACGTCTGGGCCAAGATTCCCGAGGCCTATGCGCACCTGGGCTCACTGGAGTTTGCCAAGAAGATGCTGGCCGAAGCCAAGGTCTGCGTTTCGCCGGGGGTGGGCTTCGGCGAGTATGGGGATGATCATGTGCGCTTTGCGCTGATCGAGAATCAGGACCGGATCCGCCAGGCGGTGCGTGGGATTCGGGCGATGTTCCGGGCCGATGGGTTGGTCAGCAAGACCAACGCCTGATACAAAAACACTGTGGGGGCGGGCTTGCTCGCGATGGCGATATAACATTCAACATCTGATTGACTGTCAGTCCACCTTCGCGAGCAAGCCCGCTCCCACATTGGGTTTTGCGTTATTGCTCAGACCACCAACGACAACAACAGGATAAAGCCCAACCCCACCACCGACAGGATGGTTTCCATCGCCGTCCAGGTCTTGAAGGTTTCGGCCACGGTCATGTTGAAGTACTGCTTGACCAGCCAGAAGCCTGCATCGTTGACGTGAGACAGAATCAACGAACCGGCACCGGTCGCCAATACCAACAGCTCACGGTTTACCCCTGGGATCATTCCCACCACGGGTACGACGATGCCCGCGCCGGTGATGGTTGCAACGGTGGCCGAGCCAGTGGCGATACGAATCACCGCGGCCACCAGCCAGGCCAGCAGGATCGGCGAAATCTGCGCACTTACGGCCATGTGGCCGATTACGTCACCCACGCCGCTGGTCACCAGCATCTGCTTGAAACCACCGCCGGCACCGATGATCAGGATGATCGCGGCGGTCGGTGCGAGGCTGGCGTCCAGCCATTTGAGCATCTGGCTGGAACCGATGCCCTGCTTGTAGCCGAAGGTGTACAACGACAGCAGTAAGGCCAGCAGCAAGGCCGAGATCGGGTGGCCGATCATGTCCATCCAGGCGCGGAAGAGGTTGCCGTCCGGCAGCGCCACGTCAGCGAAAGTCTTGAGCAGCATCAGGAACACCGGGGACAACACGGTGATCAGGGTGATGCCGAAGCTTGGCAGTTCGGCAGCGTTTGTCTCGCGGGCCAGTTGGTCCACCAGTTCCTGGTTCGGATGGCCGGGGATGCGCTTGGCAATGAACGTACCGAAGATCGGGCCGGCAATGATGGCGGTCGGCAGCGCGACGATCAGGCCGTAAAGAATGGTCTTGCCGATGTCGGCACCGAACACGCCAATCGCCAGCAGCGGCCCCGGATGCGGCGGCACCAGGCCGTGAACGGCGGAAAGGCCTGCCAACAGCGGGATACCGATCTTGATGATCGACACGCCGGTGCGGCGCGCCACGATGAACACCAGTGGAATCAGCAGCACGAAACCGATTTCGAAGAACAACGGGATGCCCACCAGAAATGCGGCGAACATCATCGCCCACTGCACCTTGTCCTTGCCGAAGGCTCGGATCAGGGTCTGGGCGATCTGATCGGCCCCGCCCGACTCGGCCATCATCTTGCCCAGCATCGTGCCCAGCGCCAGGATGATGCCGACGAAGCCCAGTACGCCACCGAAGCCGTCCTGGAACGCCTTGATGATGGTGCCGGTCGGCATGCCCGACGTCAGGCCGAGGAACGCGGCGGCGATGGTCAGTGCTATGAACGGGTGGAACTTGAACTGGGTGATGAGGAGGATGAGTCCGATCACCGTGACCACTGCATCAAGCAGTAGGAACGTCTCGTGGGACATGCCGAACATGGGAGGTGTCTCCTGATTTGTTGTTGTTATTGAAGCAGTTATTTATGAGTCGTCGGGACAGCGCTATCTTTCTGACGCAAAATTTTGAAACTCAGCTGGCAAGCTTCAAACCATGGGCCAACCACCAGACGTAAGCCTGATGGGCCAGCTCGTCAACGCTGTGGCTGGACGCGTCCAGAGCCAGGGTCAGGGGCTCGCCAACAGGGGATTCAAGGGTGGCGAACTGGCTGTCGATCAGGGTCGACGGCATGAAATGGCCGGGCCGGTGGGAAACGCGGTCGGCGGCCACTTCGGGCGTCAGCTCAAGGAATACGAACCCCAGGCCTGGCAAGGCACTGCGCAGACGCTCGCGATAACTGTGCTTGAGGGCCGAGCAGGTCAGCACCGGGCGCTCGCCCGTGGCGTCGACACGGCGCAACTCGTCGCACAGGCTGTCGAGCCAGCCGGCACGGTCGTCGTCGTTCAGGGGAATACCGGCGCTCATCTTCTGGATGTTGGCCGCGGGGTGGAAGGTGTCGCCTTCGATGGCAGTGGCGCCGCTCAATTGGCACAGGGCCTGGCTGACGCATGTCTTGCCGCAACCGGCAACGCCCATGATGACCAGGGCGGTGATGGGATTGTTCATGTAACACCTCAGCGCGCAGACAGCGCTACCTTTGCCAGTTATGACACCGCAGCAAAAGCAGAAGTTGCCGACGCCTTCTTGTCATTTTTGTGGTTGCAGCATTTTTCGTCCACGACACCAACGGATGGGATTCAGGCAAACCCCACTCGCGCATTTGCAGCCGCGTCGAGACAGCGCTACCTTAGTGCCTTGATTTTTGTTTGGCAAGCCACCTGATGACCGTCTCCAAGAACGATAAGAATACCCGCACCACCGGTCGCCCTACGCTCAACGAAGTCGCACGCCTGGCCGGTGTCAGCCCCATCACCGCTTCCCGTGCCCTGCGCGGCGTCAGCACCGTGGCCACTGACCTGGTGGAAAAAGTCCGACAGGCGGCACGAGAACTCAACTATGTCGTCAACCCCGCCGCGCGCGCCCTGGCTTCGGCCCAGAGCCACTCGGTGGTGGTGTTGGTACCGTCGCTGTCCAACCTGCTGTTCATCGACACCCTGGAAGCCATTCATCGTGTCTTGAGGCCCAAGGGCTTCGAGGTAGTGATCGGCAACTACCACTACTCCCGGGACGAAGAAGAAGACCTGCTGCGCAACTACATGGCCTATCAGCCTCGTGGTCTGCTGCTGACCGGCTTCGACCGCACCGAGAGCGCCCGCCGCATGATCGAGGCCAGCAACATTCCCTGTGTCTACATGATGGAGCTGGACCCTGGGGCGGGCCTCAACTGCGTCGGCTTTTCCCAGCTCAAGGCCGGCGAGACGGCGGCCGGGCACCTGATTTCCCGCGGCCGTAAACGCCTGGCTTATATCGGCGCACAACTGGACCAACGCACCTTGTTGCGGGGCGAAGGTTTCCGCCGGGCCCTGCAGCAGGCCGGGCTGTACGACCCGGACCTGGAATTGCTGACGCCGCGCCCGTCATCGGTGGGCCTGGGCGGCGAGTTGTTCCTGCAACTGCTGGCCAGCCATCCGGATGTCGACGCGATCTTCTTCGGCAATGACGACCTCGCCCATGGCGCCCTGTTCGAAGCCTTGCGCTGTGGCATCAGGATTCCCGAGCAGATCTCGGTCCTTGGCTTCAACGACCTGCCCGCCTCGGCCCACATGGTGCCGCGCCTGAGCAGCATCAGCACGCCACGGGAGGCTATCGGCCGCCGTGCCGCCGAACAGATGCTGACGCTGATGGCCGGCAACCGCATTGCCCAACCCGTGGAGGACATGGGCTTCGAGCTCAAGATTCGCGAAAGTACCTGACCCCATCTCGTGACGCAGAGGCGGTCGATCCCTGCCGGTCAACGGCAAGGGCTGGCCGCTTCGCCTCGCCTGGTCCCCCTACAGCCCTTGGAACCCGAGGCTCCGGGCTGTCGGCATGGGAATTGCTCCTGCCCATCGCTCAGCCATTACCTACAGGTGCCTATCATGTTGGTCAGTGCCAAACAGCAAGCAATGATTCTGCCGCTCAAGCGCCCGGGCGAAGACCCGACCGCCGACGCCGCCAGCGGTCTGCAAAGCGCCGCGCTACAGGCGTTGCGCGATAACGTCCAGGCCCAGGCCAGCCAGGGCAATGCCCAGGTCCAGGAGTCCATCACCCAACAGGCCACACAGCAGGTCAATGCCGCCACCGCCATCAGCGACAAGGTCGATGAGGCATTCGCCAAGACCCGCGTGCAGTTGCAGACCGTCGCCTCCCAGGATGCCCCGGCGCGCCAGACCGAGAGCTCGGCACTGAAGGATTTCAAGGACTACATGAGCAAGACGCCCGAAGAACGCCTGCGTGATGCCATTCTCGCGGAGATGGGCATCAGCGAAGAAGAATACGAGGCGATGCCGCCCGAGAAGCAACTGGCGGTCGGCCAGGAAATTGCCCAGCGCATGCAGGACAAGTCCGCCATGGCGCAGGTGGAAAAGGCTCAGGAACACCGCAATACCAGCGACAAGGATCCGGCTGCGGCATTCCTCGCGTCGCTCTGAGCCTGCCGGCGGCCAGCAGATAAGGCGCCGGGGGTGAAAAACCTGTGGAAGCAAAGCTTGCCCCCACAGGTCTGGCTCAACTGATTGGCATTAGGGTCAGCCCCGGTTCATCGTGCAGCCAGTCGAAACCTATTCCCTTATAATCACCCTCCTCACTGTCCCCACGACGTCGTCATGTCCGAAATCCGCTATACCCTGCTCGATGAACCGCTGTGGCCACTGATGAACAAGTTCTACCGCGCCCATCAATCCTCGATGAAAGCCGTGCGTGACGCGCAGCTGTGGGTGGCGAGACAGGATGACATCGTTGCCGCCCTGTGCCTGCGACCGGTGTCGGGCGGGCACTGGTTGACGGGGTTGTTTGTCGACCCGGCACACCGCGGGCAAGGTGTCGCGGCACGGTTGATCAGCGAAGCGGTGAAGGCCGTGGAGGCACCGGTGTGGCTGTTCTGCCACCCGGAACTGCGCGGGTTCTACGAGCGGCACGGCTTCACCTTCGAGCCCGTCCTGCCCTATGCGATGGCCGAGCGCCTGAGCCGGTATGCCCGCAGCAAGCCGATGATTGCGATGGGATTGGAGCCAGGCACGCGGTCCTGATGCCTATCACCGCCCCTGTGGGAGCGAGCCTGCTCGCGAAGGCGGCAGGACATTCAACAACGATGCAAGCTGACCCACCGCTATCGCGAGCAGGCTCGCTCCTACAGAGGATTGATGTGAATGTTCAGTCGTCGGCCGTGGGATCCAGATCCGGGAACATCACCTCGGTAAACCCGAACTTGCTGAAGTCGGTGATGCGCGACGGGTACAGCCGCCCGATCAAGTGGTCGCATTCATGCTGCACCACCCGTGCGTGGAAGCCCGAGGCTGTCCGCACGATCGGCTCGCCCTTGGGATCGAAGCCTTCATAGCGGATGTGCTGATAACGATCGACCGCCCCGCGCAGGCCAGGCACCGACAGGCAACCTTCGAAACCCTCTTCCATCAGCGGGCTCAGCGGCGTGATCAGCGGGTTGATCAGGATTGTCTGGGGCACGGCTTCCGCATCGGGATAACGCTCGCTGT
The DNA here is from genome assembly GCF_007828255.1 of Pseudomonas sp. SJZ078. Taxonomy (NCBI): domain Bacteria; kingdom Pseudomonadati; phylum Pseudomonadota; class Gammaproteobacteria; order Pseudomonadales; family Pseudomonadaceae; genus Pseudomonas; species Pseudomonas sp. SJZ078. The sequence goes on along the minus strand of NZ_VIUG01000055.1, from coordinate 1,914 downwards.
GTTCGAAGCCGAAAATCACCAGTTGCAGGTCCACGCCGATCTGCGGCGCCGCCAGACCGACGCCACCGACGCTTTCCATGGTCTGGAACATGTCGTCGATCAATTGCCACAGCTCCGGGCTGTCGAACATCTGCGGCGGAACCGGCGCAGCGATGCGCAGCAGGCGCGCATCGCCCATCTTGAGGATTTCTCGAATCATGGTCGGGCTTCGCCTGCGTTCGGATCGGTGTCCGGTTTGATGGAGTGGTCGCGCGCCAGCCCCGAGACGTGCTGTTTCCAGTGCTCGTCCGGCACCTTCTCACCACGGTCCTTGCCTTCGGCGGACATGTGCTCGATCACCGCATTCATCTCCGCCCCCAGCAGCAACACCGCCGCCGAGATATAGAAGTACAGCAACAACACGATGATCGCGCCGATACTGCCATACATGGCGTTGTAATTGGCAAAGGTCTTGACGTAAAAAGCGAAGCCCAGGGAGGCGATGATCCAGACCACCACCGCCAGCACCGAGCCCGGGGTGATGAAGCGAAACTCCTGCTTCACGTCGGGCATCACGTAGTAGATCAGCGCCACCGCCACCATCAACAGGATCACGATCACCGGCCAGCGCACGATCGTCCAGAGCGTGACGATGAATTCCTCCAACCCGACCTGGGCCGCAATCCATTCCATCACCTGCGGCCCGAGGACCATCAGCGCCGCCGCGATGAGCAGCATGCCGGCGATGCCAACCGTGTAGAAAATCGACAGTGGAAAGCGCTTCCAGGCCGGGCGCCCCTCGACCACATCGTAGGCGGCGTTCATGGCGCTCATCATCAGCCGCACCCCCGCCGAGGCCGTCCACAACGCAACCACGATACCCACCGAGAGCAACCCGCCCTTGGATTGCTGGAGCTGGTCGATCACCGGGTTGACCTGCTCCAGCGCCTGGGGCGGCAACACCAGCTCGGACTGCAGGCGCAGCCACGAGAAGAAATCCGGCAAATGCAGGAAGCCGATCAGCGCGATCAGAAAGAGGATGAAGGGAAACAGGGAAAACAGCATCTGGTAGGCCAGTGCCGAGGCGTAGGTGGACATCTCGTCGTCGAGAAATTCGGTCACCGTACGCACCATCACGCGATGCAGAGGCAAGCCTTTCATGTCCGGAAATATCATGAGCGTCTCCTTTCGCCGCAAAAAAGGGGTCGCGTGGCGACTCAAGGGGCGTTTTTTACCTCAAAGTAGCCTGTTTGGCGACTTTGGAACAATCTCATCCCGACGCAGAATTGACCCATGCGCCACAGCGCAAGTTTCATTCTTCGCACCGGCAGGGCTTTATGTTTGCCCGGCAACCGTCGAGAATGCCCCACGTATTCAGGCTCGGCCCGAAGCTTTAATCCCGTAGGAACGTTATGAAACTCGATAAGAAGCAGGCCATCGCCCGCAGAAACCAGGAACTGGGCGGCGCCGTCCTGGGCGTCAACAACTGCCATTTCAGCGAATTGAACCGCAACCGCAACATCTTCTGGTTCAACATCCCGGTGACCCGCCTGGCTGTCGGCCAGTACGAATGGATTCATCTGCTGCTGCACACCCCGGCCACCGACGAGTTGCTGCACCTGAAGGTGCCGACCGTATTCCTGCGAGAAAAACTGGAAGGCCTGGAAGTGCGCAACCAGGGCAAGCGCAAGGCCGCCTTGAGCCTGGAACTGAGCGCCGACAAGGATTCGTACCTGCAGGACATGCGACCGGGGGGCACCAACCTGGATTTTGCGCAGTTCAGGTTGTGACCCTGCTCACAACCGCCACAACAGCGACTGCCTGAGTAATCGTGCAACAAAAAGCCCCGCTTCGGCGTAATGCTGTTCACTTAAGCATTTGAGTCCAAGCCGGGCTTTCTAGAAAATCCGATACCAGTCCTCTGGTATCGGATTT
>NZ_VIUG01000054.1:0-24549 GCF_007828255.1 Pseudomonas sp. SJZ078 | reverse complement strand
TCGTGACCCGTGCCTCGAACAGGCCATGCAGGGTCAGGCCTTGCGGATAGTCGACGGCCGTCGCATTGAAGGCTTCCAGCAGGTGTTGGCGCTCAACCGCCGGCATGCTCTCAATTTCATACAGCGGCGTCTCGGGTGCTTGCTCCAGTGCGGTTACAAGGTTTTCAAGGGTAGTTTGCATGTATTCGCCGATGCGTTGCGCACCGATTCCGCGCACCACCTGCACCACCAGGCTGAAACCTTCGCCCCCATCATCCACGGCCAGCGTCAACGGGTAGTTGGTGCGTTCCTCACCGCCGATGGATTCGATGCCCTGCCAAGCCGACACCATCTGCGCGGTGACTTCGACCGAGCAATGGCGATAATTGAGCATGGAACTGAACAGCGGCGTCGGCGCCACCACACCGCTGCAACGCTGGGCCAGCGCCAGCGGAGCGTGCTCATGACCGAGCAGTGCGGTGAGCCGTTGATGGGTGGTTTTCACGCCCTCGCGCACATTGCCCCCCACCAGGCTCACCCGCAGCGGCAGGGTATTGATGAACATGCCCAAGGCGTGATCGGCACCCTCTCCGCCTTGCATTCGCCCCAGCAGCACCGTGCCGAAGACCACTTCGTCGCGTCCGCTGACACGGCCCAGCACCTGTGCCCAGGCCAAGTGCATCAGGCTCGCCGCGCTGACGCCCAACTGACGCGCCTGGCCGCGCAGACGCCGGCATAGCCCCACCTCCAGCGCCAGCCTGACCTCCTCCACGCCGTTACCGTCACCCTGAACATCTCGCAGACCGAACGGCAACGTCGGCTCATCTATATTGCCAAGCATGTCGCGGAAGAAGCCTTCATGCTCCTCCTGGCTGACCCCGAGACGCGCCTGGGCCACGTAATTGCGATAAGGCACCGCAGCACCCAGTTGATCGGCCCTGCCGAGCAGGTGGGCCTGCATTTCCCGCTCCAGCACCTCCAGCGCGGTATGGTCCAGCACCGAATGATGGAACAACAACATCGCAACCCAGCGCTGGTTGGCGACATCTTCTGCGTACACCAGGCGTAGCAGCGGCGCCTGGCGCAAATTCAGCCGATACTGACGAGCATCGAAACGCTCATACAGCTGTGCAACCACATCTGCGCCGTGAGCATCCGGTTCGAATGCCTCGCAGATGAGTGGCGCCCGACGCCACACGACCTGCATCGGTTCGTCGAGCCCCTCCCAGGCCATCGATGTCCTGAGGATGTCATGGCGATCGATCACCTGCTGCAACGCCTGGGCGAAGCTGTCCAGACGGGCGCGGCCGTCAAAACCGAACAGCGTCTGCAGCACGTAGGGATCACCGCTGTTCGCGGTCAGATGGTGATACAGAATGCCTTCCTGCAACGGCGCCAGCGGGTAGATGTCCTGAATATTGCCCGCACCACCCGGCACGCTCGCCACGATCCGGTCGATGGCGTCCTGGCTCAGAACGGCCAGTGGCAACATGTCCGGCGTGATCCGCTCGCAACCTTCGACAATGGCGCTGGCCGGCACTACCACATCACGATGCCCACCCACCGCAGCGGCCAAGGCCCGTAGCGTCGGCCGGCTGAACAGGTCGCGCACATCCACCGACAGACCGGCTTGGCGCATCCGCTCGATCAATCTCATCGCCAGCAGCGAATGACCGCCCAGTTCGAAGAAATGATCGTGGCGGCCAACCCGTTCCACCTTCAACAGCTCCGCCCACAAGCCGGCCAGGGTCTGTTCGATTTCTCCCTGCGGCGCCTCGTAGGCTTCGCTTGCGTAGTCCTCGGCGTGCGGCGCGGGCAGCGACTTGCGGTCCACCTTGCCGTTGAGCGTCAGAGGGAAGGCCGGCAATATCACGAACGCGCCGGGCACCATGTATTCGGCCAAGGCCGTGGACAGTTGTTCCCGCAGTCCGGCCACGGTCAGCGCGACCTGCGGCTGCGCCACGACATAGGCCACCAGGCGCTTCTCGCCCGACTCGTCGGCCCGCACCATCACCACGGCGTCCTTCACACCCTCGCAGGTGACGAGCCTGGCTTCGATTTCACCCAGCTCGATACGGAATCCGCGGATCTTCACCTGGTCGTCGTTGCGTCCCAGGCACTCCAGGCTGCCTTCCGGCAACCAACGGCCCAGGTCGCCCGTGCGGTAGAGCAAGGCACCGGGTTCGTCGCTGAACGGGTCGGCTATGAACTTCTCCGCCGTCAGGTCGGGACGGTTCAGGTAGCCCTTCGCCACGCCTTTGCCGCCGATGTAGATTTCGCCGACGACACCCAGGGGCGCCAGTTGCTGGTGTGCATCGAGCACATACACCTGGGTATTGGAGATCGGTCCGCCAATCGGCACGCTTTGCGCGTCTTCGGCCACCGCCTTCACTTCCAGCGTGGTGGCATAGGTAGTGGTTTCGGTCGGCCCATAGCAATGCACCAGGCGCAACGCTGGTGCCAGGCCCAGCAGGCGCCGGAACGACGCCACGTCGGCCCGTTCGCCACCGCACAGCAGAATGCGCAAGCCCGCCATGGCCTCGGGGATCAGTTGCACGTACTGATTGAAGATCGCCGTGGTCACGAACAACACAGTGGCCCCCGACTCGTCCAGCACTTGGGCAAAGCGTGCCGGTTCGAGCAGGGTTTCATGGTCGATCACCACCACCTGCCCGCCGTTGAGCAGGGCGCCCCAGACGTCCATGGTGCTGGCGTCGAACGCCGGGTTGGAGGCAAAGGCGATCCGGTCATGCTCATTGAAATCGGCATAGCCGTTGTTGATCACCAGACGATTGATTGCCCGGTGCGGCACCAGCACGCCCTTGGGCTGCCCCGTGGAACCCGAGGTGTACATGATGTAGGCAATCGACTCGCTGGACTGCTCCAGCCCTGGATTGTCAATGGTCCCCTGCGGCTCCAGCGTGTCCAAGTCGACGCGGCTTGCGCCCTCGGGTACCCGCTCGCGGCTGGACGTCAACACAAAGGACGCCCGGCAATCGGCGAGCATGAACCCCTGCCGCTCCAGCGAAGCATTGCGGTCCAGCGGGACATAGGCCGCCGCGCACTTGAGAATGGCCAACTGGCTGGTCAGCAGGTCGATCGAACGCGGCAACAGGATCGCCACACAATCGTCCGGCCGCACGCCAAGACCGATCAAGTGATGGGCCAGGCGGTTCGCTTGTGCGTTCAGTTCGCCATACGTCACTTGCCGCTGGCCATGCACCACCGCAATTGCCTGCGGCAGTCGTGCCGCCTGGGCCTCGAACAGCGCCAGCACGGTCTGGTCCTGAGGATAGACACGCCGGGTAGCGTTGAAGTCCACCAGCAACTGCTTGCGCTCGATCTGCGGGAGGATCTCCAGACGGTAGAGTGGGGTTTGCGAATCTTGCTCCAGCGCCTGCACCAAGCGATCAAGTGCGGTGTGCATGTACGCGCAGATGCGGCTTGCGCCAACGCCTTGCAATACCAGGGTACTCAGGGAGAAGCCATCGCCCAGGTCGTCCACCGACAGCGTCAGCGGGTAGTTCGTGCGTTCTTCGCTGTCCAGGGCTGTCATGCCCTGCCAGGCCGTCGTCGCATCCGCCGAGATGACGCCAGTGGCGCTGTGCCGATAGTTCAGCAAGGCACTGAACAGCGGCGCAGGAGCCGCCACGCGGCTGCAACGCTGGGCCAGGGCCAGCGAAGCGTGTTCATGAGCAAGCAATGCACTCAGCCGCCCATGGACAGCCTTGACGCCGGCCTCTACGCCCTGCTGATCCAGCATCACCCGCAAGGGCAAGGTGTTGATGAACATGCCCAGGGCCCGGTCGGCGCCTTCGCCGCCCTGCATCCGTCCCATCAGTACGGTGCCGAACACCACATCGTCGCGCCCGGACAACCGCCCCAGCACCTGCGCCCAGGCCAGATGATGAAGGCTGGCGGCACTCACGCCCATCCGCCGCGCCTGGGCCCGCAGGCGGCGACTCAAGTCGGCATCCACCTCGAGTCGTGCCTCTTCGATACCGCGACCGTCACCCTGCACCTGCTGCAAACCGAGCGGCAGCGTCGGCTCATCGACATCGCCAAGCATTTCGCGGAAAAAGACTTCGTGCTGTTCCTCACTGACCCCCAGGCGCGCCTGGGCCACATAGTTGCGGTACGGCATCGCAGCCGCCAGTTGCTCTTGGCGCCCAAGCAGGTGCATCTGCATTTCCTGCTGCACCACGTCCAGCGCGGTATGGTCCAGGGCGATGTGGTGGAACAGCAACATCGCGACCCAACGCTCATTGAGCGGATCATGGGCAAAGCGCAGGCACATCAGCGGGGCCTGGCGGATATCGAGGCGATGATGACGGGAATCGAAACGTGAATGCAGCTGGGCCACGACGTCGCCATCCGCTGCTGCATCGAACGGTTCGACACTCAGGACGGCCTTGCGCCAGACCACCTGCATGGGTTGTTCCAACCCCTCCCACAGCACCGAAGTCCGCAGAATGTCGTGGCGGTCGATCACGCCCTGCAACGCTTGCGCGAAGGCCTCCAGGCGCGGCTTGTCCTGGAACGCGAACAGCGCCTGCAGCACATAGGGATCGCCCTGTTGCGCCGAGAGATGGTGGTAGAGAATGCCGTCCTGCAGCGGGGCCAGCGGGTAGATATCCTGCACGTTGGCCGCCCCACCCGGCACCGTTGCGACGATGCAATCGATGGCCTCCTGGGTCAACGAGACCAGGGGCAACATGTCCGGGGTAATCCGTTCGCAACCGGGAACGATGCCGTTGGCCGGCACCTGGACTTCATTGCCGCTGCCCACCGCCGCGGCCAGTGCCGCGAGGGTCGGCTGGCCGAACAGCACCCGTACATCGGCGCTCAGGCCGACCTGGCGCATCTGCTCGATCAGGTTGACCGCCAGCAGGGAATGGCCGCCCAATTCGAAAAAGTGGTCGTGACGCCCCACCCGCTCGACATTGAGGATCTGCGTCCACAACTTGGCCAGGAGCGTTTCGGTTTCGCCCACCGGCGCTTCGTAACCACGCGCCAGGATCGACGTCTGGTCCGGCATCGGCAACGCCTTGCGGTCAAGCTTGCCGTTGGCGGTCAGTGGCAAGGCATCGAGGCGCACGTAGGCAGCCGGTACCATGTAGTCCGGCAAACGGCTTTGCACATGCACGCGCAGCGCTTCGATATCCACGGTGTCGCCAGGTCGATGCAAGGTGAAATAGGCGACCAGGCGCTTTTCCCCCGGCACATCTTCGCGAATCAGCACCGCCGCGTCTTTTACGCGCTCATGTTGTGCCAGCCGGGTTTCGATCTCGCCTGGCTCGATGCGGAACCCGCGGATTTTCACCTGACCGTCGTTACGCCCCAGGTATTCGATGTTGCCATCCGGCAGATAGCGCCCCAGGTCGCCGGTGCGGTACATCAAGGCCTGCGGGTTGAACGGATCCGCGATGAACTTCTCGGCGGTCAGTTCCGGCCGGTTCAGATAGCCGTTCGCAACCCCCAGGCCAGCGATATACAGCTCACCGGTCACACCGTGGGGCACGGGCCGAAGCCGGGAGTCCAACAGGTAGACCCGAGTGTTGCCGATCGGACGACCGATCGGAATGCTGCCCGCGCCGACCGACTTGATCTCGTAGGTGGTCGAGAAGGTGGTGGCTTCCGTTGGTCCGTAGCCGTTGAGCAGATGCTGCGGTGCGCCGTGTTCCAGGACGCGGCCAATCACGGTCGGATCGAGCACATCGCCACCGACGATCAGGTAGCGCAGTTGCCGGAACACTGCCATCAGGCTGGCGGCGTACTGGTGAAACAGCCCCGCCGTCATCCACAACACATTGACCGACTGTTCAAGCAAGAACGCTGGCAGGCGTTCCTGGGACAACAATACGTCCTGCTCCACCACAATGACGCAACCGCCATTGAGCAACGGAGCCCAGACTTCCAGGGTGCTGGCATCGAAAGCCGGGTTCGAAGCGAACGCCACGCGATCCTGCTCGTTGAAGTCGGCATAGCCGTTGTTGATGACCAGGCGGGAAATTGCCCGATGCGGCACCAACACGGCTTTCGGGGTGCCGGTAGAGCCGGAGGTGTACATGATATAGGCCGGTGCTTCGCTCGACTGCGGCGGCGAACCGTCCCAGGCCGGCAGCCCCGCCAGGTCGAGGCTATCGAGATCCACCCGGCGCACGCCATCGGCCAGGCCCTCGGTGCCGTGGGTCAATACCAGCACGGCCCGACTGTCCTGCAGCATGAACTGCTGGCGCTCCACGGGAGCGTTGATGTCCAGTGGCAGATAGACCGCCGCGCACTTGAGAACCGCCAGTTGAGCGATCAACAGGTCCAGCGAGCGCGGCAGCACAATGGCCACCGTGTCCTGGGGCCGCACACCGAGGTCAATCAGATGCCGGGCCAAGCCATCGACTCTGGCGTTCAGTTCACGATAGGTCAGGGTCTCTCCGGCCTGTACCGCCGCCAGCGCATCCGGACGGGCCTGTGCCTGTGCCTGGAACAAGGCATGAACCGTTTGCGCCTGCGGATAAGCGCGGTCGGTGTGGTTGAATGACTGCAAGACTCGCTCACGCTCCTCCTGCGGCAGCACCGACAGGTCGTTGAGCAGTGACTCCGGGGCGCTTTCCAGTGCCGTGATCAAGTACTCGAGCGCTGCCTGCATGTAATTGCAGATGCGTTGCGCGCCGATCTGCACGCTCGCCTGCACCTCCAAGGCAAAGTCATCGGAGAAATCATCCACCGAGAGGATCAGCGGGTAGTTGGTCCGTTCCTGCGCGCTCAGGGCTTCAATACCCTCCCAGGCCTGGAGCACTTCCTGCCTGGGAACCTGGTCCGCACCCGCGCTATGGCGGTAGTTCAACAGTGCGCTGAACAACGGCGCCGGCGCCGCCACACCACTGCACCGTTGGGCCAGGGCCAGGGAGGCATATTCATGGCTGACCAAGGCGCTCAACCAGCCATGGGTGCTTTTCACCCCGTCGCGCACACTCTGCGCGCCCACGCCCACCCGCAGCGGCAAGGTGTTGATGAACATGCCCAATGCCCGGCTCAGGCTTTCGCCGGCCTGCATGCGCCCCAGCATCACCGTACCGAACACCACCTCTTCACGCCCCGAGACGCTGCCCAGCACCTGGGCCCAGGCCAGATGGAAGATGCTTGCCGCGCTGACGCCGAGCTGACGCGCCTGCACCCGCACCCGGCGACTGAGTTCCGGGGTCAGCGGTCGGTGGTGCTCTTCAATGGCGCTACCGTCGCCCAGCACATCCTGCTGACCGAACGGCAGGGTCGGTTCGTCGACATCGCCCAGCATCTTGCTGAAAAACGCCTCGTCGGCCTGGCGCTGATCGGCCTGGCGGGTTCGCGCCACATAGTTGCGGTAGGGAATGGCCGGCTGCAATTGCCCGGCCTGCCCCATCAACCAGGCTTGCATTTCGCCCTGCACGACCGCCAACGCGGCATGATCCAGGGCCATGTGGTGGAACAACAGCATCGCAACCCAGCGTTGGTTGTCCGGGTCTTCGGCGCACACCAACGACAGCAGCGGTGCCTGGCTGAGGTCCAGGCGATAGTGGCGAGGGTCGAAACGGGCTTGCAGTTGCGTCAGGACATCACCCTCGGCCAGCTCGGCGCTGATGTCCTTCACCCCCAGTCGAGCCTGGCGCCAGACCACCTGCAGCGGTGCCTCCAGGTTTTCGCGGACGATGGCGGTGCGCAGGATGTCATGGCGATCGATCACGTGTTGCAGGGCATCGACAAAATCTCCCAGGCGCTCACGACTGGCGATGCTGAAATGCGCCTGCAAGACATAAGGATCGCCTTGGCGGGCGGTCAGGTGGTGATAGAGAATCCCTTCCTGCAAGGGCGCCAGGGGATAGATATCCTGCACATTGGCCGCGCCGCCCGGCACACTGGCAACGATGCGGTCAATGGCCGGCTGATCCAGCGTGACCAGCGGCAGCATTTCTGGCGTGATCCGTTCGCAGCCCGCAGGGATGGCATTGGCGGGAACCTCGACCTCACCGGGCTTGCCGGCGTCATACTCGCCGCTGTTGATCAACTCGATCAGCGCAGCCTTGTGCTCGCGCAACAGGGCCAGCACCTGCGGCTCCTTCAACGACTGTTTCCGGCCCCGTACAACGAGCTGATCGCCGTTGACCGATAGCTGCACGTCTTTTTCTTTTAATGTCGCCAACAGTTCGATCACACTCACAGGACAATCTCCATTTTTTCTGTCGTTGCCGCATATTCCGAGAGCGTGGGTTGCTCGAACAGCGTCCGTACATCCGCTTCCATGCCCTCCTGGCGCATCCGTTCCATCAGGCTGACGGCCAGCAACGAGTGCCCGCCCAGCTCGAAGAAGTGATCGTGACGGCCAACACGTTCCACGTTGAGGATTTCGGCCCACAAGCGGGCCAGAGTGATTTCGGTTTCGCCGACAGGGGCTTCATAGCCGCGGGTAATGACCGACGTCAGATCCGGTGCCGGCAGCGCCTTGCGGTCGAGCTTGCCGTTGGGGCTCAACGGCAATGCATCGAGGCGCACGTAGGCCACCGGCACCATATGGGCCGGCAGGTGCGCCAGCAGGTAGACGCGCAGCGCCTCGATGTCCGTCGTTTCGTCCGGCGAACAGGCGGTGAACCAGGCCACCAGGCGCTTATCGCCCGGCACCTCTTCGCGCACAAGGACCACGGCTTCGTTCACCACTTCGTGCTGGGCGAGCCTGGCTTCGATCTCCCCCAGTTCAATGCGGAAACCGCGGATCTTCACCTGATCGTCGTTACGCCCCAGGTATTGCAAAGTGCCGTCGGGCAGCCAGCAGCCAATGTCGCCGGTCTTGTACAGGCGAGCATCGGCCCGCTCGCTGAACGGGTCGGCGATGAAGCGTTCGGCGCTGAGCTGCGGCAGGTTGAGGTAGCCGCGTGCCACGCCGACGCCACCGATGTGGATCTCACCGGGGACGCCCACCGGCACCAACTGGCCGTAACTGTCCAACACATGCAATTGCATGTTGCGGATTGGCCGGCCGATCGGAATCGAGCGGTTGCGGTAGGTGTCCAGATCGGGATCGACAGTGTGCCAGGCAACCACGTCGCTGCATTCGGTGGGCCCGTAGCTGTTGATGATCGCCGGCCGTGGCAGCGGCAGTTTTTCCAGCATGGCGACCTGGATCGGCTCGCCACCCAGCACCACCCGTTTCAGGCAGGCCAGTGCCGCGTGGCGGTCGGCGTCCACCAGGGCGTGGAAGGCGCTGGGGGACATGTTGAGGTGGGTAATCCCGGCCTCGGCGATCTGGGCGACGATGGCGCTCGGGTTGAACGGTTCTTCGGCCAGGTGCAACGCGGCGCCGACCATCAGTGGGGCGAGGATGTTCTTCTGGGTCAGGTCGAAGTTATACGACGAGGCCAGCAGCACCGCATCGCCGGCGTGGAAGGCCAGGTCGTCGAGGTACCAGTCCAGCAGGTTGCGCAGGCCGCGATGTTCGACCATCACGCCCTTGGGCAAACCGGTGGAGCCGGAGGTGTAGATCACATAGGCCAGGTGGTCCGGGGTCAGGTCCGTCACCTGCGGGTTGTGCTCCGGTTCGGCTTGCCACTCGCCGGCATCCAGGTCGATCAGCGGCACCGGCCCATGGGCCAACAGCCCGCGGGTCCCGGCTTGCGTCAGTACCGCAACCGGTGCGCTGTTCTCCAGCATGTAGGCCAGACGGTCGGCCGGATACGCCGGATCCAGCGGCACGTACCCCCCACCGGCCTTGAGCACGGCCAGCAGGCCGACCACCATGTCCGCGCTGCGCTCGACACAGATCGCCACCCGGGAATCCGCGTGTACGCCCTGTTTACGCAGGTAATGCGCCAAGCGGTTGGCCCGGGCATTCAGTTCACGATAGCTCAGTGATTGGTGGTCCTGCACCACGGCAACGTCATCCGGCGTGCGCAGCACCTGGGCCTCGAACAGCTCGTGAATGGCCGCAGCCGACGGCGCAACGACTTCAGTGCGATTGAACTCATCCAGCAACTTGCGGCGCTCGCCGCACGGCAGGACAGACAACTGATACAGCGGTGCATCCGGCGTCTGCTCCAGCATCCCGATCAGGCTTTCCAGCGTCTGCTGCACATAGCCGCAAAGGCGTTGCGCCCCGATGTGGGCCGGGGTCATGACGGTGAAACTGAACGCCTCGCCCTGGTCATCGACGTTCAAGGTCAATGGATAGTTGGTGCGTTCTTCACCGCTGAGCACCTGGATACCGCTCCAGGCCGACAACGCCTCGGTCGAGGTCAGTGCGCCGGTGTGGCGGTAGTTGAGCAAGGCGCTGAACAACGGCGTCGGTGCCTCCACGCCACTGCAACGTTGGGCCAGGGTCAATGATGCATGTTCGTGAGCGAGCAAGGCGCTCAAGCGCGCATGGGTCGCCTTCACGCCCGCACCGACAGCGGTCTGCCCCAGGCTCACCCGCAACGGCAAGGTGTTGATGAACATCCCCAGCGCCCGGTCGGCGCCCTCGCCGCCCTGCATCCGGCCCACCAGCACGGTGCCGAATACCACGTCGTCCTTGCCCGACACCTTGCCCAGCACCTGCGCCCAGACCAGGTGATACAGACTCGCCGCGCTCACGCCCAGCTGACGGGCCTGGGCCCGCAACCGACGACTCAGGTCCGCATCGACGTCCTGGCGGAGCTCTTCGATGCCGCTGCCATCGCCCTGCACATCCTGCAGGCCGAACGGCAACGTCGGCTCGTCGACATCGCCGAGCATATCGCGGAAGAACTGCTCATGGGCTTGGCGGCTGACACCCAGCCGCGCCTGGGCCACGTAGTTACGGTACGGCACCGAAGCCGACAAGCGTTGCCCCTGGTCGAGCATGTGCGCCTCGATTTCCGCGGACAGCACCGCCAGCGAGGTGGCATCGTCCACCAGGTGATGGAACAACAGGATGCCCACCCAGCGTTGATTTTCCGGGTCTTGCGCATAAGCGACGCGCATCAGCGGTGCCTGGCGGATGTCCAGGCGATAGTGCCGTGGATCGAAACGCTGGTGCAGTTGCGTAGCGATATCGCCGGCCATCGGGTCCAGCTGGACCCTTTCCACAACCAGCTGCGCGTTACGCCAGACCACCTGCACCGGCTCGGTCAGTCCTTCCCAGAGCACCGCCGTGCGCAGGATATCGTGGCGGGCAACGACCGCTTGCAACGCCTGAGTGAAACCCTCCAGACGCGTGAAGCTGTCGAAACCGAACAGCACATACTGCAAGTAGGGGTCACCCTGGGCTGCCGCAACGTGGTGATAGAGAATCCCCTCCTGCAATGGTGCCAGGGCATAGATGTCCTGCACATTGGCGACGCCGCCGGGCACCGTTGCGACGATGCGGTCGATGGCCTCCTGGTCCAGATCGGCCAGGGGCAGCATGGCCGGGGTGATCCGTGTGCAACCGTCCGGAATCAGATTCTCCGGCACCACGACTTCCGTGTGCCCGCCCACCGCAGCGGCCAGCGCGGCCAACGTTGGCTGACTGAACAGCACGCGCACGTCGGCGCTCAGGTCCACCTGACGCATACGCTCAATCAATTTCACCGCCAGCAACGAATGGCCGCCCAGCTCGAAGAAATTATCGTGGCGACCGATCCGCTCCAGACTCAGCAAGTCCTGCCAAATGCCGGCAATGGCGACTTCAACTTCACCTTGCGGCGCTTCATAGGCATGAGTGATCACCGAAGACAGGTCCGGTGCCGGCAACGCCTTGCGATCCAGCTTGCCATTGGTGGTCAGCGGGAAGGCTTCGAGCATCACGAAGGCACTCGGCACCATGTAGTCCGCCAATCCCTCCAACAGTTGGAGACGCAGGTCGGCAGCCGACGGTTGGGCGTTTTCCTCGGCAATCACATAAGCCACCAGGCGCTTGTCCCCCGGCTCGTCTTCGCGAGCGATGACCACCGCCTCGCTGACCCCGTCGCAAGTCGCCAGCGCCGCCTCGATCTCACCCAGCTCGATACGGAAGCCGCGGATCTTCACCTGGTCATCGTTACGCCCCAGGTATTCGATGCTGCCATCCGCGAGCCAGCGACCCAGGTCACCGGTCTTGTACATGCGGGCGTTCGGCTCATCGCTGAACGGATTTTTCAGGAAACGCTCGGCGGTCAGTTCGTCGCGGTTCAGATAGCCTCGGCTGACGCCCGCGCCACCGACGTACATCTCACCCACCACGCCCACCGGCACCGGCTCGCGCTGGGCGTCGAGCACGTACAGCTGCAGGTCGGGAATACGCCCGCCAATCGGGCTGACGCCCACCAACTGGGCATCTGCGGCAGACAGCGCACGATAGGTCACGTGCACGGTGGTTTCGGTGATGCCGTACATATTGACCAATTGCGTGCCGGCGTTGATTTCGCGGGCGTACCACGGTTTGAGGATGCCGGTTTCCAGGGCTTCGCCACCGAAAATCACCTGGCGCAGGCTGTGCTTCAGCTCGCTTTCGCCCTGGGCCGCGATCAACTGGCGGAACGCGCTCGGCGTCTGGTTCAGCACCGTGACGCCGGCCTGGCACAACAGCGCATAGCATTCCTGCGGCGAACGACTGACCAGTTGCGGTACCACCAGCAGGCGGCCGCCATGGGTCAGCGCGCCCCAGATTTCCCAGACCGAGAAGTCGAAGGCGAAGGAATGGAACAGCGCCCACACGTCCTGCGGGCCGAAGTCGAACCACGGTTGCGTGGCCGAGAACAGCCGCGCGACGTTGCGATGCTCGACCATCACGCCTTTGGGCAAACCAGTGGAACCGGAGGTGTAGATCACATAGGCCAAGTGCCGGGACGTCAGCGTCTCAAGCTCAGGGTTATGCTGCGGTTGTTGCGCGATCCCCGCTGTTTCGGGCTGATCGAGCAGCAATACGTCGGCAGACAAGCCAGGCAAATGAGCCAACAGATGCGCCTGGGTGAGCAATGCCACCGGCGCGCTGTCGTCGAGCATGAATGCCAGGCGCTCTTGAGGATAAGCCGGATCCAGCGGCACATAGCCCGCCCCCGCCTTGAGGATGCCCAACAGGCCAACGATCATGTCCAGGCCACGTTCGACGCAGATCGCCACCCGGTCATCCGGACGGATGCCCAAGGCCAGCAAACGATGGGCGAGTTGGTTGGCCCGGCTATTGAGTGCACCGTAGGTCAGCGTGCGGTCCTCGAACACCACGGCCACGGCGTCGGGTTGCGCCGCCGCCCAGGCCTCGAATTGGCCGTGGATCAATGCATCATCGGCATACACCGCATCCGAAGCATTCCAGGTCTCCAGCAACTGCCGGCGCTCGGCCTGCGGCAGCACTGTCAAGCTGCGCACCGGCGTTTGCGGGGCGCGTTCCAGGGCATCCACCAGGCTTTGCAGGGCGACCTGCATATAGCCACTGATGCGTTGGGCACCGATCTGCGCGGCCACCTGAACGGTCAGGCTGAAGTCGTCACCCAGGTCATCGATATTCAATGTCAGCGGATAGTTGGTCCGTTCTTCGCTGGACAGCATCTGCATGCCGCTCCAGGCAGACAACACTTCGTCAGTCACCTGAGTCGCGCTGTGCCGATAATTCAGAAGCGCGCTGAACAGCGGGGTTGGCGCAGCCACGCCGCTGCAACGCTGAGCCAGGGCCAGCGACGCATGCTCGTGCCCCAACAGGCCGGTCAAGCGCCCGTGGGTCATGCGGACCGCGTCACGCACACTCTGCCCGTCCACCGGCACACGAACCGGCAAGGTATTGATGAACATGCCCAGCGCCCGGTCGGCCCCCTCGCCGCCTTGCATACGGCCCAGCAATACCGTGCCGAACACTACGTCTTTCTGCCCGGTCGCCATGCTCAAGACCTGGGCCCAAGCCAGATGGACCAGGCTCGCGGCGCTCACACCGAGCAGTCGGGCCTGGGTCCGCAGACGAAGGCTCAGGACCTGACCGACCAACTCCGTCACCTCGGCGATACCGCGTCCGTCGCCCTGCACCTGGGCCAACCCGAAGGGCAGCGTTGGCTCATCGATGTCAGCCAGCATCTCGCGGAAGAACGCTTCGTGTTCCGCCTCGCTCATGCCCAGTCGGGCCTGGGCCACATAGTTGCGATAAGGCACGGCTTCAGTCAGTTGCCCGGCCTTGCCGGTCAAGTGCGCCTGCATCTCGTGTTGCACCACTTCCAGCGCGGTATGGTCCAGCGCCATGTGATGGAACAGCAGGATCGCCAGCCAACGGTCCTGGGCCTCGTCCCTGCTGTAGACCAGTTGCAACATCGGGGCACGGCGCAAGTCCAGACGGTAGTGCCGCGCATCGAAGCGGCTCGCCAGTTGCGTGGCGACATCACCGGCCGCGGCATCGGCTTCGAAGCGCTGCGGCTCCAGCAGAACCTTGCGCCAGACCATCTGCAGCGGTTCGTCCAGGCCTTCCCAGGCCACACTGGTGTGCAGGATGTCATGGCGGTCGATCACCACCTGCAGCGCTTCGACGAACGCCTCGAAGCGCTGGAAGCTGTCGAAGGCGAACTGCGACTGCAGCACATAGGGGTCGCCCTGCTCGGCGGCCAAGTGGTGATAGAGGATGCCTTCCTGTAGCGGCGCCAGCGGGTAGATGTCCTGCACGTTGGCCGCCCCACCCGGAACGGTGGCGACGATCCGGTCGATCGTCTCCTGGTCGAGGCTCACCAACGGCAGCATGGCCGGAGTGATGCGCCCACAGCCGGGCTCGATGAGATTCGCCGGCACCTCGACTTCCCTGCCGCTGCCAACGGCAGCCGCCAGTGCCGCCAGAGTCGGCTGGCTGAACAGCACGCGCACGTCGGCGCTCAGACCGGCCTGACGCATGCGTTCGATCAGGGTCACCGCCAACAGCGAATGACCGCCCAGTTCGAAGAAGTGATCATGACGACCGATCTGCTCGACCTTGAGCACTTCAGCCCAAAGTTGGGCCAAGGTGGTTTCGATCTCGCCCTGCGGAGCCGCGTATTCGCGGCTGGCATACGCCTCGGCGTCCGGTGCCGGCAAGGCGCGGCGGTCCAGCTTGCCGTTGGCGGTCAGCGGGAAGGATGACAGCACGACAAAGGCGCTCGGCACCATGTATTCGGCCAACGTGCTTGCCAACTGGCTACGCAGCGCGTGCACCGACAGGGTGATGCCCGACTCGGGGATCACATAGCCCACCAGGCGCTTGAGCCCGGTTTCGTCCTGCCGCGCCAGCACCACGGCGTCTTTTACGCCGGCACATTGACTCAAGCGGGCTTCGATCTCGCCCAGTTCGATGCGGAAACCACGGATCTTCACCTGGTCGTCGTTACGCCCCAGGTAATCCACGGCTCCGTCAGCACGCCAGCGCGCCAGGTCGCCGGTACGATAGAGCAAGGCTGTCGGATCGGCACTGAACGGGTCGGCGACGAACTTCTCGGCGGTCAGCTCGGGGCGATTCAAATACCCTTTCGCCACACCATCGCCACCGATATACAACTCGCCCGCTACACCCACCGGCACCGGCTGCTGGTTCGCATCCAGCACATAGACGCGGGTGTTGCCGATCGGATGCCCAATCGGGATACCGCCCTCGCCCACGCCCTTGATTTCGTAAGTGGTGGTGAAGGTCGTGGCTTCGGTCGGGCCATAACCGTTGAGCAGATGCTGCGGCGCGCCGTCTTTCAGCACCCGCGCGATCACCGCCGGATCCAGCACGTCGCCACCCACGATCAGGTAACGCAGTTGCTTGAACACCGGCAGCAGGCCGTCGGCGTACTGGTGGAACAGCCCGGCGGTCATCCACAACACGCTGATCGCTTGTTCGCTCAACAACGCCGCGAACCGCTCCCGGGACAGCAGCACGTCCTGATCGACCACCACCACGCAACCGCCGTTGAGCAACGGCGCCCAGACGTCGAGGGTGCTGGCATCGAAGGCCGGGTTGGAAGCAAACGCCACCCGATCTCGGGCATCGAAATCGGCATAGCCGTTGTTGATGACCAAACGGTTGATCGCCCGGTGCGGCACCAGCACGCCCTTCGGCATGCCGGTGGAACCGGAGGTGTACATGATGTACGCAACCGACTCGGCATCCTGGGTCAGCTCCAGGTTGTCGGCAGACTCGTCCAGCTCGACGATATCCAGGTCCACCCGTTGCACACCTTCTGGCACAACCATCGTGCTCAGGGTCAGCACCAATTGTGCGCCACTGTCCTGGATCATGAACTGCTGACGCTCGAGCGGTGCGTTGACATCCAACGGCACGTAGACGGCAGCACACTTGAGCACAGCCAACTGACTGACCAGCAGGTCGCTCGAACGTGTCAAGCCAATGGCCACGCTGTCGCCCAACTGAGTACCCAGACCAATCAGGTGACGGGCCAGGCGGTTGGCCCTGGTGTTGAGTTCGCCATAGGTCAGGCATTGCCCGTCATGGATAACGGCAACGGCATCGGGATGCGCTTGCACCTGTGCTTCGAACAAGCTGTGAACGGTCCTGTCCCGTGGAAAGCTGCGGGTGGTCGCGTTGAAATCCACCAGCAATTGCCGGCGTTCGGCCGACGACAGCACCGACAGGCTGTCCAGGCGCGCCTGAGGTGTCTGCTCCAGCGCCTCCACCAGGCGCTCCAGCGCGACGTTCATGTAGGTGCAGACCCGCTGTGCACCGATCTGCGGCACGGCCAGCGCCGTCAAGCCGAAACCTTCGCCCAGGTCATCCACCGACAGGGTCAGTGGGTAGTTGGTACGCTCTTCGCTGACCAGGGTTTCGATCCCTTCCCAACCGGCCAGGACCTCACTCGAATCCTCGTCCACCGCGCTGTGACGGTAGTTGAGCAACGTACTGAACAGCGGCATCGGCGCAACCACACCGCTGCAGCGCTGGGCCAGCGCCAGGGAGGCGTGCTCATGCCCCAGCAGGCCGGTCAACCGGGCGTGGGTGGCTTTCACGCCGTCACGCGCGCCCTGATCGCCAACATCCACCCGCAACGGCAAGGTATTGATGAACATGCCCAGCGCCCGATCAGCGCCATCGCCGCCCTGCATCCGGCCCATCAGGACAGTGCCGAACACCACATCCCGTTTACCACACACCTGGCTCAACACCTGCCCCCACGCCAGATGGACCAGGCTGGCCGCACCCACGCCGAGCTGGCGCGCCTGGGCTCGCAGGCGCAGACACACCGACAGGTCGACAGGCAACCTAGCCTCCTCGATATCCCGTCCATCCCCCTGTACATCCTGGAGACCGAACGGCAGGGTCGGCTCGTCCACATCACCGAGCATCTCGCGGAAGAACGCTTCGTGCTCCGCGTGACTCACCCCCAGGCGAGCCTGGGCCACATAGTTGCGATACGGCACGGCCGCCGTCAGCGGCTCGGCCTCGCCCAACAGGTGCGCCTGCATCTCGTGCCGCACCACTTCCATGGCGGTGTGGTCCAGCGCCATATGGTGGAACAGCAACATCGCCACCCAACGCTGGTTGGCCGCGTCCTGGGCGAACACCAGGCGCATCATCGGCGCCCGGGTGATATCGAGACGGTAATGCCGTGGATCGAAACGCTCCTGCAGCAGGGTAACGACATCCCCCGCCTCGGCTGCCAGCACCACCTCATCCACCGCCAGCGGCGCGTTGCGCCAGACCACTTGCACCGGCGAATCGAACCCTTCCCACACCACGCCGGTGCGCAAGATGTCATGTCGATCGATGACATGCTGCAACGCATCTGCAAAGGCCGACAGCCGATCCCGACTGCGTAGTTCGAACAGTATTTTCAGCACATAGGGGTCACCCTGCTCGGCGGCCAGGTGATGGTAATGGATACCTTCCTGCAGCGGCGCCAACGGATAGATGTCCTGCACATTGCGCGCGCCGCCCGGCACCGTTGCCACGACCCGGTCAATCGCCTCCTGATCAAGCTGGATCAGCGTGAGCATGTCCGGCGTAATCCGTTCACAGCCGGAGGCGATCAGGTTCGCAGGCACCTTGACCTCCTTGCCACTGCCGACGGCCGCGGCCAGCGCCGCCAGGGTCGGCTGGCTGAACAGCACCCGCACGTCAGCGCTCAAACCGACCTGGCGCATGCGCTCGATCAAACTCACCGCCAACAACGAATGACCGCCCAGTTCGAAGAAATGATCATGACGACCAATGCGCTCGACCTTGAGCAGGTCTTGCCAAAGCTGCGCCAACGTGGCTTCGACTTCACCTTGCGGGGCCTCATAGGCCCGTGTGGCGAGTGAATCCAGATCCGGTGCCGGCAGTGCGCGACGGTCCAGTTTGCCGTTGGCGGTCAATGGCCATGCGTCGAGGCGCATGTAGGCCACCGGCACCATGTACTCCGGCAGTTGCCCTTGCAGATGGGCGCGCAACGCCTCGATGTCCACGTCCTGCGCTTGAGTGAAGTAAGCCACCAGGCGTTTCTCGCCTGGCACGTCTTCACGGGCCAGGACCACGCAGTCCTTCACGGCATCATGTTGTGCGAGTCGGGCTTCGATCTCGCCCAGTTCGATGCGGAAGCCACGGATCTTCACCTGGTCGTCGTTACGCCCCAGATACTCCACGGCTCCATCGGCACGCCAGCGCGCCAGGTCGCCAGTGCGGTAGAGCAAGGCCGCCGGATCGGCGCTGAACGGGTCGGCGACGAACTTCTCGGCGGTCAGCTCGGGGCGGTTCAGGTAGCCGTTCGCTACGCCGTCGCCGCCGATATACAACTCGCCCGCCACGCCGACAGGCACGGGTTGCTGGTTGGCGTCCAGGATGTAGACGCGGGTATTGCCAATCGGACGACCAATGGGAATACCGCCCTCGCCTACATCTTTGATTTCATAAGTGGTAGTGAAGGTCGTGGCTTCGGTCGGGCCATAGCCGTTGAGCAAATGCTGCGGCGCGCCGTCTTTCAGCACCCGCGCGATCACCGCCGGATCCAGCACGTCGCCACCCACGATCAGGTAGCGCAGTTGCTTGAACACCGGCAGCAGGCCGTCGGCGTACTGATGGAACAGCCCGGCGGTCATCCACAACACGCTGACCGACTGCTCGATCAACAACGCCGCGAACCGCTCCTGGGACAGCAACACATCCTGCTCGACCATCACCACGCAGCCGCCGTTGAGCAACGGCGCCCACACATCGAGAGTACTGGCGTCGAAGGCCGGGTTGGAAGCAAACGCCACCCGATCTCGGGCATCGAAATCGGCATAGCCGTTGTTGATCACCAAGCGGTTGATCGCCCGGTGCGGCACCAGCACGCCCTTCGGCGTGCCAGTGGAACCGGAGGTGTACATGATGTACGCAACCGACTCAGCATCCTGGGTCAGCTCCAGGTTATCGGCAGACTCGTCCAGCTCGATGATATCCAGGTCCACCCGTTGCACACCTTCTGGCACAACCATCGTGCTCAGGGTCAGCACCAATTGTGCGCCACTGTCCTGGATCATGAACTGCTGACGCTCGAGCGGTGCGTTGACATCCAGCGGCACGTAGACGGCAGCACACTTGAGCACGGCCAGTTGACTGACCAACAGGTCGCTCGAACGTGCCAAGCCAATGGCCACGCTGTCGCCCAACTGAGTGCCCAGACCAATCAGGTGACGGGCCAGGCGGTTGGCCCTGGCATTGAGTTCGCGATACGTCAGGCGTTGCTCGTCATGGACCACGGCAACGGCGTCGGGATGCGCCTGCACCTGTGCTTCGAACAAGTCATTGACGGTCCGGTGCTGCGGATAACGACGGCTGGTGGCGTTGAATCCCATCAACACTTGCCGGCGCTCGACTTGCGGCAGTACCTCCAGACTGCGCAGGCGTGTCGTGGGGCTGAACTCCAGCGCTGCGGCCAGACTGTGCAGTGCGGTTTCCATGTAGGCGCATATCCGCTGCGCGCCCACACGCTTCATGGTCTGGGCGGTCAAGGCGAAGTCTTCACCCAGATCATCCACCGATAACATCAGCGGATAGGTGGTACGTGATTCGCCGCCCAGTGTTTCGATATCCTGCCAGGCCGCGAGGGTATCCTGCCCAGCCGCCTGTTCGCTGGAATTACGGTAGTTCAGCAAGGCACTGAACAGCGGCGTCGGTGCGCTAACCGCACTGCAACGCTGGGCCAGTGCCAATGGGGCATGTTCATGCCCCAACAGGGCGGTCAGCCGACCATGCACTTCCTTGACCCCGGCCTTGACGTTCTGCTCATCGACACTGACGCGAAGCGGCAGGGTGTTGATGAACATACCCAGCGCACGGTCGGCGCCCTCGCCGCCCTGCATCCGGCCCATCAGCACCGTGCCGAACACCACGTCCTGTTTGCCGGACACCCGGCCCAGCACCTGGGCCCAGGCCAAGTGGTGCAGGCTCGCCGCGCCCACGCCTGACTGGCGGGCCAGACGCCGCAGGCGACGGCTCAAGTCGCTGTCGAGCAGTTGTGTCGCGGTCTCAATATCGTCACCGTCGTCCTGCACATCGTGCAGGCCAAACGGCAGTGTCGGCTCGTCCACATCGCCGAGCATGTCGCTGAAGAAGCCTTCATGCTCTTCACGACTCACCCCCAGGCGGGCCTGAGCCACATAGTTGCGGTACGGCGCGGGGGTGTCCAACCGGTCAGCCTGCCCCTGCAGATACGCCAGCATTTCGCGCTGCACCACTTTCATCGCCGCATGATCGAGGGCGATGTGATGGAACAACAGCATCGCTATCCAGCGCTGATCGGCCTGGTCTTCAGCGAACGCCAGGCGCATCAGCGGTGCCTGGGTGAGGTCGAGGGCAAAGTGCCGGGCATTGAAACGACTGTGCAGTTGTTCGTTGACAGTACCGGCCTGCGGATCCGCGACAAAGGCTTCCAGCCCCAGACGCGCCTCGCGCCAGACCACTTGCTGAGGTTCGTCGAGACCCTCCCAGACGATGGCGGTACGCAGGATGTCGTGGCGATCGATTACCACTTGCAGGGCCTGGACGAAATCGTCCAGAGCCTCGCGGCTGTCGAAGGCGAACTGCGACTGCAACACGTAGGGGTCGCCCTGTTCGGCGGCCAGATGGTGATAGAGGATGCCTTCCTGCAACGGCGCCAGCGGGTAGATGTCCTGTATGTTGCCCATGCCACCCGGCACTTTCGAGGCGATATGGTCGATGGCGTTCTGATCCAGGCGACTGAGCGTCAGCATGTCGGGCGTGATCCGCGTGCAACCGAGCAGGATGCCGTTGGCCGGCACCTGGATTTCACTGCCGCTACCCACCGCTGCCGCCAGCGCCATCAAGGTCGGCTGGCCGAACAGCACGCGCACGTCGGCACTCAGGCCGGCCTGACGCATCCGTTCGATCAGGCTGACAGCCAGCAACGAGTGGCCGCCGAGTTCGAAGAAATGGTCGTGACGGCCGACGCGCTCGACCTTGAGCAGGTCCTGCCAGATCTGCGCCAGGGTGGTTTCGATTTCACCTTGGGGAGCTTCGTAACCGCGGCTGATCAGTGCGTCGTGGTCGGGTGCCGGCAGGGCCTTGCGGTCGAGTTTGCCGTTGGGAGTCAGCGGCAGTTCGTCGAGGTGTACGTAGGCCACCGGGACCATATAGGCCGGCAGTTGCGCTTGCAGGTGGCTGCGCAGGGTTTCGATGTCCACCGCTTCTGACTGGGTGAAATAGGCGACCAGACGCTTATCGCCGGGCACGTCTTCGCGGGCCAGTACCACCGCTTCTTTTACCGATTCATGCCGGGCAAGCCGGGCTTCGATCTCGCCCAGTTCGATGCGGAAACCGCGGATCTTCACCTGGTCGTCGTTACGGCCCAGGTACTCGATATTGCCGTCCGGCAGGTAGCGACCTAGGTCGCCGGTCTTGTACATCCGCGCGTTCGGCTCGCTGCTGAACGGATCCTTCAGGAAGCGTTCGGCGGTCAGGTCATCACGGTTCAGGTAACCCCGCGCGACACCGGCACCACCGATGTAGATTTCCCCTGGGACGCCCAATGGCACCGGTTGTTTATGTTCGTCCAGCAGGTAGAACCGGGTGTTGGCGACCGGTTTGCCGATGTGGGCGGCAAAGCCGTCCTCACGGGCCATCGACACCCAACTCGAATAGGTCGTGGTTTCCGAAGGGCCATAGAGGTTGCACAGACGCTTGACCGAAGTCTGTTCGAACAGCGCCTCCACCAGACTGCGCTTGAGGGCTTCGCCGGCCACGTTGACCGTGTCCACACCCTCGCCCAGTCCACCGGCTTCCAGCAGCGCCTTGAGCGCCGACGGTACGGTGTTGATCAGGCTGATGTCGTGCTCGCCCTGTTGCAGTTCCAGCACATTAGTGACCACCTCGATGCTGCCGCCGCTGGTCAACGGTGCAAAGCACTCATAGACCGCCAGGTCGAAGTTCAGCGAGGTCGAGAACAGGGTTTTCGACAAGGTGTTCGAGTCAAACGAACGATGGGCCCAAGTGAGGAAGTTCACCGTGTTGCGGTGTTCGATCATCACGCCCTTAGGCAGCCCGGTCGAACCGGAGGTATAGATCACATAGGCCAGATGCGACGAGGTCAACTCAGGCACCTGCGGATTCAAGACGGATTCGTCCTGCCACAAGCCGCTGTCGAGGTCGATCACCGGCATCGAGGCACCTGCCAGCAACCCGAGAGTCGCCGTCTGCGCCAACACCGCCGCCGGCGCACTGTCCTCCAGCATGTAGGCAATCCGATCCGCCGGATACGCCGGATCCAGTGGCACGTAACCGCCACCCGCTTTCAGGATCGCCAGCAATCCGACCACCATGTCGAGGCCACGCTCGACACAGATCGCCACCCGCAAATCCGGCCGAACGCCTTGCTTGCGCAGGTAATGCGCCAGGCGGTTGGCCCGTTCGTTCAGTTCGCGATAATTGAGATATCGTTCGCCATGCAGAACGGCCACATCAAGTGGAGTCCGTTG
This sequence comes from Pseudomonas sp. SJZ078, assembly GCF_007828255.1. Lineage (NCBI taxonomy): Bacteria > Pseudomonadati > Pseudomonadota > Gammaproteobacteria > Pseudomonadales > Pseudomonadaceae > Pseudomonas > Pseudomonas sp. SJZ078. Next base: position 1,737 of record NZ_VIUG01000054.1, on the reverse strand, counting down.
TACCTGTTCCTCGAACAGCCCATGAATGGTCTGCTCCAGCGGATATTCAGCGTCGGTGGCATTGAACGCCACCAGCAACTGCTCACGTTCCGCTTCCGGCAGAATCGGCAGATCGGCCAGCGACGAGTCAGGCGCACATTCCAACGCCTGGACCAGACTCGCCAGCGCCGCTTCCATATAGGCACAGATCCGCGGCGCGCCGATCCCGCTCACCACCTGGACGGTGAGGCTGAAATCCTCGCCCAGATCGTCCACCGAGAGCATCAGCGGGTAGTTGGTCCGTTCTTCGCCGCTGAGCACCTCAATACCGCTCCAGGCAGACGGAGCCTGGTTCGCATCGGTGTGGCGATAGTTGAGCAAAGCACTGAACAGCGGCGTCGGCGCCTCCACACCACTGCAACGCTGGGCCAGCGCCAATGAAGCATGCTCATGCCCCAGCAACGCAGTCAATCGGCCATGGGTGGCCCTCACACCTGCACGGGCAGACATCTGTCCCAGGTTCACCCGCAGCGGCAGCGTGTTGATGAACATGCCCAGCGCACGGTCGGCGCCCTCTCCGCCCTGCATCCGGCCCATCAACACGGTGCCGAACACCACATCATCGCGGCCCGACACACGGCCCAGCACCTGCGCCCAGGCCAGATGGACCAGGCTCGCGACACTCACACCGAGCCGGCGGGCCTGAATCTTCAAGTCCTGGCTCAGGCTGCCGGCGAGCGCCAACGAAGCTTCCTCGATTCCCTGTCCCGCGCCCTGCACATCGTGCAGGCCAAACGGCAGCGTCGGCTCGTCCACCTCACCGAGCATGTCGCGGAAGAAGCGCTCGTGCTCCTGTTGGCTGACACCCAGGCGAGCCTGGGCCACATAGTTGCGATAAGGCATCGCTGCCGCCAACTGCCCGGTCTGCCCGAGCAAGTGCGCCTGCATCTCCTGGCGCACCACTTCCAGCGCCGTGTGGTCGAGGGCCATATGATGGAACAGCAGGGTCGCGACCCAGCGCTGGTGACTTGCATCCTGGGCAAAACGGATGCACATCAGCGGTGCCTGACGGATATCCAGGCGATGGTGCCGGGCATCGAAGCGCGCTTGCAACTGAGCGGCGATGTCGCCGTCCTCATCCCGCAACAACACCTGCTCGACGCCCAGCGACGCCTTGCGCCAGACCACTTGCACCGGCTCGTCCAGCCCTTCCCAGGCCATGGCTGTGCGCAAAATGTCGTGGCGATCGATCACGCCTTGCAGGGCCTGGGTGAAATCGTCCAGGCGTTCGCGACTGTCGAAGGCGAACTGCGCTTGCAGCACGTAAGGGTCGCCCTGTTCAGCGGCCAGATGGTGATAGAGGATACCCTCCTGCAACGGCGCCAGCGGATAGATGTCCTGCACGTTGCGCGCGCCACCCGGCACAGTGTCCACGATGCGATCGATGGCGTCCTGGGACAGCGATACCAGCGGCAGCATGGCCGGGGTGATGTACTCGCAATCCGAAGGAATCAGGTTGGCCGGGACATTCACCTCGTTGCTCTCGCCAATGGCCGATGCCAGCGCCGCCAGGGTCGATTGATTAAACAGGATACGCACGTCGGCACTCAGGCCGGCCTGACGCATCCGTTCGATCAGGCTGACGGCCAGCAGCGAGTGGCCGCCGAGTTCGAAGAAGTGATCGTGACGACCGACGCGCTCGATCTTGAGCAGGTCTTGCCAGATCTGCGCCAGGGTGGTTTCAACTTCGCCTTGCGG
>NZ_VIUG01000053.1:0-24591 GCF_007828255.1 Pseudomonas sp. SJZ078 | reverse complement strand
TCCGTACTGGCTAGAGTCGGAATCGAGCTTTTAGTCCCGCCCACCCCTTCAAGTCTAAACATACAAGCGAGCCTGCTCGCGATAGCGGTGTGTCAGTTTGCATGGATGTTGACTGTGCCGCCGTCATCGCGAGCAAGCCCGCTCCCACATGGGTTGTCCGAATCGCCCACAGACCCCATGCCCACCCCAGATCCCCTGTGGGAGCGGGCTTGCTCGCGAAAGCGGTGGGTCAGCTTGCAGTGATGTTGAATGTGCCGCCGTCATCGCGAGCAAGCCCGCTCCCACATGGGTTGTCCGAATCGCCCACAGACCCCTTGCCCACCCCAGATCCCCTGTGGGAGCGGGCTTGCTCGCGAAAGCGGTGGGTCAGCTTGCAGTGATGTTGAATGTGCTGCCGTCATCGCGAGCAGGCTCGCTCCCACATGGTTGTCCGAATCGCCCACAGACCCCATGCCCACCCCAAATCCCCTGTGGGAGCGGGCTTGCTCGCGAAAGCGGTAGGTCAGCTTGCCTCTATGTTGAATGTGCCACCGCCTTCGCGAGCAAGCCCGCTCCCACAGTTCCGTGGTTGAGTTCCAATGTATCCCTGTGTATCCAACCCCCATGCCGATACGGACTGTTTCTTTACGGGCCGTTGCTGACATATCCGCGATACCTGCCCGGCCTTAAATGAGCTGCGTCGAGAGAGCCAATGCTTTCTCACCACGGACTTTCAAATGGAGATCCATCATGCATGCAGCTTCTTCCGTTTTTACCTGGCAGCGTTGCCTGGCGTCGTCCGCTGTTGTCGGTCTTGCCCTGCTTGCCGGTAGCGGTGTCACCCTGGCTGCGGACGGTCTATCCGTCAGCGCCGCACCGGCCGGGTCGGAGGCGATTCGCCCGTACCATATTCACGTCGATGAAGCGCAGTTGAGCGAACTGCGCAAACGTATTGCGGCCACCCGTTGGCCCGACAAGGAAACCGTCAACGACGTCTCCCAAGGCGTACAACTGGCCCAGGTCCAGGCATTGGTGAAGTACTGGGGAGACGGTTATGACTGGCGCAAGGCCGAGGCCAAGCTCAATGCCCTGCCGGAGTTCATCACCACCATCGATGGCGTCGACATCCAGTTCATCCACGTGCGTTCGCGCCACCCCAACGCCATGCCGCTGATCCTCACCCATGGTTGGCCGGGATCGCAGTTCGAGTTCCTCAAGACCATCGGCCCGCTGACCGATCCGACCGCTTACGGCGGCCGCGCGGAAGATGCCTTCGATGTGATCATCCCGTCGATTCCCGGCCATGGTTTTTCCGGCAAGCCCACCGAATTGGGCTGGGGCCCCGACCGGGTGGCGAAGGCCTGGGACGTGCTGATGAAGCGCCTGGGCTACAGCCATTACGTGTCCCAGGGCGGCGATCACGGCTCGGTGATTTCCGATGCGCTGGGCCGCCTGGCGCCGCCCGGATTGCTGGGTATCCACCTGAACATGCCGGCCACCGTGCCGCCGGAGCTGGTAAAGCCGATCAACAGCGGCGATGCGGCACCCGCCGGGCTGACCGATCCGGAACGCCGGGCCTACACCTCCCTGAGTACGTTCTTCGGTCGTAACGCGGCCTACGGCGCGATGATGGTGACCCGGCCGCAGACCATCGGCTACCTGCTGGCCGATTCGCCCACCGGTACGGCGGCGTGGATGTACGAGAAGTTTGCGGCCTGGACCGACAGTGACGGCAAGCCTGAACGCGTGCTCAGCCGCGATGAGATGCTCGACGACATCAGCCTGTATTGGCTGACCAACACCGGGGCGTCGTCTTCCCGTTTCTACTGGGAGAACAACAACAATAATTTCAGCGCAGCCGCGCAGAAGACCACCGACATCAAGGTGCCGGTGGCGATCACGGTGTTCCCGCACGAAATCTATCAGGCACCGAAGACCTGGGCACAGCGCGCCTATCCGTCGCTGTCCTACTTCAAAGAAGTCAGCAAGGGCGGTCACTTCGCCGCCTGGGAACAGCCGCAGCTGTTCAGCGAAGAATTGCGTGAAGCATTCCGGCCACTGCGTGCGGCGGCGAAATAATCCGGCACCGCAGTGCGTCCGGCAGACACCTTCGATTTCACAACCCGCGACCGCCGAACGGCGGTTCGCAAGGGAGACTCACCATGACCAAGACCCTGTTGAACCACACCTCCAAACCGCGGCACCGGCGTCTGCTCGCGCCGGCTGTCCTGGCGATCGCCATGATGCAGTTGGGCGCCCTGGCCGTGACCTCGTCACAGGCCAGCGCTGCCGAGGTGCCGGCCGGTACCATCGGCGCCATCACGCCCGGAACCAACACTTCGTTCGGCCCGTTGAAGCACGTCAAGGCGGGGCTGCTGGACGTTTCCTATGCCGAGGTCGGTCCCGCCGATGGGCCGGTGGTCATCCTGCTGCACGGCTGGCCGTACGACATCCACAGCTACACCGATGTGGCGCCGGCACTGGCCCAGAAGGGCTATCGCGTATTGATTCCCTATGCCCGGGGGTATGGCGATACACGTTTCCTGTCGGCCAAGACCGTGCGTAACGGTCAGCCTGCCGCGCTTGCCAGCGACCTGATCGACTTCATGGACGCCTTGCACATCAAGCAGGCCGTGCTCGGTGGCTATGACTGGGGCGCGCGCACCGCCGACATCGTCACGGCGCTGTGGCCGGAGCGGGTGAAGGCATTGGTGGCGGTAAGTGGCTATCTGATCGGCAGTCAGGACGCCGGCAAGGCGCCGTTGCCACCGGCCGCCGAGTTGCAGTGGTGGTACCAGTTCTACTTTGCCACCGAGCGTGGTCGCCTGGGGTATGAAAAAAATACCCACGACTTCGCCAAGCTGATCTGGAAACTGGCCTCGCCGAAGTGGGACTTCGACGACGCGACCTATGACCGCAGCGCCGCCGCGTTGCAGAACCCTGACCACGTCCCGGTATCGATCTTCAACTACCGCTGGCGCCTGGGTCTGATCAAGGGCGAGGCCAAGTACGACGCGCTGGAGAAGAAACTCGCGACGTTCCCGTCCATCGGGGTGCCGACGATCACCCTTGAAGGCGATGCCAACGGCGCGCCGCACCCACCGGCCGAGGCCTATGCCAAGCGCTTTACCGGCAAGTACGAGTACCGGTTGATCAGCGGCGGTGTCGGTCACAACTTGCCTCAGGAGGCCCCGCAAGCCTTCGCCCAGGCCGTGATCGATGCTGATCATCTCTGACTCGGTACGAGGAGCTCGACGATGAAATTCAAGCATCTGGCCGCGTCCGCCGCGGTTGCATCGGTGGCGTTGATCACCGCCGGCGTCGCCTTGGGCGATACCGGCAGCGGCGAGGCTTCACCGATCTATGGGGTGACGCTTCCCGAGGGGTACCGCACATGGCAACTGATCGCGCCGGCGCAGGAAGCCGAGCCGCTGAACGAGCTTCGAGCGGTGCTGGGCAATGACCGGGCCATAAAGGCTTACCAGGACTCGACGCTGCCGTTCCCCGACGGCACGGTCCTGGTGAAGCTGGCCTGGAAGCACGTGCAGTCACCTGAGTTCGAGCCGGCGTCGATTTCTGGAGCGGCCACCACCGTCCAGGTGATGGTCAAGGACTCGAAGAAGTATGCGTCAACCGGCGGTTGGGGCTTCGGTCGCTTTATCAACGGTAAGCCCGCCGACGAGGCCCAGCACCAGACCTGTTTCGCCTGCCACCAGGCGCGGGTGCAGAACCACGATTTTGTCTTTACGCGTCTCGCTCCATAAACCAGGTGTCCAAGGAGTTTCCATGAAAAAGTCATAATCGCATTGGCCTGCACGGCCGGCCCGGCTTGCTCGCGAAGGCGGCGGGACAGCTTGCGGCGATGTTGGCTTATCCCGCGTCGTCAAAGCTGTACCCGCCGAAGTCTGCCGCTCAGCGGGACGACATGGCCGTCGGGCGCGGGCAGTGGCCTTCCGGTCAGGCCCATGCCTTCGCTCACCAGCACGGCATCCTCCACCACGCACAGGTTGGATGGGGTATCCAGGCCTTGGGCGAGCACGGTGACCTGGGTGGTCTGCAGGTTGCAGCTCAGCAATCGACCGCTGAACCGGGTGAAGCCGCCGTGTAGGGGTTCGCCGTTCCAGTCCGGCAGCAGGGGTTGTTGCAGGCGGTCGCAGAGTTCCAGTACCAGCACGTTTCCGGCCGGGCACAGCGCCAGGCCGGTGGGCAGTTGCAGGCCATCGATCAGCCGTTCGATCTGCCCGCTGCCGGGATGGACCCGGATCACCTGGCCCGCCTTGTCGACGAAGTCGATGCCCTTGCGCGCAGAGTCGTCTTGTCGTTCGCCGGAGAACAGGCTGATCAGCACAGCGTCCGTCGCCGGTTCGTACACCAACGTCACGGGCACGGCTTCCTGGCCCTGGTCCAGCGCGGGCAGTTGGACCAGTACCCGCTCGTCCTGGCCGTCGACGAACTCCACCAACTGATTGGTATCAGGCTTGACCGCCAGCCAACTGCGGCGAGAGGGGTGATAACACAGGGCATTGAGATTGCCACGGCTGCGAAACACCGGTTCGGGCGGTGTGAATTGCATGTCCAATAGTTTGGAACCCTCGATGTAATCGGTCTGGCTGACCAGGTAGCGCCCCTCTCCGCAGGCCACGTCCGACAGCCCCATTATTTCGTCACGCAGCATGCGTAGCTGCATGTTCATGGCACGAAACCCGTCCGCCAGCGTTTCACGGGGCAGGTAGACGCCGGGCCGCTGGGGATCGGGTCGCAGGCGACTGATGCGACCGCTGAAGGTCTGTTCCGGCAGGCCGGAGCCGGCTTCGACCAGTAACAGGCTGCCGTCGGGTCGCACGCAGACGCCGCGAGGGTTCAGCAGGCCTTCGGCAATGATCATACTCGGGCGCAGGCTTTGGCTGGGTTGCGCAGGTATATGAATAGACATGAAGCGGCTCTCCGTCATGAAGGGTGGGATGCGATCACTGCGGCGGTTGCCACGGCTCACCGGTGAGGTAGGCCCGTAGCAGCGCCCGCTGGCAGGGCGACATCGAGCGCACCACGGGCATGAACAAGGTGGTGCCTTTGTAGGCATCCGACGTTCGCGCCAGGATGGCATTCTTGGCGCCCATGATCGCGTCGGGCTGGTTCAGCGGGATGTAGCGCGACATGGCGGGGAAGGCCAGGTAATGGAAGCGCAGGACGTTGGGGTACATCAGCGGCCAGGTGATGGGGGTGCCCTTGGGGATACCGAAATCGGTCTGGGCGTATTTGCGGAAGTTGGTAAACCAGGCGCTGCTGTCCAGACCGTTGGCGGTGCAGGTCAGGGCCACGAAACCCGCCTGGGCGGCACTGTTCGATTTGACGGTGACGGGGAAACTGACGGAAAGCTGCCCGGGGTTTACGGTCAGCGAGTCGGGGAAGTCGAGGAAATCCCAATACTGCGGTTCCGTATACGCGGCAGGCGGAGCCGCTTTCAGGTCAATTTCGGTGGTGCTGGTTACCGGGCCGCCCAGGTATCGGACCTGCAGGGTGATCGACAGGCCTTTTGGGTAATCCTCGAGATAGACATTGCGTTGGTCGGCATAGAGCCGATAGGTCGATTCAGTCGCTTGCAGCGTGGTGCCGGCGACCTTGCCGGGGGCGTTGATCGCCAGGGCGCTGGTCCGCACCGCCTGCTGTTGGCTGGCGGTCATGGGCAAGTCGACGATGCCACCATACACGTAGTAGTTCAGCAGCGGGCTGCTGGTCGGGTCCAGGGTCGCCAGGGCGGTGGTACCGGCCGAGACGGTGACGGGGCCGTAGTTGGCGTTGGGGCCGATGGGGCTGGTGATGTCGTCCCTGACGGCGCGAAAGGTTTCCTTCGGAATGACATTCACCATGTCGATGCTCAGGTAACCGTTGCTGGCGCCCAGGTCGGCATAGCCGGCATTCCCCGTGGCCTGGTTGACCAGTTGTCGGCCCGGCTGGCAACTCAGCGGCTCGTCGGCAAAAGCCGGGGCCAATGTGCCGATGACCCGGCCGATGCTCGGGTTGGGTGTGTACTTGCCGGCCGCGTAGTCGGCGTCCAGTTGCTCGGTGGTCATCGTCGGGCACATCTCGAACATGACGAAACGCAGGACGATCCCCGTCGCCCCCGGCGCCTGGATGATCGCGCGCAGACCGGCGCTGTTCTGGTTCCAACTGACGATGCTGCTCAGGGGAAAGGTCAACTGGAACGTGCCGCTGGCATGGAAGGAGCCCGGCGCGTCCATCTTCGCCGGCAACAAAACTCGCCCGGCCACGTCGAAGCTGCTGCACACGGTGTTGCTGTGAATCAACAACTGGATGTCACTGGTGCCGCCGATCTGCAGGCCACCGACGAAGATCTGGGTAGTGGTCGAGGAGGTGGGGTCCAGGTCCACCATCATCGGACCGGAAACCGGGCCCTGTTGGGTCACCGGATCCACCGAGCCGAGCAGGTAGACCGGCTGGCCCACCAGGTCACCGGTAGTGCTGATGCTGCCCGGTATCCCCTGGGAACTGATCAAGGCGTTCTGCATGTCGACGACGTGTTGCCCGTAGTGATTCCAGCCGCCGGCGGTGTAGTAGTTGCCAGTGGGCGCATTGATCATGTTGTTCAACTGATCGTCGGTGTACGACTGCGCACCCGGTGCCAGGGTCGAGGTGGTCAGGTCGAAGAGCGGCCAGTCGTCGTTGCCGTTGTAAGGAATGGTAGGGGAGTTGTTCGGCAGGCTGACGTCAGTGCGGATGCCACCCCAGAAATTCAGTCGGGGCCCGTTCAGGATGCTCATGATTTATTCCTCGTCCTTGATGGATTTGATGACCGGCGAATTGGCGAATTTGAACAGGTAGGAGAAATCGGCCTTGTAGGGGCTCTTGACCGGCGTCGCCATGGAGTGGCAGTTCATGCAACTGCTGTTGGGCTGGATGTAGCTCTCCATGGTCACGTTGGCCGAGAGCGATGGGGTCGGCTGGCCCAGGGGATTGCTGGGGTTGTCCGGCATCAGCGGGCGCTGGGTGGTGATGAGCTGGTAGTACTTCAACACGCTTTTCTGCAGGTCGGGGTTGCTGCGGTAGTCAGCGTTCACCTGGTCGGTGACTTCGGCAATCGGCGTGACCCGGTTCAATGGGTTGGGGGTCTGGAACGTAGTCCCAGGCTTGGGCACGCAGACCAGGTGTGCGCCTTGGGGCTGCCAGTCACAGGGCGACTGGTTGAGGCTGGCGGCGGGTGCGTTGGCGTTGAAGTAGGAATAGGCCATGCCCGATGCCGGCTGGTCGACCCACTGACCATGCACCAGCGTCTTGGGCGGCACATTGTCGATCTGCTCGAAAGTCGACCAGATCCACTGCGGATAGCCGTTCACCTTGGTGATGATGTGCAGGCCTACCAGGCCCAGGTAGGCCTCGGTCACGCCGGTGCGCTGGCCCTGGTCATCGAAGGTGGCGACGCGGGCGAGTTGGGTCAGGTAGCGGCTGGCATTGTCGCTGGTGGTCAGGATGCGCCAGCTCGACTTGATCTCGATGACGCCGTTGGGAAAGTTGATGTTGTTGGCCTTGGAGACGACATCGGCGTTGTAGTACTGATTATTGACGATGTAGTCATAGGAGGTCTCGTTGGCCGAGATATCGTAGTAGGTCGGGTTGCCGGCCTGGTCGATCAGCCAGCCACCGACGGCCTGGTCGACGGCGTTCACCTGGGTGCTGTTTTTCAGCGCCGCGATGTTGATGATGCCCAGGCTCTTGGCTTTCTGCGGGGTATTCCAGGGACCCGGATCCGCCCCCTGCGGCAGGAAGATTTCCTCCACGGTCTTGTAGGTTTGCCAGACGGTGTAGCCGGCGTCCCCAGGTTGTTTGCTGCAGTCGGGATCACCGCGTTGCCCATTCTGGGCGGGCCAGTTCATGGCGATGAACATCTGCCAGCTGTACTGATCGAACAGATCCTGGCTGGCATTGGCGGCGGGCGCGGAAGAGGGGGGCTGGCAATTGAGGGTGCTGGCCTGTGTCGGTTTGCTCTGGTTCTGGGTTTGATCCAGGGCCAGGGCAGGCAGGCTGGCAAGCCCCAGTATCATCATGGTGAACGTTTTCATGGCAATCCTTCGTCTTGAGTCGATTCACGTGTGGCGAGGGAGCTTGCTCCCGCTGGAGTGCGCAGCGCTCCCGGTATTTCTGGGGCTACTTCGTAGCCTCGCGGGAGCAAGCTCCCTCGCCACAATCTCCTTGTCACATAAATCCTTGTGAGTTTTCAGGGCTTGCGCTGCATCAGCTTGTTCCACTGAGCCTTCTGGCCGTTGCTCTGCGAAGCCGGCGGCTCGAACAACTTGCAGGGCGGCGGATTCGACGGACACATGGCGGCCACCTGTGCCCAGGTCTGGGCCGGGTCGGGCTTGGCGATGCGGAAGTTGGTGTAGTTCTGGCTGACGATGGGGGCGTTGGCGACGCTGGCGTCGCCGGAAAAGTAGAACGACTGCGGATGCCGGTAGGGCGGTTGCCCTGACATCTCTTTGTAGAAGGCGTAGCCGAACAGGATCGGCCCCTGCGGTGAGTCGAGGTCCAGGGCATAGGCCTGCACGCTGCCATTGAGATTCTGGCTGCGCGCGGCACTGTAGGGCAGGTGCTGGATGAAATCCTGTCGTGGCGGATGGTTCATCGGCGAGAACATGCAGCACGCCGGCATGTCCTTGGGGCGATCCTGCGGGTAGGTCAGGAAGTACGCCTTGTTGCCCAGGGACACGAAGGAGCAGGTGTAGTTGTTGTTCTTGATCGGGAAGATCGGCAGGCAGTATTTTTCGTAGTGCTCCATCATCGCGCCGAAGCCGTCGCCATCCGGCGGGATGTAGGTGGTGTCGTAGTAGCTGGTGCCACGCGAGACGGTGTAGTCCGCCGGGGTGAGGGTGGTGGGCGGGTTGCTGTAGGGCGGCGGGTTCTTCTGGTAGTTGTGCATCACCCGGTACATGGTCCAGTCGCTGATCCAGAACGCCGGGAAGAACGGGTCGGAAGGGTCACCCGGTGCGCGGTTGGCGATGCAGTTGCCGTTCTGTTCGTTGCAGCCTTCGGTGTTGTGCACCCCCATGGTGAAATACACCGCGCCGCTGTCCTGTTGGGCAAAAACCCAAGGACTGAACAGCAGGGTCAGCAGCAACAGCCGTTTCAAGATGCTGGCTTTCATAGGACACTCCTGTGAAGTGCCGGGTAGCGGATCCGCCACCCGGTGGTGCTGGGCAAACCGTCAAAGGTCGTCGTAGTCGCTCATATGAAGTTGCTGTGGCGGATAGTTGTGCTTGACCAGGCGCTTGGCCCATAGCTCCAGTACCGAGCGACGGCTTTGAGACATGTCGCGGGTGATGGGCATCGCCAGCGTGCTTTCATCCTGGTACTCCTTTTTGATCAGTACGATGAACTGGTCGATGGCGCCTTCGACCCGTGCCTGGGAGTCGAGCGGCATGTATTTATTCATGATCGGGTACAGGTAGTAGAACGATTGCAGGATGCGTGGATAGATGAAGCCGTCCCACAGCTCCTTGGCCGCGGTCGGCTTCAGGTAGATGTCGTTCCAGGTGTTGACGAAGTCCTGCTGCAGCTTGAAGTCCAGTGGCAGGACCCGCAGCGGAGCGAGAAAGTCGATGTGGGCCTGGATGATCGGGAAGCTGAAGGGAATGGTCGGGTCTTTATCGCTGTCCTTCACGATAAACCGCAAGGTGGGGAAGCCTGGGGCCACTCCCTTGAAACTCACTTGGGCAATGCCTTTGTCGTTGGTGGTGGTCATGACATAGGAATAGTTGATCTGGGTGGACTGATCGTTGGCCAGCGTCCCGGTGACATAGATGCCTGCGTCGAAGGCCAGGCACGGGCGCAGATCGACCGCAATCGGTTTGCCCTCGCCCCGCAGGAACTGCTGATAACTGATGGCTTTTCCTATTGAGTCGTCTACCTTTTCCAGGTTGGTAAGCCGGCGTCCCGCGCCGGTGCTCCGATAGTTGGGTATCGGGGGGGCTCCGGTGAATTGCGGCAGATTGGGTGCGTTCAGTTCGCGGTGGTCCGGGTGGTCATAGAACAGCGTGAAATCGGCGTCATTGCTGAAGGCCAGGTAGTAGTCGCTGGAGGTCACCATGTAGGGATTGTCATACTCCGCCACCCACAGCGTGGTGTTGGCGGCCGGCTGGCCGTTTTGCTGCACCATGATGCTCAGCGTGGCATGGTCTCCCACATTGATGAAGCTGCCGCTCTCGATCACTTCGGCGGTCCACTCCTGCTGAAGGGCCGCGCGTACAGCGTTGGGCTGGGCCGAATCTTGCTGGTGCAGCTCCAGCGAGCCGGTCTGCAGGAGCGCTTTATCGGCATCGCTGAGGGTGAAGTCCAGCAGGCCTGAGCGTAGGTTGAAAGCGGACTGTTGGTAATGCTCGTAACCGAAGCTGACCACGGGCGTGAAAAATCCGTTCTGGTTGACGCCCAGTTGATAGTTGCCGGCCTGGAATTTTTCCGGGACCGCAATGGGAATGCTGGTATCCACTGCCGCGATGTCCAGGTTGGCGACGTTGGGGTTCACGGGATAAGACGGAAAAGTATTGGCCAGGTCCAGCGACAGAATGTTGTCGGTGATCTGCACTGAGGTTACGCCCAACTTGATGCTCTGCTTGGCCTGGCCCGGTTGGGAAACAGACACGACGTGATCGGGTATCAGGCGCAGCCCGCCTGGGGCGGTGGGGTATTCGTCGGCGAACCAGAGACCCAGGGTCGCGGCGGTACGGCTGTAGGCGGGGTTGAAGAAAATGTCCGCGACGTTGTTCAAGCCCTTGTCATACATCAGTTGCATCTGCTTCATGACATCGAGGTCATGAGAGCGGGAGTTGATGTAAGGGAAGTCGTTGAAAACGCCGTTCATGTCGTAACAGGTCAGGTAGGTGGAGAACCTGAACATCAGCCCCTGCGCCCCTTGTTGCGTCATCTGCTGCTGAAGGTTTTTCAGCAGGTTCGAGTCGCCGATGGCCCATTGCACGTTGTCCTGGGAAAAGCAGGTTTGCCAGGTGACGCTGACATATACCAGGCCATGCAAGTCGCCTGCCCATTCGAAGTTCAGGAAACGGTCCATCATCCGGTACTGGCGATTGAGCGTCAGGCCGCACGTGGCATCCCCCAGCACCAGTTTGTCGAAGTACAACGCGGTGAAGGTGTTCTGCCACGGGCTGATGTCTACGAAACGCGCGGCGGTAGGACCGGCATTGCCAAAGGGGTTGCCAAGCAATTGGTAGTTCTTGCCGATCAATGCGTCCTGGGCGATGTAGCTGTTGGCTTGTAGCTCGCCGCCGATGATCGTGGAGTGGATGGTGTTGTAGTCTACCGTGCCACAGGCGTTGTCGCCAAACAGGTCCCACTCGGCCGGCATGTATGGGTAATTTCCAGCACGGCCATTGCCTGGCACCTGAAGCACATAGTCAGGCAAGTCGTTCATCTGCAGGGGCGTGGTGGTCCAGGGCATCAGCAGGGTGGGGGCGTTCGTGGGCGTGATGTCGAAGTGGCTCATGAACGGCCAGTTAATGTCCATGTTGACCGCGTCATACAGCGGGAACACATCGTTGTTGTTGGCCGTCGGCGGGTTCCAGAACATATGGCCGTTGAGGTAGATGCGAGGAAAATTCAATACGCTCATGTGATGCTCTCCTTAGCGTTGCCACTGGGCGCGTTTCAGCGACCAGACAAAGTCCAGTTTCTTGTAACCGGCGAAGTCCGATTCCGGCAGCGGGGCTGTCGGGTAGGTAATGCCGCCTGTATGCGTCAGGGCAAAATTGAAGTAGCCATCATCGCGTGAGTAGGCGGCCGTACTGTGGCAGGCCAGGCAGGACGAGGTGCTCTGGAACGCCGATTCCAGCTGGGAGTTCGCCAGCACCTGGTTGATGGGCTGGTACTCCACCCCGATCAGTTCGTACTTCGACAGCGCCGGGTAAGTGGTCTGGAATTGCGTATTGACCGGTTGAGCCGCCGGGGTCGGCCCCGTGGTGTTGGTCATCGGCTTGGACGATGGGGCGTTGGTGACGGTGTACTTGCGGTTGTTGATGTTTTCGAACGTAGTCCAGACCCAGCTGGGAGTCAGCTTGTTGATCACGTGCAGGCCGCTCAATGCCGCGTAGCCGACCTCGTAGCTGCCGTCGTCATTCTTGTAATAGGCCTGGGCAATGTAGTAGCCATCGTTCGTCAGCGTCTGTTTGTAAGCTGTGTCCGTGCCAATCCACAACCAGGCGGACTTCAACTCCCAGGCGGTGGAGGGGAATACCAGATTGTCTGGCAGGACACTCTGGCCATTCATGTTGTAGACCTTGCGTTGCAGGATGTAATCGTAGGTGTCCTTGCCCATCAGCAATTGAAAGCGTACGGCTTGTCCTTTCTGGTCCGCGGGCACGGCACCGCCCATTTGCAGGATCAGGCCATCGACCTGCTGGGTGGCATTGAGGTTGTGGATCGTGCGGGTCAGGTTCATCCCTTGCGCCTTGGCTTGCGCAATGACCTGATCCGGCGGCGGCACACGATGGTCATAGGTGCCCGGCGCGGCGCCATTGGGCAGGTAGACCTGGTCGGAGGGCTTCATGGTTTCCCACTCGAGGTCGGGGCTGCCCTGGACGACGGGCTGATTCAGGCAGACGAACCAGTTCCAGGCCATGGTCTCGGGGCTCTTGTTGAACGCGGCCCGGGTCTGGTCGATGTTCGTTCCGAACTGCAGGAAGTTGGTGCAATCGAAGGTGTTGGTGTTCTCGGCCTGGGCCAAACCGGCCAGGGCACTCAGAACTGTGATGGAAATGGCTCGCCGCATGGAAGCTCCTTGGCATTGGCCTTGTCGGTGTGAGGGCGCCCCAGGAAGTGTTCCAGGAGCAGTTGTTTCACCGCCGTAGCCGCAAGCCGCTGGGGCAATGGCAGATCACAATTGGTGATGAGCAGCGGGCCGGTCAGCTCGCTGTCGGGCAGGCGTCCATGGCTGCCGCGAACCAGTCCGGTGTCCAGTGGAATCAGGTCCATGTAGTAGCGAAAGCCAAGCTTCTTCTGCAGCAGGCGGCGCGCCACTTTCAAGCTTGGGAAACGAATGGCCGGGTCGATGAACAGCTCAAGGGGGTCGTAGCCCGGCTTGCGGTGAATGTCCACGGTGCGGGCAAAGTCGGGGGCCTTGCGGTCGTCGAGCCAGTAGTAATAATCGAACCAATGACCCGGCTCGGCCACGGCCACCAGCTCACCGCTACGCGGATGATCCAGTTGCCAGGCCTGCTGTTCGGCCTTATCCAACACCTGCTCGATGCCGGGCTGGCGCAGCAACAGCGCCTTGACCCGAGGAATGTCCTGCGCCTGTTTCACATAGACATGGGCGATTTGATGATCGGCGACAGCGAACGCGGCACTGGCGCCGGGGTCGAGCAATTCCCAGCTCAGGGACTGACGCACTTGCAACAAACCTTCCGAGCGCAATAACCGGTTGATGGACACCGATTGGCGGACGGCCTCGATGCCGTATTCGGACAGCAACATCACCGCCGCGCCTTGCGCCTGGGCAAAGTCCAGCAGACGACCCACCTCAGTGTCGATGGCGCGTACTTCACCGGCGATCGATGGATGATCAGGCCCCAGGCGTTGCAGGCTGTAGTCCAGGTGAGGCAAGTAGGTCAACTGCAGATCGGGGCGGTTGATCTCGAACTCGGCGATGGCGCAGTCGACGATCCAGCGGCTCGACGCAATGCCCGCCGCCGGTCCCCAGAAGGCCGGGAACGGAAACTCACCGATCTGCTGTTCGATACGTTCGTGCAACGTCGGCGGTGCCGAATACAGGCCGAACAGCTTACGACCATCGGCGGGATAGTGCGGGCGCGGGGTGATGGCGGCGTCCACGTCCGCGTACATGTTGTACCACCAGAACAACTGGCTGCAGCGAAAGTCGGGAAGCCGGCGCTTGAGTGTGTGCCAGACCTTCTCGCCCTGGATCAGGGCATTGGGCTGCAACCAGAAACGTACTTCGGCCTGGTCGCGAAAATACCAGCCGTTGCCGACGATGCCGTGTTCCGAGGGGGGGCGCCCGGTGAGGATCGAGGCTTGTACCGACGAGGTGACGGCCGGGAACACCGGTTGCAGGGTGGCCATCCTGGCCGTCTTCAGCAGCGCATTGATGTGCGGCGTCGACGCGCCCAGCAGCGCCGGGGTCAGCCCCACGACGTTGATCAGCAGCAGCGGTTGGCGCGGGCGCTCAGAGGGCATTGGCATAGGCCTCCCGCGCTTGGGGTTGCAGCAGGTGCCGTTGGCGCAGTTGCTCTTCGACCCAGCGCAGCTCTCTGGCGATGCCCTGGAGTTGGGCATGAGCGGTGGTGGGACGCAGTTGCTCGGGCAGGACACCCCAGCTGTAGGTTTCCACTTCCAGTACCGGACAGAAATCCTTGTGGTTAGCGAGGAAGTCGAAGGTCTGCGCCAGGGCGATCTGGCTGCCGCTGAGTTCGGGCAGCAGCAAGTGTTCGCTGAACAGCGGAATGTGGAAATGAATCCGCAACTCGGGATGTTGCTCAG
This sequence comes from Pseudomonas sp. SJZ078, assembly GCF_007828255.1. Classification (NCBI taxonomy): domain Bacteria; kingdom Pseudomonadati; phylum Pseudomonadota; class Gammaproteobacteria; order Pseudomonadales; family Pseudomonadaceae; genus Pseudomonas; species Pseudomonas sp. SJZ078. The sequence continues at coordinate 10,098 of NZ_VIUG01000053.1, read as the reverse complement.
GGTTTTTTGCGTATTCGTCGAGGGCGGCGGGGAGGTCCGCCCACGCCGCCAGGCGATCCTGCCCGTCGCGGGCTTTCACCTGATGTAGATAGGTGGCTTCGGCAAAATCCCCCAGGGTCTTGAGGACCTGTTCGCGGCGCTCGAACTCCTGGGGCAGTTGGCAGATCAGGGCGTTGGACAACTGGATTTTGCCCACGGGCACCCGAGCCTGGCGCAGCTTGTCCAGCGACCGATAGCAATCCTCGAAGACCACCGCCTGGTGACACACGTCAAAGCACAGCGCCAGATGATCATGGTGCGGATCGCTGGCTTGCAGGCGGTGGAAGAAGGCGATGGCCTGGTCGGTGTGTTCCAGCACACAGTCCGGTTCCATCTCCAGGCAGAACACGATCTTCTTGCCGGTCTCCTGATGCAGCCTATGCAGCGAGGCGGTGAGTTGGCGTAACTGATGCTCGGCGCACCGGTGCAAAATTGCATTCCAATGGGCGGCGTAACCCAGCGGCACGGTGGAAATCACCCCTTGATCGCAGTCTACCGGTAAGGCTTCGGCAAGGATCCTTGCCAGGTTCAAGCTGTACACCAGCCGCTTCGGATCGGCCCAACTGGGCAGGTAGACCTCGGCCTTGACCGTGCCCTGATGAAACTGGCCATAGGGAAAACCGTTGAGCGAGGTCAGGCGTAGCCCGCTGCTCTGCAGCAGGCTGAGGAAGTCCGTGCGCGCCGCCGTCTGTTGCAGTTCGGCGGCGGCGAGGGCGCTGATCCACAGGCCGCTGTCCTGTTCGTCGAGCCTGCGCAGCATACGCACACCTTTGAAATGCCGTTCAATGGACGAGCGCAGCCCGGCCAGATCACGGGTCGGGTGCACGTTGCTGCAATAGCCGACCTGCGCGGCTTGCCAACCCGTGCCGACGTTCATTTGATCACCGGTTCCTGGCCGCGCAGGGCGGAATTTTCCTGCCACTGCCGCCGCTGGTCGATGGGCAACGGCGTGCTGACCTGGGTCTTGTCCAATTGGCCGCTCTGGGCGAAGAAGTCCACCGGGTTGTGGAACAACACTTGCTCGACCTGCGCTTCACTGAAGCCGGCCGCCAGCATGGCCTGGCCGGTTTTCGGCACCTTGAGCGGGTCGCTGATGCCCCAGTCGGCGGCGCTGTTGACCACCATTTTCTCGGTACCGTACTGCTGCAACAGGGCGACCATGCGCTGCTCCGACATCTTGGTATTGGGGTAGATGGAATGGCCACGCCAGCAGTCGGTTTCCAGCACCAGGGGCAGGGTCAGTTCGTTGAGGTGGTCGATGATCACCAGGCGCTCGGCAATCCCGACTTCGCGAATGACCGCCAGGGTCCGCTTGGTGCCGCCGATCTTGTCGCGGTGTGGGGTGTGCACCAGTACTGGCAGATTGAACTGCCGGGCCAGTTCCAGTTGCGCGGCGAGGAAGCGATCCTCTTGCGGGGTGATGTCGTCGTAGCCGACTTCGCCGACCGCCACCACGCCGTCCTTGACCAGGTAGCGCGGCAAGATCTCCAGTACTTCGTTGGCAATCGACAGGTCGTTGGCTTCCTTGGGATTGAGGCCGATGGTGCAGAAGTGATGGATGCCGAACATGCTGGCGCGAAAGCGCTCCCAGCCCAGCAAGGTGTCGAAGTAGTCGATGAAGCTGCCGACACTGGTCCTGGCCTGGCCCTGCCAGAAGGCCGGTTCGATGACCCCGGTGATGCCGGCAGCCGCCATGTTCTGGTAGTCATCGGTGGTGCGGCTGACCATATGGATGTGCGGATCGAAGTACTTGGGCATGGTGAGTCCTCATCAAGAAAGCAGGGAGCCGTCGGGCATCAGTTCAGTGGGATGTGGGCCAGGTCGTCGTGCCATTCCGGCGGCAGGCGTTGCTGCTGGCCGAGGCCGACCAGGCGTTGGCGTTGCGCCGGGCTGAGCAGGTCGAAGTCGATGACCAGCGGCAACCCGGCGGACACCGTGCGTTCGGCGGCGAGCTGTTCGGCCAACAGGTCGAGAGCCAGTTGGTTGAGGCTGACGCTGCGCCGTTGTGTCAGGCCGAGCAGGCGCCGCACGTCGAGCCCCATGCCCAGGGCCTTCAACACCAGTTGATGGAAGGCCCGGTCGTCGTAGTGACGGGACGGATAGAGGGTGTCCAGGGCGAGTGCGGCAAACACCTGGCTGTTGCTGGTGCGCCCGGCTTGCAAGGCGAGCTCCACGCACGCCCCCTGGCTGTCGAGCCAGTCGAGGGCTTTCAAGAGCGCGATCTTCTCCTGGTCGTCGCCCCACAGGAACAACTGACGGAGCAGAGGCAACTGCTCGCCGGCGGACTGTTGCTCCAGTACCTGGACCAGCAGCAATGCCCGTGTGAGCTGCACGGTGCTCCAGTCGGCCTTGCCGGGCAGCGCATGTTCCTTGAGATGACGCTTGCACTGGCTGCTCAATAGCGCTGCAGTCGTTGCGTCCGGGCGTTGGCCCAGCTGTTCCCGGGCCTGATCCCACCATTGCCGCTCGGCATCGTCGAGCCGTTGCGTGAGCAACTGGCGAGGTTCGGCGAGGCAATCCTGCCGCATTTCAAGGGCCGTCGATGACGGCGCGGTAACGTCCGTGTTCATGTCGGTTTGACCCAGCGTTGGAAGTGTGGGAGCAGGAAAAACACCAGGACACAGGCCAGGCTGCCCAGTGGTTGGTCAGCCACCGCCAGCACCAGGGCATCGAACAGTGGCAGGGCCGCCAGCCCGGCACCGATGAACGCCCGTACCTGCCGTTGATTTGGTTGCGCCAGGTGACGCCAGTAACTGCGGCCCAGCCATCCCAGCCAGAGCAGCATGACCGGCCAGAACCAGACGCTATTGGAGTAGAACGCCAGCACCAACGGGCTCAGCATCAGCAGCAGGGGCAAGCGGCTGAGCAACTGATTGCGGTGTTCCTGGCGGGCCAGATAGGTCAGGCCGCTGATGTAGACGCCGAGCAGCATCGCGCAGAGCCAGATCGGCCCTGGCGGAATCGCCAGACTGGCCGCCGCCGTGAGGTAGAGCGCCGAGCGGCAGGCGCCCATCAGCCAGACGCTGTGGGCGTACTTCTTGTGCAACACGTTGTAGCCCAGGATGCAGGCTACCAGCAGGGTGGCGCTGCCCAGCAGCCAGTGCGGTTGATCGATCAACCGGCTCAGGCCCAGCAGTGCCGCAGCGGCGAGCATCAGCAACAATGCCGTGGCCAACCGCACCTGCTGGCGGCTGACCAGGCCCAGGGTGATGGGGCGAGGATTCTGGTGTTGTTGGTCCCAGTCGGCATCCAGCAGGTCATTCAACAACATGCCGGCCAGGTACAGCAGCGACAGGGCGGCCAGCAGCAGGAGCCACTCCAGGGACGACGGTGGCGCCAGCGCTCCGGCGCTGCTGGCGAGCAGGGCGGCGGCCAGGGTGTTGGTCCATACCGTGGGCAGGTTGGAGACCCGGCCCAGGGTCATCCAGGTCTTGAAGTTCAGTGGTGCCTGGCTCATTGCGGGCAACCTTCGCTCAAGGTGAGCGTCGGATCACCGAGGGCGCACAGGCGCTGCAGTGCCTGCTCCATTCGAGCGGCATCGATCTCATGCAGGTCCAGGGATTCGCCGATCCGATTGAGCATGGGGATGGAGAGCTCCCCGCCCAGGTGCTGGCGGAACTCTTCCAGCCCGAGCAACACCCGCGAACGACCTTGGGCATCCTTGAGATTCAGTTCCGCAGGGTTGAGACAGAAGCCGAGCTTGAGCAGCAGGCGCAGAATGCGCTCGCTGTCGGCATCGCTCAACAGTCCCAGGCTGTTGGCGTAGAGGCTGTCCAGGGCGATGCCCACCGCCACCGCTTCACCGTGGCGCAGCCGGTGATGACTGAGATTTTCCAGCTTGTGCGCTGCCCAGTGGCCGTAGTCCAGCGGACGACCGTTCCCGCGCTCGAACGGGTCGCCGGCACCGGTGATGTGCGCCAGATGCAGCTCGGCGCAGCGGCGGATGGCATAGCGGCTGGCGGCATGATCGAAGTGGGCGAGGGCGTCGGCTTGTTGCTCCATCCATTGGAAGAAAGCCTGGTCCTTGATCAGCGCGACTTTCACCGCCTCGGCCAAGCCGGCGATCTGATCGCGATGGCTGAGGCTGATCAGTAGCTGGAAATCGTTGATCACTGCCGTGGCGGGGTAGAACGCACCGAGCAGGTTCTTCTGGCCGAAGGCGTTGATGCCGTTCTTCACACCGATGCCCGCGTCGTTCTGAGCCAGCACGGTACTCGGGATACGGATCAGACGCATGCCGCGATGGAAAGTGGCGCAGGCATAACCCACCGCATCCAGCACCGCACCACCGCCCAGGGCCAGCACGTAGCAATGCCGGTCCAGGCCGTGCTGCAACATGTCGCTGTAGAGTTGCTGCAGCACTTGTGCATCCTTGCTCAGTTCGCCGGCCGGTACGGCAATCGGTGGCGCTTGCAAATGCAAGTCCGCGGAATGGGCGGTGAAGTAGGCGTCGATCTGTTCCGGCAACGATGGGATGCTGTGCAGCAGTTGTTCATCGGCGAACGCCAGGACCGTCACCGGGCCTCGTTGTCGGCTGGTGAGCTGGCGATGAAGACAGGGATTGAGCGGGTCGAACAGATGATCGGTGAATATCACCGGGTAGTCATAACTGACCTCGAAACGCCCGCGCAGGGATTGCTCGGTGTCGCGCTTGCGCAGGTTTTTGAACAGGCTGTACCCGACGATGAACAACCCGGGCAAGACCATGCTGGCGAGCAGGGTCACCAGCAACGCATTCTGCTCGACGAGGAAGGTGCCGATGGCGCTGTAGGCTAGCGCCAGGCCAGCGTTGGCCAGGACCGTCACCGGCACGAACGCTCGCAACGGGTAACGTTGCATCCCAGCCGCCACCACCGAAGTTTCCGCCAACACCGGCACGCCCCGCAGGCAGATCAACGACAGCGTGCCCAGCCGATACCCCAACTGGCCCGGCTGGCGCTGGTGCAGACCCAGTCGGCCCGATAGCAGTCGGAAATAACCGGCGCCCAAGGCATAACCCAGCCCGGCCCCCAGGCACAGCCCGAGGAAAATCACCAGGTACCCACCCACGCTGCCAAGCATCGCCACGGCCAGCAGCGCAACCATGCTCGACGGCACCGGCAATACTACGTCCAGCGTCAGCAGGGCGATCAGCAACAGCGCCAGGTTGAGTTTCTGGGACGGCGTCGTAGGCAGGTACAGGTTGAGATGGGTCAGGGAGTCCTGGATCTGTTGTTCGAACAGCACGAAGCTGGCGATCACCAAGCCAGAGAAGCAGATCAGTGACAGCCAGAAAGGCATGGCTGGCCCCTTTTGCGCGAGCGCACGAAACCACCGGCTACGCTTCATCAAAGCATCCCTCTTTTATATTTTTGACTGATTCCGTGTCAGTAATCTAAAAGCAGCGTCTGGTGATTTTCAGGTCGATAAAGGCTCTCGCTTGGGGCTGACCCAGGTGTGTTGGGTTGCGCTTGTGAAGACAGTTTTGAATCTAGACGGGCATCGTCTTTTTGCAAGGCGATTTGATGGCAAATTGATTTTTGTCGACAGGTATCACCGCCATCGCGAGCAGGCTCGCTCCCACAGGGGCTGGTGGTGTACGCAAATGCCGTGTACACCCAAGTCCAGTGTGGGAGCGAGCCTGCTCGCGATGGCGGTGGATCAGCCGACGGTGATATCAGCCGCTCCAATCAACCATCCAACAATGTCATCGTCCGGGCATCGTACCGCTCGCCCGCCACGGCCTCATTGGCGCCGAAAATCTCATCCAGTTGGGCCAATTCGTCGGCACTCAAGACCACCTCGACGGCTGCCACATTACTCTCCAGGTATTTGCGCTGTTTGGTCCCCGGAATCGGGATGATGTGGTCACCCTGGGCCAGCACCCACGCCAGGGCCAGTTGTGAAGCACTGATGTGTTTGTTCGCAGCCAGTGCCTTGACCCGGTCCACCAGCATCAGGTTGCGGTTGAAGTTGTCTGCCTGGAAGCGCGGGTTGAAGCGGCGATAGTCATCGGCGGCGAAGTCTTCCGGTGTCTTCAGCTCGCCGGTCAGAAAACCGCGGCCCAATGGGCTGTAGGCGACAAACGCGATGCCCAGGCGACTGCAGGTGTCGAGTACGTCATTGTGTTCGGGCTCGCGAGACCACAACGAATATTCGCTTTGCACCGCGGCCAGTGGATGCACCGCGTGCGCCCGTCGGATGGTGTCGGCGCTGGCTTCGGAAATGCCGATCTGGCGGACTTTGCCGGCCTTGACCAGCTCGGCCATGGTCCCGATGGTTTCTTCAATCGGCACTTGGGGATCGATGCGGTGTTGGTAGTAGAGATCGATGTAATCGGTCCCCAGACGCTTGAGGCTGCCGTCCACGGATTGCCGGACGTATTCGGGCCGGCCGTTGACGCCCCGGGCATGGGGATCGCTGCTGCGCACCAGGCCGAACTTGGTGGCCAGGTAAAGGTTGTCACGCTTGCCTTTCAAGGCTCGGCCGAGGAGTTCTTCATTGGTGTGAGGGCCGTACATGTCGGCGGTGTCGAACATCGTCACCCCCAGTTCCAGCGCGCGGTGCAGCGTGGCAATCGACTCCCTTTCATCGACGCCGGTGGTATAGAAGTCCGACATGCCCATGCAGCCCAGGCCGATGGCGGAAACGTAAGGACCTTGGTGGCCCAGTTGGCGGGTTTTCATGATGTTGCTCCTGCAGATGAATGACATGCTCAGTTTCCGCTAAACGATTACATGGATAAATCCATGAATATTGGTTTAACTATTCGTGATTCCTGAATAGTGAGGCGTACCAATGGATCGTTTACAGGCCATGCAGGTGTTCCGGCGCATTGTCGAACTGGGCGGTTTCGGCAAGGCCGCGGATGACCTCGATCTGCCCCGGGCCACCGTCAGCCTGCTGATCCAGCAGCTCGAAGCACACCTGGGCGTGCAACTGCTGCAGCGCACCACCCGGCAAGTGCGCGCCACGCTCGATGGTGAGGCCTATTACCAGCGTTGCGGGCAACTGCTCGACGATCTCGATGACCTCGAAGGTTCGCTGTCGGCCCAACGGAGCCAACCTCGCGGCACCTTACGGGTGGACATGCCCATCGCTTTCGGTTGCCACTGGATCCTGCCGCGCCTGGCGGATTTCTATCGGCGCTACCCGGCGCTGCAACTGGACATCGGCTTTCACGACCGGCAGGTGCATCTGCAACGCGAAGGCGTGGATTGCGCGATCCGCGCCGGCAATATCACCGACCAGGCCTTGGTGGCACGGCCCATCGTGCGACTGCATCAACTGACCTGCGCCAGCCCCGACTACCTGGCCCGCTCGGGCACGCCTCGGCAGCTGGAGGATCTGGCGACGCACCGCGCCATCAGCTTCGCCTCCGGCAATGGTCGATACTTCCCCTTCGAATTCGAGGTGGCGGGGCAGGTGCGCGAGATGCAAATGCCGGGCGAACTGACCGTCAACAATGCCGATGCCTATGTCAGTGCCTGCGAGGCAGGATTTGGCTTGATCCAAGTGCCGCGCTACCACGTTCAGCGGCAGTTGGCCGAAGGGCGCCTGATCCAGGTTCTGAGCGACTACGCGGTGCCGCTGTGGCCGATTTCAGCCGTGTACCCACCCCACCGACAACTGTCGCCGCGGGTGCGGGTGTTCATCGACTGGGTGATCGAGGTGTTGCACGGGGAGGCGGATAGGCGGGGAGAGTTGATGGTGAAAATCTAGTCGCCTGTGTAGGCAGGCAGTGCAAATGCCGGCGGTTCCTGGCGCCCACTACCGGAGCAGTAGCGCCAGGGCTCATGGTCATGACGACTTGTTATTACACCGTGGACAGCAAAACATCCGTCAGAACAATTGGGTCAGCAGCCAGTAGAGGCTGCCCGACAACAGAATCGCCGCCGGCAATGTCAGTACCCAAGCCATCAGCAGATTACGGATTGTGCGCATCTGCAAGCCCGAGCCATTGGCGACCATGGTCCCGGCCACCCCCGACGACAACACATGGGTAGTGGACACCGGCAAGCCGAACATGTCGGCGGCGCCGATGGTCAGCATCGCGACGGTTTCCGCCGAGGCGCCCTGGGCGTAGGTGAGGTGGCTCTTGCCGATCTTCTCACCCACTGTCACTACGATCCGCTTCCAGCCGACCATGGTGCCGAGACCAAGGGCGATGGCCACGGCGATCTTCACCCACAGCGGAATGAACCGCGTGGAGTTGTCGATCTGCTGCTTGAACAGTTGCAGCTTGCCGCTGGTGTCGGCGTCGAAATGGCCGACTTTGTTCTTGTCCATCAGGCGAATGGTTTCACTGGTCAGGTACATGTCGTTACGCACGTTTCCCACGGCTTCGGCGGGCACCCTGGCCAATGAGCCGTAACCCTTGACCTCGGCCCCGATGGCACCGGTGAGGGCGGCGAGGGCAGGCACCAGCTGCGGTGTGGCTTGCTTGCTGCGGACGAAATCGGAGAGGACCGCCCGGGGATCTGCCGGTGCCGGTTGCGGTGCGCTTTTGACCAGGGCCTGCTGGGTGACTTCGGCCACGGCGGCGAATTGCAAGGCTTGATCGGCAGGCATGGTGCGGTTCAACGCATAGGCCATCGGCAACGTCCCCACCAGGATCAACATGATCAGCCCCATGCCTTTCTGGCCATCGTTGGAGCCATGGGCAAACGACACGCCGGTGCAGGTGGCGATCAGCATGCCGCGAATCCACCACGGTGGCGGCGTATTGCCTTCCGGTGCCTTGTACAGGGCGCGATTCTTGACGAAGGCTCGCAACGCCAGCAACAGCAGCGCGGCACAGCCGAAACCCACCAGGGGTGAGAGGAGCAGGGCGTAGCCGACTTTGGCCGCTTGGGCCCAATCCACCCCGCTGGTGCCGTCACGGCCGTGCATCAGGGCGTTGGCTACGCCGACGCCGATGATCGAGCCGATCAGGGTGTGCGAGGACGAAGCCGGCAGGCCCAGCCACCAGGTGCCGAGGTTCCACAGGATCGCGGCGATCAGCAGAGCGAAGATCATCGCGAAACCGGCCGACGACCCGACTTGCAGAATCAGTTCCACCGGCAGCAAGGCGATGATGCCGAAAGCCACCGCACCGCTGGACAGCAGCACCCCGAGAAAATTGAAGAACCCCGACCAGGCCACCGCGAAATTCGGCGCCATGGAGTTCGTGTAAATCACCGTCGCCACGGCGTTGGCAGTGTCGTGAAAACCGTTGACGAACTCGAAGCCCAGGGCAATCAGCAGCGCCACACCCAGCAACAGGAACGGCGTCCAGGTGGTGACCACGGTGCCGAACTCGCCCATGTCACGGACCAGGCTATAGGCGGTGAACAGCAGCCCGGTGGCCAGCACGGCAAAAAATACGATCAGGGTCAGCATGCTCGGCTTGCGGTTGAGCTGCGGTCTTGAGATGGGGCTTATCGAATCTGAGACGAGGGTCGGGGTGGTCATGATGGCATCCGATTCATGAAGGAAGCGCAGTTCCGGTTCTCTTTGCCACTGCAACCAAGCTGCTCGTGGTGGATGTACTGCTGCCGGCATGGCGGAAGAGTTGGGTTGTGAGTACCAACGGAAATGCTATTCACAATTTGTTACGGGATGGTGACCGGCGTCAGCTATGAGTGCGGTTCGGGCGAGTGTCCCCAACACACCGCTATCCCCTGTGGGAGCGAGCCTGCTCGCGATAGCGGTGGGTCAGCTTGCATCAATGCTGAATGAGCCTCCGTCATCGCGAGCAGGCTCGCTCCCACAGGTCTCGATGCATTCGCATAAATCCCATACACCCTGAGTTCTCCTGTGGGAGCGGGCTTGCTCGCGAAGACGGACTTTCCCGCAGCCTTGATTTTCCGACGAAACCTCTTTTTCCGGTGAATCAAAAGTTGACGCCAAAATGATGGCTCTTTACCATCGCGCCACTATTTTGATGGCGCTTCTGCGCCCCTCGCAACGAGACCTGTTCATGGACGATCGCCAACGCGCCTTACTGGCCCGCCAACCTTCTGCTGCCCTGCAAAACCGCGAACGGTTCTGCGGCATGCCCAAGCGCGGCCTGGCGTTTTTGCTGGCCAACGTCATGTT
>NZ_VIUG01000052.1:0-25786 GCF_007828255.1 Pseudomonas sp. SJZ078 | reverse complement strand
CTCTTTTTTACCGCTTTCGACCGAGAAGATCGAACCGTCAAACCGAGCCAAACCACCTGCCCTGCCGACTTCTTCCGGACTTCGATGAACTGAAGCCCTGCACCGCCAGAAAACATCTAACTCATTGAAACTCAAGGAGTTTTACGTTTCGACTGCGCCGGAAGTGGGGCGAATTATAGAGACTCAGAATCTGCCGTCAACCCTTAATTACGCTTTTCTATCCATACGCGACATCCGCCAAAATGAAATCCACCTTATATATAGACGCTGCCATTGAAAGTGCGCAGTATATTGCTCAACACAATCACCTTCACTGCCCTTACTTTGGACAAGCCTCCGTAATGAATTCCCCACATCGCAGCCTGGCCTCCACTATGTACCCGGTTGCCCTGCTTCTAATTGCCATGGCATCCATCCAGTCCGGAGCGTCCCTGGCCAAAAGTATGTTTCCGGTAATAGGCGCCCAAGGCACAACGACGTTACGACTCATTTTTGCCAGCATCATCATGCTGTTGCTACTGCGTCCCTGGCGCGCCAAGCTGACAGCCCAGTCCCTGCGCACCGTGGTTGTCTACGGGATGGCACTGGGCGGCATGAACTTCCTCTTCTATATGTCAGTCCGCACGACGCCGCTGGGAATCGCTGTGGCGTTGGAGTTTACCGGCCCCTTGGCGGTGGCTATTTATAATTCACGCCGAGCAATCGACTTCCTTTGGATTGCCCTGGCGGTCACCGGCCTGCTCCTGCTGATACCGACGGGAGCCACCACCGCCAGCATCGACCCAGTCGGCGCCGGCTACGCATTGGGCGCGGGCGTCTGCTGGGCGCTCTACATCCTGTTTGGCCAGAAAGCCGGGGCGGACAATGGCGTGCAGACTGCCGCGCTCGGGGTAGTAATCGCAGCCCTGTTCGTAGCCCCTATCGGCATCGTCCATGCCGGGGCCGCGCTGCTGACACCGAGCCTGATTCCTGTCGCCATTGGCGTGGCCATTCTCTCCACGGCCCTGCCCTACACCCTCGAAATGATCGCCTTGACCCGCCTGCCTGCCCGCACCTTCGGCACGCTGATGAGCGTCGAACCCGCCGTCGCCGCCCTTTCAGGGTTCGTATTCCTCCAAGAGCACTTGTCCCTGGCCCAATGGATGGCGATTGGCTGCATCATTCTTGCGTCAATCGGTGCAACCCTGACCCTCAATAACGCCGTAAAGCCCGCCATTGCGGCTGATTGAAGGAGGATTTAAAGAAGCTCTGGTATTTGCCGCGCATTTAGGCCATGTTTAGGTCCGTAACCCAATGTCAAACATGGAATTTTTCATACAGGACGTCACGAACGCTTCAAGCGCAAGCGAATGTAGTCATACGTGGACAGAGATCCACGACGGCGTTAAGGACGGGAATGAAACGAATCTTGATATTGGTCGCCGTACTTGCAGTTGCGGGCTGCGCGGCGACAACGAAAACTGAAGTCAAACGCGGCAAGAAAGCTCTGCACATCAATTGCTCCGGCCTGACGTCGTCCTGGGACCAATGCGCCGCGAGTGCCGCCAACTCATGCGCCCCCAAGAACTACAAGGTCATCGCCAAGTCGGGGGACGCGGTCGAAGAGCCAGGGGATTACCCTTTCGGGCTCAATCCCGCCGGCTACACCAGCCGCAGCATGATCGTCATCTGCAAGTAGCGAACAGTCCTTAACCCACTCGCTGCTCGGCCATTCGACGGTTTATTTCCTCCTGGCAGGACTCGAGGACATTACGCTGGATTTGCGGCGTGACCAGCATCCGCGCAACAACCAGCGCCCCAACGCATTGCGCCAGAATGGCCCAGGCCAGGCTGTCGCTTTCCAGTATCCGCGCCCAGCTCTCATGCAGACGACAGATCCACGTTTGCGCAGCCTCTCGCACCTGCACATCCGAGCGTGCGATTTCAGCGCCGAGCACCGGCAGTGCGCAACCGGCCTCAGGTCGTTCGACATGACTCATGCTCAGGTACTGCTTGAGACAACGCTCCAACCTGGCCGAGTCCAGGACATGATCACCGCTCAGACGTTCCAGGCTTTGGGTCAGCTCCCGCTCGACAATGGCCTTGAAAAGCTCGTCCTTGGAGGAAAAATGACTATAGAACGCCCCGCCGCTCAATCCGATCGCCTTCATCAAGCCATCAACGCCCACTGTCGAAAAACCGGCTTTCTTGGCGGATACGGCGCTGCTGGCCAGCAGCTTTTCCCGGGTTTCCATTTTGTGATTGGCTGAATAACGCATGAATCCTGCCTCTGCTCGCTCAACTTGACGTACACCGGAGCGTAGCATAACGTTCGTTCAGTTAACGATCGTTTACCAATGAGGTGAATCATGGATAACAAGAAGGTCGTACTGGTTGTTGGCGCGGGGGATGCCACGGGCGGCGCAATTGCAAAACGTTTCGCGCGGGAAGGATTCATAGCGTGCGTGACCCGCCGTAGCGCCGACAAACTCGCCCCGTTGGTCGAAGCGATACGCGCCCAGGGTGGCGAAGCCCACGGCTATGCTTGTGACGCGCGCCAGGAAGACGACGTGATCGCGCTCATCGAGCAAATCGAGACCCAGATCGGCCCCATCGAGGCGTTTGTCTTCAACATCGGCGCCAACGTGCCCTGCAGCATTCTGGAAGAGACCGCGCGTAAATATTTCAAGATCTGGGAGATGGCCTGCTTCTCAGGTTTTCTCAACGCCCGGGAAGTGGCGAAACGCATGGTCAAGCGCCAACGCGGGACCATCCTGTTTACCGGCGCCACCGCGGGCTTGCGGGGCGCCTCGGGGTTCGCCGCGTTCGCCGGGGCCAAACACGGCGTCCGTGCATTGGCCCAAAGTATGGCTCGGGAACTGGGCCCCCTGAATGTCCATGTGGCACATGTGGTGGTGGACGGCGCCATCGACACCGATTTTATCCGCGATAATTTTCCAGAAAAATATGCGACCAGGGCTGAAGACGGCATCCTCGATCCCGAACACATCGCCGAAAACTATTGGTACCTGCATACCCAACCACGCGACGCCTGGACCTTCGAGCTGGACCTGCGCCCCTGGAACGAACGCTGGTAAGCCCCCCATAACAACAAGAGAGCTGTGACCATGAGCAAATCGGTGGAGTTTTTCTTTGATCTTGGCAGCCCGGCGACCTACCTGGCGTATACCCAACTCCCGCAGCTTTGCGCGCACGCCGACAGCGAACTGGTCTACCGCCCCATGTTGCTCGGGGGGGTCTTCAAGGCAACGGGCAATGCATCGCCGATTACCGTGCCGGCCAAAGGCGCGCATATGGCCAAAGACCTGGATCGCTTCGCCAAGCGTTACGGCGTGGCTTTCAGGCTCAATCCGTACTTTCCGATCAACACGCTGTCGTTGATGCGCGCCATTACCGGCATGCAACTGCGTCATCCTGAACGTTTCACGGCGTTCATCGATTGTCTGTTCCATGCCCTATGGGTCGACGCCCGCGACCTCAGCCATCCGCCGACCGTAGCTGCGGTGATGCAGGGAGGTGGTTTCGACCCAGGCCATGTGCTGGCGCTGACGACTGACGAGCAGGTCAAGGAAGCACTCAAGGCCACCACCGACGAAGCCATTGCCCGTGGCGTGTTCGGTGCCCCGAGCATGTTCGTCGGTGATGAACTGTTCTTTGGCCAGGATCGCCTGGACTTCGTCCGAGAAGCCCTCGGCTGATCCCCGGCGTCAGACTGCCGCCGTGCGCGTGTGCAGCCATTGCAGTGCGCTGCCTTCCAGCAACGGGCTCAGGCGACGCTGAACCTCGGCATGATAGGCATTGAGCCAGGCCTTTTCATCCTGGGTCAGCAACGACGGTTCCAGGCAACGCGTGTCGATCGGACACAGGGTCAGGGTTTCAAACTCAAGGAATTCACCGAACTCACTGCTCCCCGCCTCGCGGTTCAAGGCCAGGTTCTCGATGCGCACCCCCCAGCGTCCCGGACGATAAGTCCCCGGCTCGATGGAGGTAATCATGCCTGGCTGCATGGCCGTCTGCGGCGTGGGAGCCGCCTGGTAGGCGATGACCTGCGGTCCCTCGTGAACATTCAGGAAATAACCGACACCGTGACCGGTACCGTGACCGTAATCCACCTGTTCGGCCCAGATCGGCGCCCGTGCGATGGCATCCAGCAGCGGCGACAGAATGCCACGCGGGAATCGAGCCCTGGACAAGGCAATTACCCCTTTCAACACACGCGTGCAGTCACGTTTCTGCTCAGTGTTGGGCGTTCCGACCGGGACCATGCGGGTGATGTCGGTGGTGCCACCCAGGTATTGGCCACCCGAGTCGATCAACAACAACCCATCGCCCTCGATGACCGCATGGGCTTCTTCCGTGGCGTGGTAATGGGGCATCGCACCGTTGGCGTTGAAAGCGGCAATGGTGTTGAAGCTCAGGGAGACAAAATCCGGCCGGCGTTTGCGAGCCGCGGTCAGGTGTTCATCGATGGTCAGTTCAGTGATGCGCTCGCGACCCCAGGCACTTTCCAACCAGGCGAAAAACTCACAGAGCGCTGCGCCATCCTGCTCCATCGCGCGACGGATATGCTCGGCGTCGGCCAGGCTCTTGCAGGACTTGGCCAGCGTCGTGGGATTGAGCCCTTCCACCAGCTTCACGCCACTGCCCAGGTTATCCAGCAAACCGACTGTAACCCGGGCCGGATCGACCAGCAGGCTCGCGCCACCCGGCACGTCACGTAACGCGCTCGCTGCTTCGCTGTAATCACGCAGGGTTACGCCGTCCTGCTCCAGGACCGCACGCAACGGGCCATCGACCTTGTCCAGGGCCACGAACAAGGTTGCCTGCTGCTGGCTGATCAAGGCAAACGAGACAAACACGGGATTGAACGACACATCCGCACCGCGCAGGTTGAACAACCAGGCAATGTCGTCCAGCGTGGCGATGAAGTGCCAGTCGGCACCACGCGCCTTGAGGGTTTCACGCAGCTTGGCGAGTTTCTCGACCCGGCTGACGGTCGCCTGGGGTGGGAGGTGTGCGTATACCGGCTGGTCAGGCAGGCTTGGACGATCGGGCCAAGCCTCATCCAGCAGATCGATGTCGGTGCGCAAACGCGCGCCTCGCTCCGCGAGCTTGCTGCCCAAGGTTCGGGCCGACGCCACAGCCATTACCGCGCCATCGACCGCGACCACCCCGCCTTCAGGCGTCTGTTCGGCCAGCCAGTCCAGGGGGCCGGGTTGGCCCGGAATGAGCTTGACCAGTTCAATACCACTGCCCTTCAGTTCCTGAGTGGCCTGTTCCCAATAACGACTGTCGGCCCAGACCCCGGCGAAGTCCTTCGTCACGATCAAGGTCCCGACCGAGCCATGGAAGCCCGACAACCACTGCCGGCCCTGCCAATAGCCCGGCAGGTATTCCGACAGATGCGGATCAGCCGACGGCACCAGCAGCGCGTGGATGCCCTCCCGGCTCATCAGTTGGCGGATTCGCACCAGACGCTGGGGAACCAGTCCATGGGTCAAAGGCTCGGTACTCATCGTTTCTCCTGTCTATCAATATTATTGTTCGAGGCCCAGGCAACCGGCTCAGGGGCTACTGACCCAGAATGCCGGTGCCGCGACGCAGGCGGCCTTGATCAGCCGCACGGCCTCGTCGATATCCTGTTCACGGGTAAAGCGCCCCAGGCTCAGGCGAATGGTCCGCCCAGCCGCGCAAGCATCGAGCCCCAAGGCCAGCAGCACATGGGACGGTGTGTTGTTCGCCGAGTTGCAGGCTGATGTGGCGGAAAAAGCGAGCGAAGCGCCCAACGCGGCCGGGTTGAACTCACCTTCATGGAACGTCAGGCTCAACGTATGGGGAATGCGCTGGGTCGCACTGCCGTTGATGCATACACCGGGCAGGGCCAGCAACGGCTCAAGCAAACGATTGCGCAAACGGGTGATTTTGTCGAGCTCGTCGTCGAACGACTGGGCCGCCAGCTCGAAAGCCGCGCCCATGGCCGCGATCTGGTGAGTCGCCAGGGTGCCCGAGCGAAAACCGCCTTCGTGCCCGCCCCCATGGATCTGCGCCGACAGGCGCGGTCGGGCACGGTCGCCGACGTAGAGCGCGCCGATGCCTTTGGGGCCATAGATCTTGTGCGCGGAAAAGGACATCAGGTCCACCGGCCAGCGGGCCAAGTCAATCCAGACCTTGCCCGCGCCCTGGGCAGCATCCACATGGAACAACGCGCCGTGGCCACGGACAAGCTCGCCGATGGCCGCAACGTCATTGACGGTGCCCAGCTCGTTGTTCACCAGCATCAGCGACACCAGGAAGGTGTCCTCGCGCAGGGCTTCGCGGACAGCGTGCGGACTGATCAGGCCATCGGCATCCGGAGCCAGCCAGGTCACCGCGACGCCGCTCTCTTCGAGCTGCCGGGCCGTATCGAGAATCGCCTTGTGTTCGATCAGGCTGGTGATGACATGACCGCCGGACGCCCCGCGCGCCTGGGCCACACCCTTGAGGGCCAGGTTGTTGGATTCGGTGGCGCCGGAAGTCCAGACGATCTGCTGCGCCTGTGCTCCCACCAACTGCGCCACCTGCTGACGCGCCCGTTCCACCGAGCGCCGGGCCTCCTGTCCGAAGGCATGGGAGCTGGAGGCCGGATTGCCGAAGTTGCCGTCGAAGCCCAGGCATTCGACCATGACCTGGATGACCCGCTCATCCACCGGTGTAGTGGCGGCGTAATCGAAATATAAAGGACGTTTATTCATGGAAAACTCGCAGAGCCTGTTCCGGGATCGAGCGCTCTCGTTGGGTTCGAGGTTACTACCCGATCAACCTTAAAGAAGTGAGACTTCATTTAAAAGTGCGTAGGAACGCTCCTGAACAGCGAGCTTAGCAGGCATCCAGTCGAAGCTCAGCCCCTCATCTCATGCTTTCGAGCAATAACGGATACAGCGAGGCCACCAGTAACAACGCCATTGCCCAGTTGAACAGACGCAGCCAGCGACGATCACGCAGCAGATTGCGCAACAGGCTGCCGCAGACCACCCACAGGCTGACACTGGGCAGATTGATCAGGGCGAAAACGGCCGCGATCACCACCACATTGAAAAAGTAGCCTTGCAGCGGCGTGTAGGTGCTGATGGCACCGATGGCCATGATCCAGGCCTTGGGATTGACCCATTGGAATGCCGCGGCGCCCCAATAGCTGATTGGCGTGCGTTTCCCTGACTCGCTCTCGGATACCGGACCGGAGTGGGCAATTTTCCACGCCAGGTACAACAGGTACGCCGCGCCAACGTAGCGCAGTACGGTGTACAGCAGCGGATACGCCTGGAACACCGCGCCCAGGCCAAAGCCCACCGCCAGCACCAGGACAAAGAAACCGCAGCTGATGCCCAGCATATGAGGGATGGTGCGGTTGAAGCCGAAATTCACGCCCGAAGCCAACAACATGGTGTTGTTGGGGCCCGGTGTGATCGAGGTGACAAGGGCAAACAGGGCGAAGCCCAGCAGCAGGTCCAGCGAAAGGGTCATGGCGGTCAGTCCGTCGTGTGGTCAGGTGATGACCCTACTCTTGGTCCTGTCGCAAACCCATGGACAGTTAGGTAAAACTTCCGGCGGTACAGTCTCTCAGCTTGGCTTTCCGGGCAGTTGCACGGGTTGGCCGGCGCTCATTTCACCGCGATCGTCAAAACCAGTGTTTTTCTGCGACGGCCCAAGCAGCTCGGCTTTTTTCGCGTGGTACTCGTCGAACGACAGGCCCCGGCGATTCAGGGCTTCAAGGGCCAGTTCGCGGGTTTCTTCGGCGGTGTAGGGACGCAGTTCAGGTGACGAGGCGGCGCAACCGCTCAATACGACGGCGACCAACAGCAGCGAAACGGCAAGGATACGATTCATGACAAGTGTCCGGTGTCGTGGGGCGATGAACAAAGGCTACCCGCCGGCCCTGTACGGCAGAAATCAACCCTCTTGATAGTGGGTATCGCCCCTCCGGATCCCTCATTACCCTCAACCAACCAGCTGACACTGCAGCGCATTATCCGGGCTGCGTTCGATGCTGCGGATTACCTGGAACGAGCCGAACGTCACGGCTTTGGCCCGGTGAGCCTGAATCAGCCGCCAGAAATCCTGCTCGCCGCTTTCAAACCGTCGAAACGCCGCCTCACCCGCTTCCCGGGTTTGCCATTGCAAATAGTTGAGCACGCGCCTGCCGTCCTCGCTGACCTGGATGCTGGCACTCAGGAAGCCCTGATGATCCTGCGCCAGGCGCTCGGTCTGTTCCGACAGGGCTGTAACCAGCGCCTGTTGCCAGTGAGGCTCGATGTCGAATTCGATCAGCTGGGTGAAACTGCGATTGTTCCTTGTCGATTGCATGAAAGGTCCTCGATACACGTCAGGTGAATCTTGCGATCCGAAGGCGTGCAGCGTAAAACCTCTACTTAAGTCAAGGTCAAGCAATGAATTCGCTATGACACAGATAGATGTCCATAAAGAACTCACCGTGGGCCAATTGGCTGCCCGCAGCGGCGTGGCCGTTACCGCCCTGCACTTCTATGAAGCCAAGGGGCTGATCAAAAGTACCCGCAATCAGGGTAACCAACGCCGCTATCCACGAGGAGTATTGCGGCGCGTGGCACTGATCAAGGTCGCCCAACGCCTGGGCATTCCCTTGGCGGAGATCGGCGAGGCGTTGAAGTCCTTGCCGGACAACCGCGCCCCAACGGCTGCCGATTGGCAGACCCTGTCGGCGCAGTGGAGCCAGAACCTGGATGAGCGCATCAACCAATTGATCGCATTGCGTGATCGGCTGAACGGTTGTATCGGTTGTGGATGCCTGTCGATGGAGGCCTGCCCGCTGCGCAACCAGGGCGATGTGCTAGGTGAACGTGGGCCGGGCGCGCATCTGCTGGAGCCGTGAGACGTTCGTCGGGACCTGGGGCGACTCGAAATCGCTGGCCTATAGTGAATGGGCGCAAATCGACGAAGCCTCTCTTCGCCCGATACAAAAAGGAGAAACGTCATGGGCGTCAAAGCCATTCCTGAAGGTTTCCACAGCATTACGCCCTACCTGGGCATTCATAAAGCCGCCGAAGCCATCGAGTTCTACAAAAAAGCCTTCAATGCCACTGAAGTGATGCGCCTGGCAATGCCTGACGGAGGTATCGGCCATGCCGAACTGCGGATCGGCGGCAGCCCGATCATGCTCGGCACACCCTGCGATCAAGGCCCGCTGCGCAATCCGGACCAATCGCCGTCAGTAGGCCTGCATTTATATGTCGAGGATGTGGACCGCATGTTTGCCCAGGCGATTGCCGCCGGCGGCACAGTGATTGCGGAGGTCAAGGATCAGTTCTATGGCGATCGCTCCGGCAGCTTGAAGGATCCCTATGGGCATGTGTGGTTCCTGGCCACGCACAAGGAAGATCTGACTCAGGAACAGATCGAGCAACGGGCCAGGGAGATGTTTCAACAGGGCTGAACCGGGCCCCTGCGAGTCACGCTGTGGGAGCGGGCTAGCGAATGCAGTGTGTCAGCCAATATCAAATACTGGTTGAACCATCGCATTCGCGAGCAAGCCCGCTCCCACAGGGGTAAAAAGGGTGTCAGAAGGTATTGGCCGGTACCCGCACGAACCCTTCCATCAACACCCGCGCGCTACGACTCATGATGGCTTTGGTCACCGTCCACTCGCCGTTGGCCTGGCGGGCTTCGGCGCCGACGCGCAAGGTGCCGGACGGGTGGCCGAAGCGCACGGCGTTGCGCTCGGTACCGCCGGCGGCCAGGTTTACCAAGGTGCCGGAAATGGCTGCCGCAGTGCCGATGGCGACGGCGGCGGTACCCATCATGGCGTGGTGGAGCTTGCCCATGGACAGCGCACGCACGAGCAAATCGACGTCCCCCGCCGCTACGTCTTTGCCACTCGAGGAAACGTAGTCCGCCGGCGGCGCGACAAACGCCACTTTCGGCGTGTGCTGGCGCTGGGCGGCTTCGTCCAGTTGCTTGATCAGCCCCATGCGCAGGGCACCGTGGGCGCGGATGGTCTCGAACATCGCCAGGGCCTTTGGATCACCGTTGATGGCGCCCTGCAACTCGGTGCCGGTATAGCCAATATCCTGCGCATTGATGAAAATCGTCGGGATCCCGGCGTTGATCAGGGTTGCCTTGAGCGTACCGACGCCGGGCACTTCCAGGTCGTCCACCAGGTTGCCGGTGGGAAACATCGAACCGCCCCCACCTTCCTCCTCGGCCGCCGGATCCATGAATTCCAGCTGCACTTCTGCCGCCGGGAAAGTGACCCCGTCGAGTTCGAAATCACCGGTTTCCTGCACCGCGCCATCGGTTATCGGCACATGGGCAATGATGGTCTTGCCGATGTTGGCCTGCCAGATCCGCACCACGGCCACGCCATTTTGTGGAATGCGGCCGGCCTCCACCAAGCCACTGTTGATAGCAAACGAACCCACCGCCGCCGACAGGTTGCCGCAGTTGCCGCTCCAGTCCACGAACGGCTTGTCGATGGACACCTGGCCGAACAGGTAATCGACATCGTGGTCGGCCCGGCTGCTCTTGGACAGAATCACCGTCTTGCTGGTGCTGGACGTCGCGCCGCCCATGCCGTCGATCTGTTTCTCGTACGGATCAGGGCTGCCGATGACCCGCAGCAGCAAGGCATCGCGCGCCGCGCCGGGGACACGGGCGGCTTCGGGCAGGTCCGTCAAATTGAAGAACACGCCCTTGCTGGTGCCCCCGCGCATGTAGGTGGCGGGGATTCGGATCTGTGGTGAAAAGCGCGGTGCGTGAGCCATGAAGCACCTACTCCTTATCGTGGGTTTAAACGGCAACCGCCGATTCAAGAAAGTCCTGGGCAAAGCGCTGCAACACGCCACCCGCTTCATAAATCGACACCTCTTCAGCCGTATCGAGACGGCAGGTCACCGGCACTTCAACGCGTTCGCCGTTCTTACGGGTGATGACCAGGGTCAGCATCGCGCGTGGGGTGCGCTCGCCAATCACGTCATAGATCTCGCTGCCATCGATGCCCAGGGTCTTGCGATCGGTGCCGGGCTTGAACTCCAACGGCAGCACGCCCATGCCCACCAGGTTGGTGCGATGGATGCGCTCGAAGCCTTCGGCGGCAATCGCCTCGACACCGGCCAGGCGTACGCCCTTGGCCGCCCAGTCCCGGGAGGAACCCTGGCCGTAGTCGGCACCGGCGATGATGATCAGCGGCTGCTTGCGTTCCATGTAGGTTTCGATGGCTTCCCACATGCGCATGACCTTACCTTCGGGCTCGACGCGCGCCAGGGAACCTTGCTTGACCTTGCCGTTTTCCTGGACCATTTCGTTGAACAGTTTCGGGTTGGCGAAGGTGGCACGCTGGGCGGTCAAGTGGTCGCCCCGGTGCGTGGCGTAGGAGTTGAAGTCCTCTTCCGGCAGGCCCATCTTCGCCAGGTATTCGCCGGCGGCGCTGTCCAGCATGATCGCATTGGACGGCGACAGGTGGTCGGTGGTGATGTTGTCCGGCAACACCGCAAGCGGGCGCATGCCCTTGAGCGGCCGCGCCCCCGCCAGCGCCCCTTCCCAATACGGCGGACGACGGATGTAGGTGCTTTGCGGACGCCAGTCGTACAGCGGCGTGACTTTCGGCCCGCTGTCTTCCTGAATGGCGAACATCGGGATGTACACCTGGCGGAACTGTTCCGGCTTCACCGCGGCCTTGACCACCGCTTCGATTTCCTCGTCACTCGGCCAGATGTCCTTGAGACGGATTTCCCGACCGTCCACCACGCCCAGCACGTCCTTCTCAATGTCGAAACGGATGGTCCCGGCGATGGCGTAGGCCACCACCAAGGGCGGCGAAGCGAGGAACGCCTGCTTGGCGTATGGATGGATACGTCCATCGAAGTTGCGGTTACCCGACAGCACGGCGGTGGCGTACAGGTCGCGGTCGATGATTTCCTGCTGGATCGCCGGGTCCAGCGCGCCAGACATGCCGTTGCAGGTAGTACAGGCGAAGGCCACCACGCCGAAGCCCAATTGTTCCAGCTCCTTGGTCAGGCCGGCTTCATCCAGGTACAGCGCCACGGTTTTCGAACCCGGTGCCAGGGACGACTTGACCCACGGTTTGCGGGCCAGGCCCAGGCGATTGGCATTGCGCGCCAGGAGGCCTGCGGCAATGACGTTGCGCGGGTTGCTGGTGTTGGTGCAGCTGGTGATGGCGGCGATGATCACCGCGCCGTCGGGCATCTGCCCCGGTACTTCGGTCCATTGCCCGGCGATGCCGTTGGCCGCCAGATCGGCAGTCGCGACGCGGGCATGGGGGTTGCTCGGCCCGGCCATGTTGCGCACCACCGAGGACAGATCGAAGGTCAGGCCACGCTCGTACTGCGCGCCCTTGAGGCTGTCGGCCCACAGGCCCACGTGCCTGGCATAGGTTTCCACCAACTGCACCTGGGCGTCTTCGCGGCCGGTGAGCTTCAGGTAGTCGATGGTCTGCTGGTCGATGTAGAACATCGCCGCCGTGGCGCCGTATTCCGGGGCCATGTTGGAAATGGTGGCGCGGTCGCCCAGGGTCAGCGCCTGGGCGCCTTCACCGAAAAACTCCAGCCAGGCGCCGACGACCTTCTGCTTGCGCAGGAACTCGGTCAGCGCCAGCACCATGTCGGTGGCCGTGATGCCCGGTTGCAACTTGCCGGTCAGCTCGACACCGACGATTTCCGGCAGGCGCATCCACGACGCGCGACCGAGCATGACGCTCTCGGCTTCCAGCCCACCAACGCCGATGGCGATCACGCCCAAGGCGTCGACATGGGGCGTATGGCTGTCGGTGCCCACGCAGGTGTCGGGGAAGGCGACGCCGTCCCGTTGCTGGATCACCGGGGACATTTTCTCCAGGTTGATCTGGTGCATGATCCCGTTGCCCGGTGGAATCACGTCGACGTTCTTGAAGGCCTTTTTGGTCCAGTTGATGAAGTGGAAGCGGTCTTCGTTGCGGCGGTCTTCAATGACGCGATTCTTGGCGAATGCCTGGGGGTCGAAGCCGGCGCTTTCCACTGCCAGGGAGTGGTCGACGATCAGTTGGGTCGGCACCACCGGGTTGACCTGGGCCGGGTCGCCGCCTTGCTGGGCGATGGCGTCGCGCAGACCGGCCAGGTCCACCAGGGCGGTCTGGCCGAGAATGTCATGACAGACCACCCGGGCCGGGAACCATGGGAAGTCCAGGTCGCGCTTGCGCTCGATCAGTTGCAGCAACGACTCGCCCAAGGTGGCCGGGTCGCAGCGACGTACCAGGTTTTCCGCCAGCACGCGCGAGGTGTACGGCAGGCCGTCGTAGGCACCGGGGCGGATCGCATCCACGGCACCGCGAACGTCGAAATAATCCAGCGAAGTGCCGGACAGCGGTTTGCGAAATTCTGTGTTCATCGTCAGGACTCGGTCACGGTGGGTTCAGAAGGGGCTGGCGCAGCCGTTGAAGTGAACTCGATCAGCTGTGGGAGCGGGCTTGCTCGCGAAGGCGGTGCATCAGTCGACATCGATGTTGAATGTCTGTCCGTCTTCGCGAGCAAGCCCGCTCCCACATGGAGGGTCGGTTCCTTCAGTCGCTACGTCAGCGCCCTCCAGCTCAGCGTTGTTCGATTGGCACGAACTTGCGCTGTTCGACGCCGGTGTATTCGGCGCTCGGTCGGATGATGCGGTTGTTGGCGCGTTGCTCGAACACGTGGGCGGCCCAGCCGGTCAGGCGCGAGCAGACAAAGATCGGCGTGAACAGCTTGGTCGGGATGCCCATGAAGTGGTACGCCGAGGCATGGTAGAAGTCGGCGTTGGGGAACAGTTTCTTTTGTTCCCACATAGTCTTGTCGATGGCTTCGGAGACCGGGAACAGCACAGTGTCGCCCACTTCATCGGCGAGTTTTTTCGACCAGCCCTTGATCACCTCGTTGCGCGGGTCGTTGTCCTTATAGATCGCGTGGCCGAAGCCCATGATCTTGTCCTTGCGCGCAAGCATCGCCAGGGTGCCCTTGATCGCCGCTTCCGGCGAGTCGAAGCGCTCGATCATTTCCATCGCCGCTTCGTTGGCACCGCCATGCAATGGGCCTCGCAGCGAACCGATGGCGGCAGTGATGCAGGAGAACAGGTCCGACAGCGTGGAGGCGCAGACCCGGGCGGTGAAGGTCGAGGCGTTGAACTCATGCTCGGCGTAGAGAATCAGCGATACGTTCATCACCTTGACGTGCAACTCGCTCGGTTTCTTGCCGTGCAGCAGGTGCAGGAAATGTCCGCCGATGGATGCTTCGTCGGTCACGCATTCGATGCGCTGGCCCTGGTGGCTGAAGCGATACCAGTAGCACATGATCGCCGGGAACGCAGCGAGCAGGCGGTCGGTCTTGTCGTGCTGTTCGGCAAAGCTTGCCTCGGGTTCCAGGTTGCCGAGAAACGAGCAACCGGTGCGCATCACGTCCATCGGATGGGCGTCGGCGGGAATGCGCTCCAGCACTTCCTTCAGAGCCTGGGGCAGATCGCGCAACTGACGCAGTTTGCGGACATAGCCATCCAGTTGTGCCTGGGTCGGCAGCTCGCCGTACAGCAACAGGTAGGCCACTTCTTCGAATTGCGCATCAGCCGCCAAATCGCGGACGTCGTAACCGCGATAGGTCAGGCCGGCACCGGACTGGCCCACGGTGGACAAGGCGGTTTGCCCGGCTACCTGGCCACGGAGCCCGGCGCCACTGAGTACTTTTGCTTCGGCCATTTGCTGTCTCCAATCTTGGATTTGTTAGGGATCGCGACTTACTTCTTCGCAGCGAACAACGCATCGAGCTTCTGCTCGAAGGTGTGGTAGTCGATGCGATCGTAGAGCTCCATGCGGGTCTGCATGGTGTCGATGACATTCTGTTGCGTGCCGTCGCGGCGGATCGCGGTGTAGACGTTTTCGGCGGCCTTGTTCATGGCGCGGAACGCCGACAGCGGGTACAGCACCAGGGACACGTCGGCACCGGCCAGTTGTTCGGTGGTGTACAGCGGCGTCGCGCCGAACTCGGTGATGTTGGCCAGGATCGGCGCCTTCACGCGGCTGGCGAACAGCTTGTACATCTCCAGTTCGGTAATCGCTTCGGGGAAAACCATGTCGGCACCGGCCTCGATGCAGGCGGCCGCACGGTCCAGCGCGGACTCCAGGCCTTCCACTGCCAAGGCATCGGTGCGGGCCATGATCACGAAGCTGTCGTCGGTGCGGGCATCGAGGGCGGCCTTGATACGGTCGACCATTTCCTGCTGCGAGACGATTTCCTTGTTCGGCCGATGGCCGCAACGCTTGGCGCCGACCTGGTCTTCGATGTGGATCGCCGCCGCACCGAACTTGCTCATCGACTTGACGGTGCGGGCCACGTTGAACGCCGAGGAACCGAAACCGGTGTCCACGTCCACCAGCAACGGCAGGTCGCACACGTCGGTGATCCGGCGCACATCGGTCAGCACGTCATCCAGGCCGGTGATGCCCAGGTCCGGCACGCCGAGAGAACCGGCCGCCACGCCACCGCCCGACAGGTAGATCGCCTTGAAGCCGGCGCGCTTGGCCAGCAACGCATGGTTGGCGTTGATCGTGCCGACCACCTGCAACGGATGTTCGCTGGCGACCGCGTCGCGGAATCGCTGGCCTGGAGTGCTGTTGCTCATGACTCACCTCGTTCAGTGGCGGCGCTGTCCTGGAAATGGCGCGCGATGTTGCGTTTGGAAGCGCCGATGTGCCGGCGCATCAATAATTCAGCCAGTTCGCCATCACGGTCGGCGATGGCATCGAGAATCCGGTGGTGCTCGGCAAAGGCCTGGCGCGGACGGTTAGGCGTGGTGGAAAACTGGATGCGGTACATGCGCACCAGTTGATACAGCTCGCCGCAGAGCATTTGCGTCAGGGTGCGGTTGCCGCTGCCCTGGATGATCCGATAGTGAAAGTCGAAATCGCCTTCCTGTTGGTAATAGCCGACACCAGCCTGGAATGCCGCGTCGCGCTCGTGGGTTTCCAGTACCTGACGCAGCTCTTGGATTTCCGCCAGGGTCATGCGCTCTGCCGCCAAGCGGCAGGCCATGCCCTCCAGGGACTCGCGGATTTCGTAGAGTTCCAGCAGCTCGGCATGGCTCAAGGAAACCACCCGAGCCCCTACATGCGGCACCCGTACCAGCAGGCGCTGGCCTTCCAGGCGATGGATGGCTTCGCGCAGCGGGCCCCGGCTGATGCCGTAGGTGCGCGCCAGCTCGGGCTCGGAAATCTTGCTGCCAGGGGCGATCTCGCCTTTGACGATGGCGGCCTGGATACGCCGGAAGACGTTTTCGGAAAGGGTTTCCGAATCGTCCTGGGCCGGCACCGGCGCTTCGAGCTGATCGAGCATATTGTCGACACCTTTTTAATCAATATGGCAAAAAGTACCCAAACATAACGTAAACGTCAAAACAAAAAACAACATTGTCGACAATCTTCCAATAAACACCTTCTACACAACCGCCCCTTGGCCGGGTTTGCAACGTCCGGTCGGCGGTGGCGTCAGAAAACCACCGTGCTAGAATGCCGCGCTGTTTGCCGCTCTCCTGCTCTAATAGAGAGAAGGCTACCGAAGGAGCTTGTGCAGTAATGCCAGGGCCTGAACCGATAAACGGAACGCCGTGCACCAGGATCTATGACATTCAAGCCCTTATCCGCTGTCCTCTGCTTCATGTGCCTGCCGGGGCTCGCCGCGGCGGGTGAAAAGACCGTGTACGGCCTCAACGAATACGCAGCGCTGCAGGGCATCGACCTGGAGGTGGCCGCCAAGCTGGACACCGGTGCCAAGACCGCCTCCCTCAGTGCCCGCGATATCAAGCGCTTCAAGCGCAATGGCGAATCCTGGGTGCGTTTCTATCTCGCCATCGACGCGGCCCATTCGCACCCCATCGAACGTCCGCTGGCCCGGGTCAGCAAGATCAAACGCCGCGCCGGTGACTACGACCCGGAAGAAGGCAAGAAATACACGGCCCGGCCGGTCATCGAACTGGATATCTGCATGGGCTCGGCCCTGCGCAGCATCGAAGTGAACCTGACCGACCGCAGCGCCTTCCAATACCCGTTGCTGATCGGTTCCGAGGCGCTCAAGCGCTTCGACGCACTGGTCGACCCCAGCCTCAAATACGCTGCCGGCAAACCCGCCTGCACCACTGCCGCTCTTACCGCAGAGTAATTTCCAATGCGCTCCCTTACCCTCCATTTGAAAATGCTGATCGCCATCCTGGTGGTGCTGGGCCTGTCGGTGACGGCCTATCAGATTTTCGTGCTCGGCATCCCGGTGACCGAAGACGCCACGGACGACCTGTGGAACATCGACGCCAAGGTCGAGTTCGTGCCCAACGCCAAGGACCCGGTGAAGATCCAGATGTTCGTGCCGCCCCTGAGCCGCGACTATGTCAGCCTCAACGAGAGCTTCATTTCCAACAATTACGGCGTAGCGGTGAACCGGATCGACGGCAACCGCAAGGTGACGTGGTCGGCCCGCCGGGCCAAGGGCAACCAGACCCTCTATTACCGCCTGGTGCTGACCAAGCGCTACAGCGCCGACAAAACCAAGGTCAAGGGACCGACCTTCCGCGACAGCATCGCCATCGAAGGCCCGGAGAAGATCGCCGCCGAAGCCCTGCTCGCGCCGATCCGCCAGCACTCGGCCGACGTCGAGACCTTCATCAGCGAAGCCATCAAGCGGGTCAACAACCTCAACGACGACAATGTCAAACTGTTGCTGGCCGGCGACCCGTCTTCGAGCAACAAGGCCAGAATCGTCGAACTGGTGCTGTCCATCGCCCACGTGCCGGTGGAAAAGGTCCACACCATCCGCCTGGTGGCCGACCAGCCACAGACACCGGAACTGTGGCTGCGCAGCTTCAACGGCACCGACTGGCTGTATTTCAACCCGGACACCGGCGAACAGGGCCTGCCCACCGACCGTCTGCTGTGGTGGACCGGCGATGAGAACCTGATCACCGTCGATGGGGGCAAGAAAGCCACCGTCACCTTCAGCATGAACAACAGCGAGATGAACGCCATTCGCCTGGCCAAGCTGACGGACGAGAACACCGACGCCAACTTCCTCGAATATTCGCTCTACGGCCTGCCCCTGCAAACTCAGCAGACGTTCATGATCATGGTGATGATTCCCATCGGCGTGCTGGTGATCCTGGTCCTGCGCAACCTGATCGGCCTACAGACCCTGGGAACCTTTACCCCGGTGCTGATTGCCCTGGCTTTTCGCGAAACCCAGCTGGGCTTCGGGATCGTCCTGTTCACGGTGATCACGGCCCTGGGCCTGTCACTTCGCTCCTACCTGGAACACCTCAAGTTGCAGATGCTGCCGAGGCTTTCGGTGGTGCTGACGTTCGTGGTGGTGCTGATCGCCGCCATCAGCCTGTTCAGCCACAAGCTGGGCCTGGAGCGAGGCCTGTCGGTGGCGCTGTTCCCGATGGTGATCCTGACCATGACCATCGAACGCCTGTCCATCACCTGGGAAGAGCGCGGCGGCGGCCATGCCATGAAAGTCGCCATCGGCACCCTGTTCGCCGCATCCCTGGCGCACCTGATCATGAGCGTGCCGGAGCTGGTGTACTTCGTTTTCACTTTCCCGGCGATCCTGCTGATCCTGGTAGGCTTCATGCTTGCCATGGGTCGTTACCGCGGCTACCGCCTGACCGAGCTGGTACGGTTCAAGGCCTTCCTCAAGGCTGACTCGTAATGTTCGGTTTCTGGAAAACCTGGAAGGCCCTGGAAGCCCGGGGCATCATGGGCATCAACCGGCGCAATGCCGACTACGTGCTCAAATACAACAAGCGCAGCCTGTACCCCATCGTCGATGACAAGATCATCACCAAGGAACGGGCCATCGCCGCCGGCATCCACGTACCGGAACTGTACGGAATCATCTCCACCGAAAAGGAGATCGACAAACTCGACGGGATCATCGGCGGGCGCACCGACTTCGTGATCAAGCCCGCCCAGGGTGCCGGTGGCGACGGCATCATCGTGATTGCCGACCGCTTCGAAGGCCGCTATCGCACCGTGTCCGGCAAGATCATCAGCCATGAGGAAATCGAGCACCATATTTCCAGCATCCTCACCGGCCTGTATTCCTTGGGCGGACACCGTGACCGGGCGCTGATCGAATACCGCGTGGTGCCGGACCAGATCTTCAAGAGCATCAGCTACGAAGGCGTGCCGGACATCCGCATCATCGTGCTGATGGGCTATCCGGTGATGGCCATGCTGCGCCTGCCGACCCGCCAGTCGGGCGGCAAGGCCAACCTGCACCAAGGCGCTATCGGTGTAGGCGTGGACCTTGCCACCGGCCTGACGCTGCGCGGCACCTGGCTGAACAACATCATCGCCAAACACCCCGACACCACCAACGCGGTGGACGGCGTGCAACTGCCCTACTGGGACGGTTTCATGAAACTGGCTGCCGGCTGCTATGAGCTGTGCGGACTGGGCTACATCGGCGTGGACATGGTGCTGGACCAGGAAAAAGGGCCGTTGATCCTGGAACTGAACGCCCGGCCGGGGCTGAACATCCAGATCGCCAACGACTGCGGCCTGACCTTGCGCACCCATGCAGTAGAAGCACACCTGGAAGAGCTCAAGGCCCGGGGGGTGGTTGAGACCGTGGAGGAGCGGGTGGCGTTTGCCCAAAAGTTGTTTGGGCATATTCCGCCGGTTGAGGGCTGATCTCTCTAAACCTGCACACTGCAAATTATTTGGACCGGGGACATTGTGGACTTGTGGCGAGGGGATTTATCCCCTCGCCACAGAATGTTCTCATCACAAATACTTCCCCCAGTCATCATCGACAGCCACAGACGTGCCCATCTCCGACATCCCTCTAGGAGCAAATCCTACAGGGGATTACAATCGCTTCCCCGCCTGAATGGCTGACCCGCCCCGCCCATGCCAACCTGCTCCGTATACCCGCTGCCATACCGCACCAACCCCGCCGAGTATTTCGCGGCAATCCGTCATGCCCCGGGCAGCGTGCTGCTCGACAGTGGCCGGCCGAGTGCCGAGCGTGGGCGTTACGACCTGCTCAGCGCCTGGCCGCTGGCACAATTGGCGGTGTTGCCGAACGAGAGCGGCAGCGATTTCCTGCAACGCCTGCGCATTCAGCTGACGCAACTGGGCGACGCGGCGCTGCCGGCCACGGTGCAATTGCCCTTCGCCGGCGGCCTGATCGGCTACTTGAGTTACGACTTCGGTCGACGCCTAGAAACTTTACCGTCCCACGCCCAGGACGACCTGCAACTGCCCGACGCGCGTTTTGGCGTGTACGACTGGGCTTTGATCAGCGATCACCAGGCGGGCACCAGCCAACTGGTGTTCCATCCCCATTGCAGCGAAGACGAACGCCAACGCCTGATCGCCCTGTTCAGCCAGCCGACCACCGTCGCCGTTCCCCCGTTCAGCCTTGAAGGACCGATGACGCCGGACCTCAGCGCCGAAGCCTACCGACAATCGTTCGAACGCATCCAGGCGTATATCCAGGCCGGCGACTGCTATCAGGTCAACTTTGCCCAACGCTTCCGCACGCCCTGCCAGGGTGATGCCTGGGCCGCCTACCAGGCGCTGCGCACGGCATGCCCGACACCGTTTTCCGGTTTCCAGAGCCTGCCCGACGGCGGTGCGGTGCTGAGCCTGTCGCCGGAACGTTTCGTCAAAGTCAGCGAAGGCCAGGTGGAAACCCGGCCGATCAAGGGCACCCGCCCCCGCGGCACAACGCCCAAGGAAGACGCGGCCCACGCCGCCGAACTGCTGGCCAGCCCCAAGGACCGCGCGGAAAACCTGATGATCGTCGACCTGTTGCGCAACGACCTGGGCCGCACCTGCCGGACCGGCTCGGTGCGGGTGCCGGAACTGTTCAGCCTGGAAAGCTACCCGAACGTGCATCACCTGGTCAGCAGCGTGACCGGCGAACTGGCCGACGGCAAAGATGCCCTGGATCTGATCGCCGGCAGCTTCCCCGGCGGCTCCATCACCGGCGCCCCGAAGATCCGCGCCATGCAGATCATCGACGAACTCGAACCGACCCGGCGCGGACTTTATTGCGGTTCGTTGCTGTATCTGGACGTGCGCGGGGAAATGGACAGCTCCATCGCCATCCGCAGCTTGCTGGTCAAGGATGGACAGGTGTGTTGCTGGGGTGGCGGTGGGATTGTCGCGGATTCGGACTGGCAGGCGGAGTATCAGGAGTCGATTACCAAGGTCAAAGTGCTGCTCGATACTCTGCAGAGCCTTTGAGCATAGACACACAACCCTGTGGGAGCGGGCTTGCTCGCGAATACGGTGTGTCAGTCAACATCATCGTCACTGCCCCACCGCATTCGCGAGCAAGCCCGCTCCCACAGGGGATAGTGTTTACAGGCTCAGATTGCGGTTCGACGCCTTGATGAAT
Organism: Pseudomonas sp. SJZ078; assembly: GCF_007828255.1. Taxonomy (NCBI): domain Bacteria; kingdom Pseudomonadati; phylum Pseudomonadota; class Gammaproteobacteria; order Pseudomonadales; family Pseudomonadaceae; genus Pseudomonas; species Pseudomonas sp. SJZ078. The sequence continues at coordinate 4,373 of NZ_VIUG01000052.1, read as the reverse complement.
TCCTGCTTCAACTCGGCAAAGCTGTGTACCGCCGGGAACTGCGGGAATTCCCTGATCACATTGTCCGGCGCATGGAACAGGATACCGGCGTCGGCTTCGCTGAGCATGGTGGTGTCGTTGTAGGAATCCCCCGCCGCAATCACCCGGTAATACAGGCTCTTGAAGGCCAGGACCGACTGCCTCTTGGGATCTTTCTGGCGCAGTTGATAGCCCGTCACCCGCCCACCTTCATCCGTGATCAGACGATGGCAGAGCAACGTCGGGAAACCCAATTGGCGCATCAAGGGTTGGGAAAATTCGTAGAACGTGTCGGAAAGAATCACCACCTGGAAGCGCTCGCGCAGCCAATCGACGAACTCGATGGCACCGTTCAGCGGCTGGAGCGTGGCAATGACCTCCTGTATGTCGGAGAGCTTGAGGCCATGTTCGTCGAGGATGCGCAACCGCTGCTTCATCAGCACGTCGTAGTCGGGAATGTCCCGAGTGGTTGCCCTGAGGGATTCAATCCCGGTTTTTTCGGCGAAGGCGATCCAGATTTCCGGGACCAGCACACCTTCCAGGTCAAGACAGGCAATTTCCACAAGACACTCCCATTTTCTGATGTTTATCGGTTGAGTGAACAAAAGGCCTGCCGACTCTAGCCGCAACGCACAGGAACGCGCCAGCCCCGGCCGGTTTTGTTACCATCAGCGTCCTATAGAGCGCGCAGCGCCACCGACCTGTAGGAAACCGCCTGATGAGCCCATCGTTTGATGTCGTGGAACTCGCCACGACCTATGCCAACAAGTCTCCACAAGACATCCTCAAGCTGGCTTTCGCCGAATTCGGCGATGACCTGTGGATATCTTTCAGCGGCGCCGAGGATGTGGTGCTGGTGGACATGGCCTGGAAGCTGAACAAGAACGTCAAGGTGTTCAGCCTCGACACCGGTCGCCTGCACCCGGAAACCTATCGGTTCATCGATCAGGTCCGAGAGCACTACAAGATCGATATCGAACTGATCTCACCGGACCATACGAAACTTGAGCCTTTCGTGAGGGAAAAGGGTCTGTTCAGTTTCTATAAGGACGGTCATGGCGAGTGCTGCGGCATCCGCAAGATCGAACCGCTGCGCCGCAAGCTGTCCGACGTTCGTGCCTGGGCCACCGGCCAGCGCCGCGACCAGAGCCCGGGCACTCGCAGCCAGGTGGCCGTGCTGGAAATCGACACGGCGTTCTCCACGCCGGAGCGTACCCTGTACAAATTCAACCCGCTGTCGCAGATGACCAGCGAGGAAGTCTGGGGCTACATCCGCATGCTGGAGTTGCCCTACAACAGCTTGCATGAGCGCGGCTTCATCAGCATCGGCTGCGAGCCCTGCACCCGCCCGGTATTGCCGAACCAGCACGAACGCGAAGGCCGCTGGTGGTGGGAAGAAGCAACGCAGAAGGAGTGCGGCCTGCACGCCGGCAACATCATCAGCAAATCCAAGGCTTGATATCGTAGCCGGTCTTCCTGTACACAAAAATGTCACTTCAGGTGGCATTTTTGTGTGCACTTCTTCATGCAATGCACCGAAAAGTTACACCATTGCGTTTCGCTCGCTGCCCCTCCCGTCTCTGCTGCCAATCTTCAAAAAATAAATACCTGTTCAAACAGTCAATTTATAAGCGCCAAATTTCATAGAGTTATCTAAAAATTGATAACTAATCGAAATCAAGATAACTGCTGTTAGATCTTTGCTTGGCACAAATCTGGCTTGAGACGACAAGTGTTTTGTATACAAACCAAATAAAACATACACACACTTTAGATCCGCAAGCCTGAAGCGCCCTATCCCGTACAGGCTGCAGATGCCCCATCACCAATGATGCTTGCCGCGCCGCGACGAAGATTGCCGAGCCCACGCTCATGCACAGTCATCGCTGCGCCGAGAATCAGGAGCCTGCCGGAATGCGTACAAGTCTCTCCAACAACATCGCGCTGGATCTACCCTCACCCACCACTGCCTTCGATGATCAAAGCACCGCCACCCTGGCCTTGAGTCCGAGGCTGCACAACAAGGATCTGGCACCGACCAAGGCCGAAGGTCGACGCTGGGGGCGCTACAGCATCTTTGCCCTGTGGACCAACGACGTACACAACATCGCCAACTACTCCTTCGCCATCGGCCTGTATGCGCTGGGCCTGGGTGGCTGGCAGATCCTCCTGTCCCTGGGGATCGGCGCGGCCCTGGTGTACGGTTTCATGAACCTGTCCGGCTACATGGGCCAGAAGACCGGAGTGCCTTTCCCGGTGATCAGCCGGATCAGCTTCGGCATCCATGGCGCACAGATTCCCGCATTGATCAGGGCCGTCATCGCCATCGCTTGGTTTGGCATTCAGACCTATCTCGCGTCGGTGGTTTTCCGAGTGTTGCTGACGGCGATTCATCCAGGCTTCGCCGACTACGACCACAATTCGATCCTTGGCCTGTCGAGCCTGGGCTGGGTGTGTTTCGTGGCGATCTGGTTCGTGCAACTGTTGATCCTGGCCTACGGCATGGAAACGGTGCGCCGTTACGAAGGCTTCGCCGGGCCGGTAATCCTGGTGACCGTCGCGGCCCTGGCCGGATGGATGTACACCCAGGCCGATGCAACCACTGCCTGGTCGATCCGCGAACCGCTGACCGGCGGCGAGATGTGGCGCAATATCTTCGCCGGCGGCGCGCTGTGGCTGGCGATCTACGGCACGCTGGTGCTCAACTTCTGTGACTTCGCCCGCTCTTCCCCGTGCCGTCGGACCATCATCGTCGGCAACTTCTGGGGGCTGCCGGTGAATATCCTGGTGTTTGCCGCCATCACGGTCCTTTTGTGCGGTGCGCAGTTCCAGATCAACGGACAGATCATCGAGAGCCCGACCCAGGTCATCGCCTCGATCCCCAACACCTTTTTTCTGGTGCTCGGTTGCCTGGCGTTCCTGATCGTCACCGTGGCGGTGAACATCATGGCCAACTTCGTCGCCCCGGCCTTCGTGCTTAGCAACCTGGCGCCCAAGTACCTGAACTTCCGCCGCGCCGGCTTGATCAGCGCCGCCATCGCCGTGTTGATCCTGCCGTGGAACCTCTATAACAGCCCGCTGGTGATCGTGTACTTCCTGTCCGGGCTCGGTGCCCTGCTCGGCCCGCTGTACGGCGTGATCATGGTCGACTACTGGCTGTTGCGAAAAGGCCGCATCAACGTGCCGCAGTTGTACAGCGAGGACCCGAACGGTGCGTACTTCTACAGCAACGGGGTCAACCTGCGGGCCGTGGCGGCATTCATTCCGGCGGCCTTGATCGCGATCGTCCTCGCGCTGGTGCCCGGCTTCGCCAGCGTTTCACCGTTCTCCTGGCTGATCGGCGCTTCGATTGCCGGCCTGCTGTACCTGATCATCGCCAAGCGCCAAGCGTATTACGAAGACGTCAGCGGTGAATCCATCGCTGTGGATAACGTCAGCCATTGATCGTTCAAGGCGGCCCACCGATGCGGGCCGCCGTCTTTTCTGCGTTAAAGGAAACTGCTCATGCGAATTCTCGTGGTCAACGTCAACACCACCGAATCCATTACCAAAGCCATCGCCCGGCAAGCCCAGGCCGTGGCCGCACCCGGCACCGAAATCGTCGGGCTCACACCGCATTTCGGTGCCGACTCGATTGAAGGCAATTTCGAAAGTTACCTGGCCGCCATCGCCGTGATGGATCGGGTGATGTCCTACGACCAACCGTTCGACGCAGTGATCCAGGCCGGCTATGGCGAACACGGCCGAGAAGGTCTGCAGGAACTGCTCGACGTCCCGGTGGTGGACATCACCGACGCGGGCGCCAGCACCGCCATGTTCCTCGGCCATGCCTATTCGGTGGTCACCACCCTGGACCGCACCGTGCCACTGATCGAAGACCGTCTCAAGCTGTCCGGCCTGTACGACCGCTGTGCCTCGGTGCGGGCCAGTGGCCTGGCGGTATTGGAGTTAGAGGAAGACCCGCAGCGGGCAGTCGAAACCATCGTCCGCCAGGCCGAGCTGGCGGTCAGCCAAGACAAGGCCGAAGTCATCTGTCTGGGTTGTGGCGGCATGGCCGGGCTCGATGAGCAGATCCGCCAACGCACCGGGGTGCCGGTGGTCGATGGGGTGACAGCGGCGGTGACCATTGCCGAATCCCTGGTGCGGCTGGGGCTGTCGACATCGAAGGTGCGCACTTATGCGACGCCTCGGCCCAAGACCCTCACTGGTTGGCCGGGGCGGTTCGGGCGCTGAGTTTACAGCTCTGAACCGTGTTGTCCCCATCGCGAGCAGGCTCGCTTGTATGGTAGGACTTGAAGGGAGGAAGAGGGACAAGGCTCGATTCTGACTGTTAGCCGCAGTACAGACCGTGGGAG